>CAYWJW010000027.1:0-20189 GCA_964458795.1 uncultured Candidatus Jidaibacter sp. | reverse complement strand
TGAGGTGAAATGTGCCGCGTATATACAATGTAGCGCCACCCAACTTTCAAAGTACACATAAAGCTTCTTAGCATCCTCAGCTAGTGTATTTGCTTCCCAGGAATTAAAATTAAACTGCAGCACTAATTTCATAAGTAAAGCAGAGGAATTATAATCTAGAGAATGCGGCAATAATTCCAGCACTTCTTTTGCAGGATAAATATACTCAATCCTGCATTTAGAGTTCTGCATAGTATCTAATGCAAAGTCTTTTAAGGCATAGAAATATTTAGCATAATCACCCCTTGGTTTATAGTTTGAACCAATGGTTTTCCCTACATATAGAATTTGTAGAGGTAATAAGTTTTTCGAATCCTCAAATAATTTACGATAGAATTCAAGTCTTTTCCTATTTGTATGCGCACCAAGATATCTCCATAAATGAGCTCTAGATTCGTATGATTCAGTATGATCTAAGTCATACCAATGCTCTTGCTGTGCTTTCTGCACCTGTGATCTAAGCTCAACTCGTATATTTTCAACCTCTATATCTCTATGTCTTTCATACTCCATCTCAGCAGAAATGAGTTTTTGACCTGCGACAATAGCGGCATAGGCTGAAGGCCTCTCTATCTTATCTTCCAGATTAATATTACATAATTCATCTATTTGTTCTTCCAGTTTGTTGTATCTCTTAGCATTAGAAAGAATAGCAGATAGCGTATCAATTATTGCAACCGGTGAGCATACATTTCCCGAAATAGTTAATATTTTTTCAGGATGCAACAGTTTTTCTACAAGCTTTTTATAGATACGTTTTTCATCTTTCTCATCTAGATTATTAATCTTCAGATTGCTATCACATCGACTAGCATAGCCAAATTGCGCACAATATGCATGTATCGCTAAACGTATTCTTAATTTTTCTATAGAAGCTTTGTCCACACCTATATTGAGAATCTCATAATGTCCGTTCTGATAGCTCTCGGTGAAGTGTTCTATTGATGCGCCTTTAGAAAAATGAAGCCTTGCAAAATCCGCAAGCATTTCATGCTTTTCCATATTAGCAATTACATCAAAAAATATGGTAAGTGAGGCTTTAGGATCTATACATCCATCTAAAGCCATCTTTCTCAAAAAAACTAATATGCTATAATATACAATATCTTTAGAATCCGCCCCTACAATGCCTTCTAGTTTAGCAAGATAGTCTCTATATTTGCCTGCAGTCTCCGTATGACACCATGTATCTATCATACTTTTCACTACACTCTCTATGCAAAACTGTTTTGGCGTTGGCTTGTTTGGATTTAATGGGTCATACTGCCCTGTAGAACTTATATAACGCAACACCTCTCCTGAAGCTTCACGCGCTAATGCAACCAAGCCTGGTCTAAACTTCTCAAGTGCTTGTATTTTGAAGAATATAGGAGATAACTGACGTAAAATAGGCAATCTATTCTGCACTAATTGTGCCATATAATTTATGGCATTAGCACCAACTTCTTCACTTTTAAAAGAACTATCATCTTTTAGATCTTTAAACACCTCCTTTGTATAGTATTCTTGCGTTTCGTTTTTCCCCACAGTAACCAACATATTGACTGGAGAGTATGTATATAGTACTTTCGCGAACTTTTGATTCCACACTATCTGTAAGAGCCTGTCTAACTTACTTAAAATGTTGTGATGCTGTATACCATACTTGATGAATTGAAATGCCTCCTTCCCCCTAATGAATCGCTCTGCAGCATTTTTACTTATGTAATCTACATTTAACTGCTCTAAAATTTCTTTTGCACCCTGGAGTGCCTCTTCTAGCGTGATATCGTAAAAATTATTAGGGTGGCCTATTGGCGATAACTTAGACTTATTAGCGTAAATAAACCTACCAAACTGTTCAGCATCAAATGGACTGTCCATTTCAAAACGCGGAAAATCACAAGAATATCCAGCATTTGGACGACTTTGCTCTTGACCATCATTACCCTTACTTTGACCCTGGTCCTGGTCCTGCTCTTGGTCCTGCTCTTGGTCCTGCTCTTGGTCCTGGTCCTGCTCTTCATCCTGGTCCTGCTCTTCATCCTGGTCTTGGGTTTGATCTTGTTTAAAAGCCGTAGATACTTTGGTATCTGCAGATAAATCTATTGTATGGGTAATTACAAGCTGTTGTCTACCAGCCCCCCTACGCGAAATCTTCTGCTCGCTTAGTATATAGTTAGGCTTCTCTTCTAGTGGCGGCACCAGTAAAAGGGGCAGCGTTTCTATCTCCTGTATATCACTTGCTTTACTTACGCTTTCATCTTGTAATACAGTGTCTTTTATAGCATAGGAGATCCTGATATTGCTAAGTATCCTTTTGATATCTCTAATGATACTAATATTTGTGACTTTCTGAGACCTCTTAAGAAGATTTTCTGTAAACTCAATATATGAGCCTTTATTTTTTATAATTATTTCAAGCGCATTTTCTTTGCATATCCTATACAACTTTGCAAGAGGAGTTACTTTGACATTTTGGACTATCTTTAGCACCCCTATCTGATTAGCAAGTTTCAGCAAATCAGATGATGAATCCAATGAATTTAAACCTGATGATATATAGATAGAAGTAATTTCAGTATTTGCCCACTCATACCCAGTAACTACATTATATCCAATAATTTCATTCCATTGAATTATCCCATGCTGGTAACTTGTAAGCAGCACTCCCATTTGCACTGCATCTTCACATATAAAGCGTCCCTCACCAAGATGTTCTATAACGCTTACATTATCTAAAAATGCCGATCTCGCTTCCTCCTTCTTAGTAGTGAAATTAATGCTGTATCTAGCACAAGCCATTCTAAGGTCATCTAACCCTTCAAGAATTCCAATGCCTTTCTCAAGTCGCTCTTTCTTTTCTTTCTTTAAAACAAAGTATATCTTTTTATTTATGGTGGAGAGAATTTTTAAAGTTTCATTTTTATACTTATCTTTATCAAAGATTATTTTTTTTATTTTGTTGCAAAATCCCAAGTATATTTCACTTGTCTCTTTTAAGCCCTTAAACCACTCAGTATTTACTATAGCCCGCAAACTATCATTGTTATATTTAAGGTAATAATTATCAGTATCTCGCAAGAAATTTGCTCCAAAAAGCTCAGCTATAGACTCTTGAGCCCATTTAGGAAAATCACTGCTATTATAAATTTCAACTGGATTCGATTCATCCTCAAAGTCTATCGATAACGTCAAGTTATACGTTATAGCCTCTAAGAAAGCTTGAACCTCATCAAGAGTCTCCTTATTCCTATACTTAGCTTCAATAACTCTAATTATCTCTGCAACCGGATTTGAGCGATACGATGTAATATCTACACCCTCCTTTCTCAAAGCTCCGTTGACAAACATCTTGTGCGTAATGGCAATCTTTTGTAGAATCTCCACGCACTTGCCAACTCGTTTGTCAAAATGCCCTAAGGCTAAACGCTCTTTGTTTTCCTCAGAGAAGCAGTGTTTCAGAATGGTATTTAGCTTTAAGTGCTTAATTACTCTAGATTCAAATAGCTGTTTATCCCACCAATCTAGATCTGCGCAATATTTATATAATCTCTGGCTCATGAAAAGATTATATATTGCCTTATATAGCTCATTTCTATATTTACTCGGGGCTGATTCCAAATCTTTAAAGAATTTAGAAAATTCAGATTCTTGACCTATGAATAGCTTAAATAATACCCTCTCTGCTTCAGCACTAAAATCTATCGTATCCGGCCATATAATGGGCTCTGGCTCTTGTCCTGGCTCTTGTCCTGGCTCTTGTCCTTGTTCTTGCTCTTGTCCTTCTGATGCGCTCTTCTTTGCTTCCTCTACTGACTCTACTGGAGGTGGTGGTGGCGGCTCCATAAGCTTAAAGTGCGTTTCTAATAACTTAATACATCCCGTCTCAGCCTTGCCTCCATCAGGAAAGCTACGTAATATACCTGCAACATAATGATAGTTATCTATGGTCGCATAGCTAATTAATGCCTCTAGTATGTAAGGATTCAAAATTTCCCATCTTAGCTCAGCTTTCGTGATGACTTTGAGGGCAGGACTGAAATATTTATGCTCCCTCTTATATATGTCTAGAAGTCTAGGCAGCACATTTTGTACAAATGCTATATTTTTATTGCGACTCAGGTAGTAAATACAATCAACTAACCCATAATCTTCAGTTATACCTTCGGTAAATTCAAATGGCTCTCCCAACTCTAAATGCCGCTGGAACATATCTGGATTCTCTACTTGCTCTCGAGTTGCGTTAAGCATATCCCACAAATATTAAGGTTTTGTTAAGTTTCTTGCAAAAATGGAATAAATGATACCTTATCTCCAAAAAACTTACAGAATTATAGCCTATTTCTCATTGTATTTCAAGGGAATATATAAATTTTTAAGCAGTCTATCAACAGACCTTTAGTGCTTAATATGAATAACATTTAACCATTACCTCCCCCTAAAAGCAGTACATCATGCAGGATGAAATTATTTCATTTAAGTACTTCCATGCCCTATTTTCGGTGTGGTATATTAATAAATATTAGATGAGAGAAGTATGCTTAAGTCCCCATGAGAACCTTATACCTTTCCCTGACAAGCCGCAAACTCAGGCAATCCCCTGTTTCCACCTGTTATTTAAAAATAAAAGCCAGGGAAAAAGCGGCTACACCTGTTAAAACAGGTAAAAAATAATAGCTAAAATATTTTATGTAGGGGCTTCCATGCAGCTATTCCCACTTGTATAATACTAATAGTTATAGAGTATTTAATGAGGTAGATATGAAAAAGATAAATATAAAGATAGTACCAGCAACACTGAAGGACTATCCAGTTATGCAGAACATGTGGGTGAGATAGTATGAAAAAAGGCTATGCCAATGATATTTGCGCTCAGTTTCATCTTGGCACCCTTCTTCATTTACCCATAAGAATACATGGTGGCTTACTTCACAGCATGTGGCGATTTGATACTGATAAAGGCACTTATGCAGTGAAACAGTTATCAAAAGATATTGATCTGACAGATGAACGTATTATCAAAAATTATGAGTTGAGTGAGCACATTGCCTTGCGATTTGCTCTCCAAGGTATTCCAGCTATTTACGCTATGGAAAAATCGGGCAAATACCTTTTTATGATAGATGACACCGGCTTTCTAGTATATCCATGGGTTGATGCTAAGGCACTGACTCCGCATACTGTATCCGAAGTCCATGCTTTGAAAATAGCAGCTATATTAGCTAAAATGCATTTGATTAATCTTGCTGAGCCTAGAATTACTAAACCAGAATTTTATACGCATACTAAAAAGAAAATAATTGCTACAATCAATAAGGCTGAAAGGTTTGGGTGCTCATTTGCAGGCGATTTACGAAAAAATCAGGGCATTATACTAGAGGCAAATGAAGCCTATCACCGCGCAATATCGTCTCTGGCAGCATATAGTGTTGTGAGCCATGGTGATTTAGACCAAAAGAATGTTTTGTGGGATAAGCAGAATAATCCAATCTTGATCGACTGGGAATCTGCACGCAAGCTAAATCCTACTTATGAAATTGTGAATACAGCACTAGACTGGTCAGGCATCGCTTTGAAGTTTGATAAAAGACTTTTTAGTCAAATCATAGTAAGTTATATGAAAGCAGGTGGCACAATAGATGAAGATACGCTTAAAGCAGCTTTTTATGGCGTCTTAGGTAATTGGATTAATTGGCTTGTTTATAACATAGAACGCTCGTGTACCAGCAATGAGTCTGCGCAAAGAACCTTAAGCATTGAGCAAGTTAATCAAACTCTTGCCATAATTCTACTACTTCAAATAGTGAAGCCGGAAGTAATAAAAATTATAGAGGAGATATGATCAAATAGCGGTATTATTTTCCTGAATTCGGGATTAGAAAATAAGCATTTTTATAGAAATACATAAGAGTTGTTATAATCAACAAAGTGGAGAGGATATAAATAGCTAGAGGATTATATAGATATATTAAGCCAGCAGCAAGGGGACAAAAAATCTCATATGAAGAATGTAAACCTTGATTTACTCCCTGTAACTGCCCTTGCTTATTTTCACTTACAGAATGTGAAAGCATATTATTATAAGATGGATCAAATAAACCTTCTCCAACTGTGATAAGCACAATAGAAATCCACAACAAACTAGCTATGCCTAGATAGCCGCTTAACACTATAACAGCAAATCCCGCTATCATAAGAATTAGGCCTCCCGAAATAATGCTTTTTTCAGAAAATATGAGAAGCTTTGGCAATAAAATTGCTCTTGAAACAATATCACACAATCCTACAAGAGCAAACAATGCTCCAATCTGGGCTGGACCCCAAATAAGGATATCTTTTAAATATACCGAAATATTAGTTTGATAAAAAAGGAGAGCAATAAAAAAGCAAGCACCTAATATAAAAACTTTTTTCGCTTCTTTTAGGATAAAGATTTCTTTAAAATGATAAAAAGGATTAAAAGCAGTGATTTTTATATCTTTATTACGTTTCTCCTCTATAAGGGTTTCGGGCAAGAAAAGATAGATAAATAGCGCCGTAATAATTGAAATCCCTCCTGCGATATAGAAGGGAAGTGAAATATATTCAATGCCTAACACCCCTCCAATTGCAGGTCCAATCATGAAACCGATACCATTGGCGGCTCCTAAATATCCATAAATCTTTGTCCGTTCCTTCCCTTGCGAGCTATCCGCTACATATGCATATAATGCGCTAATATCCCCGGCTGAAAGTCCAGCAATAACTCTGCCGAGAAACAATACCCAAAGCGCTCCGCCAATACCGAGAGTAAAATACCCAGCCGCAGTTGCAAGCAAACTAAAAAATAAGATTGGTTTTCTACCAAAATAATCGCTAAGAGCACCCATTATAGGAGCCATAAAAAACTTACAAACAGCATAAATCGAGATCAATATGCCCATGTAAAGAGCGACTTTTTCAGCAGAAACATACAGACTAATAAGAAATGGAAAAAGTGGGACAACAATAGTAAGACCAACCGCATTAAGCAACGCTATGATTAAAATTAACCAAAGCTTTTTATTCATTTTAATTATCCTCTGAATTGAAGAATATATTTTAGCACATCTTTAGGCAAATTTCGTCAGATGGCAATACATATGTCTATTTATGCTGAACCGAACCTTTAAATGTGGGAAATGTCAATACAAACTCTGTACCCTTACCTAGAACAGATTTACATTCTATACTTCCACCCATACTCTCCATTACACGCTTGCAAAATGGAAGTCCTACCCCAGTACCTATGGTTGACCCACTTTTATCAAAAGCTTCAAAGAGATAAGGCAACTTTTCTGGAGCTATTCCACGGCCACTATCCTTAAAGTGTAGCTCCCTACCCTCACACCATATCTCTATATCACCGTCAGAATCCGCATACTTCAAGGCATTGCCGATCAGATTTTTAATTACATGGCTAACAAAATGTTTGCTGCCTTTAAACTCAAAGCTATTGCCTTTTATCACCTTAACTCTGTTAAGACCATTATCATTAATGCCATAAGATTTAAGCACGCTTTCTACACAATCTCCTATGTCATATATTCCCATATCATCAGCCTCAGCTATATCTGTTCGCACCAAAGTAAGCAATCTGTCCACAGTTTTTAAAGCCGCAACGCTAGTTTCTTTGAACGGTGCTAACAGGCCTTTTATGTCATCAAAAGCTTCTTGGCTGATCTCTTCAACACGAGATTTGTCTTTAAAGGCTTTTATAAATATATCAGCCATCATAGCAGAACCTTGCAATGGGTTTATAACTTCATGCGCAACTGCTGCGCCATAAAGTGTTCTAGATTGCAGATCCCTCTCTTGTAGTATGTCTCTCTGCTTCAGAATTAACACAATAGCAGCTGTTAATAGGCAATATATATACCCTAACATCTTAGGCTGTTCTCCTGAATCCACAGCAAGACTATAACCAGTCAATTTAAATAATAAGTATGCCGCGGCAAAACCGGTAAGGAATAAAAACACTGTAGAAACCCAACCACTAAATACATATAGCAATATTATGCTCAGCATTAAGTTTATCATCCATGGCATACTTCCTGCATACACAAGCGCAATGTAAGAAGAAAGGAACGGAAAGGAATATAGCAGAGTTCCATACCAATATATTGGCATATACTTAGCCTGTTGTGCAGGAGTTAGATGGAAGTCATATACGCATAGCCCAAAGCATAGTATAGCTGCTGCTGCCTTTAAATACACAATAGTGCATAAAACTTTCATATCAGTAAATGCCATGAAGAAAGAAGACCCAAGAAAATATATCATCCCTAAGCAACCGAAAGTATAACAATATTGTTTGTACCTTGTTGCCTGAGTCTTAACTTGCTTTACTAAAACCTTAAAAACACTTCGCTTAGTTACACGAGCAGTTGAAGAGGGAGATTTATATATTGAATCGCTATTAACTTGTTTAGATGTAAGTTTCTGGAAATAATGCATACCAAACAAACCTACAGCACTGCCAACTGTGCCAAAAAGAAGACTTACAGTTGCAAACTCTCCAGTCACATATCTACCCAAAAACACCCCTGAGATTCCAATAATACTTGACCACACAAATGATCTTGTGTTTGTTTGGAACATCATAAAACCAGCAGCAAGAGGAATCAAAATCATAGGTTCCCAAAAATTACCAGCAAGCCATTCAAGTTCCATAACACCAGTACCAACAAGAGCGAGTGTTACAGATAAGGCAGCTATTAAAAGTACAGATACTCTTGCTATTAAGAGCTCCTGCTTATCAGTAAGATTTGGAAAAAGTCCCTTTGCAATATCATGCGCGCATACAACGCTTGTAGTATTTAACCAAGAATCGGCAGTAGACATTATCGCAGCAAGTATTCCGCTAATTAAAAGCCCTGTAATGCCCACAGGCAAATAATGACCAATTAGATAGAAAAATGCGGTATTAGGATCAATCTCCGGAGCCTTAACTTTAACTACAAACCCAATTAAACATATTATTAACGTAAATGGTACCGTCACATAAGCAAGCATCATCAACGTTTTATTAAGTTGCTTACCATCATTTGCCATTAGGAACCTTTGCATAAAAGTACCTGGTGACAATGGGATCAAGCTATAAAATATCATACCGGCAAGTAATAGAATATTATCTTTGCTAAAGTCTATGGAAAGATGTGTTGACGGCAGCACTTCCATCATTTTATCATACCCACCAATGTCGTGGAAAGC
The DNA here is from genome assembly GCA_964458795.1 of uncultured Candidatus Jidaibacter sp. GTDB lineage: Bacteria > Pseudomonadota > Alphaproteobacteria > Rickettsiales > Midichloriaceae > JAJTHY01. Next base: position 10,937 of record CAYWJW010000027.1, on the reverse strand, counting down.
CACAGCACACGCCACTGGGATTGCAACTAGCAGCACCAGACCTTGGAAAGTATCTGTAAGTGATACAGCTCTAATTCCGCCGAAGAGAGAATATATAACAAGTACACCAAATCCTATAAATATCCCTGTTGAATGTGGGATTCCAAGGAAGTAATTAAATAGATACCCAATTGCCATTACCTGCATGGCAATTAAACCTATAGCAAAAAAAATTGATAATATATTGGTGATCCATCTCCCAGGCTTACCATATAAAAACCCCATAACATCACTTATAGACAGGCAACCGGCTTTTTTGAATACATCTATGTGTTTGGCAAATATTTTAGCAGTAATGACCCATATAAGAGGCTGTACCATTAAACTCGCCGCAAATATTAAGCCCATGGAATGGATCTTTTCAACAACGCCAATTGTGGATCCAGCACCGATATAAGTAGCGAATAGAGTAAAGAGCAACACAGTGGTAGATATGTAACCATTACCAAGAGTATATTCACGTATGGTCCTAATACTGCTAGCTTTATAAAGGCCAATAACCAAACATAAAACTAAATATATTCCAATAACAGCTATATCTACCACATGTAAATTGCTCATAGCCCAATCTTATCCCAAAGTTAGCATTTCCCTAAGTTTCATAGCTGATTAGGAAAATATTTAATGGCATTTAAATACTTTTTTTATAAGGTGGCAACTATTATTTTAAATTTTCGCAAAATTTTATTTGCATATCTTCCGCGATAGGTTAAGTTGTCGTGAAATATTTGTCTAAATTATCGAATAGTAAAGCTAAATGGAGAGCACAAATGAATGATTTGCATATATTAGATATAGTTGTTATTGGAATATATTTAGTTTTATGTTTGGTTATTGGCCTTTATAAAGCTAGCAGTATTAGGACCATACGTGAATATACCCTCGGCACTGGCTATGTTTCCACATCTGTTTTATTCTTTACGATGTTTGCTACACATGTTGGCGCAGGTGCAACAGTTGGTGCAGTGGAAAAGATCCATTCCATGGGCTTAATATTTGCAGTTACTTTGCTGTTACAACCACTCTTCTGGTATATTACTGCCAAAATATTTGCCAAACACATAGGAGTATTTAAAAAGGCAGGTTGTATGTCTGCAAGCGATATTATGGGATTTTTATACGGAAAACCCGGCAAGTGGGTAACTAATATCTTTTCAATATTCCTATCTATAGGCATAATTGCCATGCAAATAGTGGCCATAGGTTATTTATTCAACTGGTTCTTGGGTATTCCACATTCAACAGGAATATTTATAGGATTTGGTGTACTTGTTGTGTATTCTCTCTTCGGCGGAATTAGAGCTGTTACTCTTACCGATACTTTCCAAGGCTTGGTGCTGCTAGTCGCGATTCCAGTGGCTTGTGCCATAGCTTTTCATGATGTTGGAGGATTTGAAAGATTAGCATCTGAGCTACCTGATACACATCTTTCTATAGACTTGAGCAAAGGCAATATGCTGTTACTTGCTAGCATGGTATTTTATAGCCTCATTCCAGTTACATCTGGTACATTCATACAAAGGTTTCTAATGGCTAATGATAGTAGACAACTCAACAAAACTTTAAAGTTGATGGCCTATGTATCATTGCCATTTACATTAGTTATTTGCCTTATTGGATTTGTAATTAAAGTAAAGGCACCTGGAGTAGACCCTAATACAGCATTTTTCTACCTGGTGGGTCATTACTTGCCTATAGGGATTACAGGACTTATTATTAGTGGCATACTTGCTACAATAATGTCTACTGCTGACTCTTGGTTAAATACTACAAGTGTTCTATGCGCACATGATATTGCAAAGGGACTTTTCCCAAATCTTACTGATAAGCAGGAACTCTTAATAGCAAGAATATCTGTGCTTATGATAGCTACATTATCGGTAACACTCGCTCTTGCTGGAATGAGCTTAATGGAGCTTGTATGGCTCGCTGATAATTTTTGGGCACCAGTGATTTTAGTTCCTATTGCAGCTGGATTCATGCTATTTAAAACCAATCAGAAGTCTTTCATAGCCTCAACTATTCTTGGAATTTCAGGCGTATTAATAGGTGGATATATTGCAGGTGAATTCTCAACAATAAGCTTACTCTTCGGTATAATAGGAAGTTCTATAGGGTTATTTGGTATGCACTATTTACAAAAGCTTTCAAGAATGAAGCCAGAGTTAATAGCTGAATTAGAGATCTCCTAGTACTGCTTTACATCATTGAAAATATATCCTGCAGCTTCCTTTATCTATTGTTCCATCCATAGAACTACAAACCCTAATGCAAACATCGTAGCTCTTAACGGACCTACAAAAATGTATAGTGTTTGCCAAATAGCGATATACAAAAATACAGCCACTATAATTTTATGCATTATGTATCGTTTGTACCAGAGTTAACTAATGTATCGCTCTACAGTTATGAAGGAGTGGTACATTAATTCAGGTATTGGGATTTGTCTAAAGATATAAAGTTAAGCTTTTGCTAATAAATTGACAAAATGTGCTTACTATAGTTATTTACTGGAATTGGCATTACTTGTCTTAAGAGCTATTATCGCAAGAACGAGATAATATTCTGTAGGCCGTATCCTTTTGACGATTTCTAGTCAAGCTATTTTATATTAAGCTGATGCGAAGACTCTATGCAGATAAGCCCAATGATATCGCAGAGATTTATAAGAGGTTTATGGCAAAGCTACTTTGTTTAGATTGGTTAGGGTTTAAGTGGCGGCTTCACTAGGTACAAAGAAACTTTGGCGATAGAAGTGTAATATTTATCAATATTGTATTATTAATTTGAGAGCAGTAGCTTAATGTATTATACTTCTCCCAATAATTGATAAATATATGATGAAATGACACAAAATCTTACAAGTATAGGCTTACCTATATATAATGCTTGTTTAACCTCATCGGTAATCTCTGCTATTGTTCTTACGTTAAATCCTTTGATCTCAAAAAGGTTGCCATTTACCCCTTCTGCCTTGTTGCAAGCGGCTAGCGTATATTCCTCTGTGTACCTTGCAGCCACTACTTATGGTGTAGTAAATGACTGGTTTGCAACTGGGGATTCTGTCCAATATTTTGCACGAGGCCATATGCCGGGGGCTATATTTACAAACACCTATGATAGATTCACTAATGCATTTGTATGGGGGCATATCGCTGTTTCTGCAGGTGGTTTGGCTCATATAGCTAGCGCTATATTTGGAGGCACAGCTCTTTATCTAAACTACCGTGGATTACCACAACAAGAGATGTTTGCTCCAATAGTCATTATAGGAGCAGCATCAGTAGCTGTGCTAGTTGACCTAGTAATGAGGTTAAGTAAAGCCATAGAAGCCAAATGTTTCCCCAATAGACAACTCTTGTCTGAATTTTATGATAATGAGGTTATTGGCTCTTTTGATGTACGAGTACGCACATGTATTGAGCTTTTTAAAACAACAGGTAAGTCGGAGCTTATAGATGAAGATGTTAACAGGATTCTAGAAAATAAGTCTTTATCGAAAGAAGAGGTAATACGCGAAGTGAAGACAGTAATAACTGATAAGTATACTGCAGAAACAGAACTTGGAAGTGTCGATAGGTTTATAAATCATATTAGCGCACATCATAACCGTTACAAAAATACAATCAGCCCATTTAGAGCATATAGAAATAGTTTTTTATATGCAGAGCAAACGGTAGGTATTGAAACAGATGAACAAAAATATCTATGGATGAGGTGTAGCTTAAGGAATTCAATTGGTTATATAGCTATGCCAGGCCTTGGGGTATTAGGATTGGGATTATATAAACATTTAAGGGTCACAGAATTTGTGCCTAATTTTGAGATCAATCCTATCGCACAAGTCGCTATTCCAGCAGCTATACTTGCTGGCCTAGTTTATGGTGATTATCATGTTCGTAATCACGAGCGTACTTGGGAGGGGCCTCCTTTACCGAGGAGTTATACTTAGTAAAGTTATTCTCTTTAGATTAGTTATGGTTTAATCAGAGGATTATGTATATGCTATATCTGCTAGCCAGAAGATTTTCTAGTAGAAAAATTTTAAATTTGGTATTACCCACTTCCCTGCCTTAGTTCTATCATGTATACTGTGCAGACTTACTCATATAAAATAAGCTCATGCTCCGCCTAACCGAAATTAAACTCCCGCTAAATCACTCTAAAGAAGCCCTTGCTGAGACCGTTATTGCGTACCTTAGGATTACACCAGATGAGCTTATCTCATGCAAGGTATATCGGCGTGCAAATGATGCGCGTAAAAAATCGTCTATTGTACTTATCTATTCACTTGATGTAGAGGTGAAAAATGAGGCAGCAGTGCTTAAGCGTCTCCATAAAGATGCGCGGGTTCAGCCGACGCCAGACACTACTTATCGCTTCGTAGCAAAAGCGCCAAAAACCTTGGGCACTCGCCCAATAGTGATTGGTGCCGGACCTTGTGGGTTGTTTGCCGCACTGCTTTTGGCACAGATGGGGTTTAAGCCCATAATACTAGAGCGTGGCAAAGTAGTGCGTGAGCGTACTAAAGATACCTGGGGGCTATGGCGTAGATCAGTGCTTAACCCCGAGTCTAATGTACAATACGGTGAAGGTGGTGCAGGCACGTTCTCCGATGGCAAGCTCTACAGCCAGATCAAAGACCCGCGCTACCTTGGACGCAAGGTTTTAACCGAATTTGTGAAAGCAGAAGCCCCGCCAGATATATTAACCGAAGCCAAGCCTCATATCGGTACGTTTCGGCTGGTAAAGATGGTAGAGAATATACGTAGGACCATTGAATCGCTTGGGGGGGAGTATCGCTTCCAAAGCCGAGTAACAGATATAGATATTAACATATCCAGCGATGGCACAAGGCAAGTGCGAGGGGTTATGCTGGCGAGTGGAGAGCATATCGAATCCGACCATGTAGTGCTCGCCATAGGCCATAGCTCACGCGATACATTTAAGCTACTTGCAGATTTAGGTGTCTATATTGAAGCCAAACCTTTTTCCTTAGGCCTTCGCATAGAGCATCCGCAATCACTCATTGATATGGCCCGCTTTGGCAAGAATTCTGGCAATCCTATCCTTGGTGCTGCAGATTATAAATTAGTGCATCATGCCACAAATGGGCGTGATGTATACAGCTTCTGCATGTGTCCGGGTGGCACGGTGGTTGCTGCTACGTCGGAAGAAGGGCGCGTGGTTACCAATGGCATGAGCCAGTATTCACGCGCCGAGCGCAATGCTAACGCTGGCATTGTTGTAGGCATAACGCCTGATGATTACCCGGGTGGACAGCTTGCTGGCATCGAGTTCCAGCGCAAGTGGGAATCTGCTGCCTTTATAGCTGGTGGCGGCACATATGCTGCACCTGCCCAAACAGTGGGTGATTTTATTGCTGGGATACCCTCTACTAACTTAGGTAGTGTCATACCTTCCTATAAGCCAGGCGTAACGCCAACCGATCTCTCTTCCTGTCTTCCAGATTATGCTATTGATGCCATCCGCGAAGCTCTCCCTGTCTTCGGTCGACAAGTACCAGGCTTCGATATGAATGATGCAGTGCTAACTGGTGTAGAAACTCGCACCTCTTCTCCAATTCGTATCAAGCGCGATGCGAGCTTCCAAAGCATTAACACCAAAGGCTTATTCCCGGCAGGAGAAGGTGCAGGTTATGCAGGTGGTATTTTGTCGGCAGGAGTAGATGGGATTAAGATCGCTGAGGCTGTAGCGCTTAGCATGGCCTAGAATAAATCGCGTCGGTAAACGGAATTCTTAATTAAATCATCAACTACTTCAGGCTCTGCTAGAGTTGAGGTATCACCTATAGCAAAACCGCTATACATACGAATATAAGTGACCTCATCTACCGACGTACTTTTCTTAAAATCTTCTAGAACTGAATAACTTTTTACCATAATGACTCACTTCTCTTATCTTATATTTATTAGAATACTTGACTCGGAAGGCCAATGGAAGTCCCTGTGCAAAATATTTTTGGCTCTTCTATAAACCTGAGTTCGGGATTAAAAAGCGGATAACGCACATGACAGAACTTGAGAAAAAAGTAGTAATGCATTGATATAAAAAGAATGTCATACCGCTGCTTGACAGGCGTTGTTGCATGGAAACTTGAGTTCATTCAAATCAAGTAACTATGGGGATAGGAGCAGTGTTTTTTATGACCATCATCTGACCTCTAAACTTCCTAGATCCCCACGTCGCCTGCGGCTCCTCAGGATGACGGAGACTAGGTTTTTCCAGGGATTTGTCATCCTGAGGAGCGAGAGCGACGTAGGGATCTAAGAAGGTAAGAAGTGAAGCGATATTGATTGAAGAGACATACTCTCTGTCGTGTATTTAGCAGGCTGTAGGGTGATGTGCTATTCATGCAACAACGCCTGCTTGACAGTGATGCGGTTGTATGGCCCATTAAACTTGAACTAAACAAAGAAAGTGTCATGTACATTAAAAAGCGGATAACCTTTGAATTTCCTCAGGTTGGTAAGAAAATAAAAAAAGATGGAACATATTATCCATCTTGGGAGGCGTGAAGGCGGAAGTAAAAATATCCGTTAAATCCTGATGGGCTGGGGATAATGTGACAATAAACTAGGGCTGATTAACTTTAGCCCTAGTTTATTATTGCACAGTTATCCTAGAACAAAGTGCATCCGCCATCATTAGCAGCAGTTGCTCTTGTAGCCGTTACTGTAGCTGCATATTTTGTTTTATTAGCCGGGATACAGCAATCATCATCTGATGAACTTGCACCTGGCTTTGCGACAAGCGATACATTGCCAACTGAAGTCGGAAGATTTAAGCTTTCTACCCAGTTAACTACGTTCAGTGCCCAAGGGTACCTAGTATCATTATTAACTTCACTGTGACTAAAAGAAAACTTCTCTCTTGCAAAAAATACCGAAAATGCTTTTTTGCAAGAAGCTTCGGAAATATTTGGCTTAGCAGAATCAGCTTTCAACATCTTGGCAATATCTGCAACCATGCCTAATACTGTTTCACCTTTTTTGTTCTTAACACGCGGGTCAGCACCGCATGCTAGCATTGCCCCGACATCTGCCATAAGGGCAAACATAATACGCTCATCGCCAGGCCTATGTTTTAGGCCTACCTTTATCAGCCCAACGAACTTTAAGTCAGAAGCAAAAGGCGTCAACCCCTCGCTTGATACCTGCGCATGCATAAGACCTTTGTATAGATTAGCACAAGCATGCAAAGCGGTGTTGCCATAGTTATCTGCAATATTAAGATTGGCTCCCTTAAGGTGAAGTTCAATAATAGCCCAAGTGCCTGGTCTATGGCCATTTAAAGGGTTTTTAACTATGTGATGAGATAGAGTTTCACCGTTTTTGTCTTGTAAATTGAGGAATGCAGCCGTGGCTTCTGTACCTATTTGTTTGATAAGCTCTCCAGTTGAAAAGAGGATCTCGTCGTAATCCTTATCGTCTTTAGCAAAACCGATGTATTGGTCATGAATTTTTCTTATTTTTTCAGATATTTGAGAATTTTGCATAGTTACCTCCTATGAATTTGTAAACCTGGTAATTATCTCAGTTGGCAATTATCTCAAAAAGATAGTCGCAAATCAAGCAAAATAATTAAAATATTTCATTTTTGTTAAGATCTTATTAGAAGATATCCTTTGTTTCGACCTTTTTACCGAGAACGAGAAGGATCATGGCTATTTTGTTGGCGCAGTGCTTCTACATGATTCTTTGGCCTATCATTTGTAGAAAGCTTCTGCTCACCTCTACTTGCAGCTATTCTTTCAGCATGTGTTTTAGGTGGAGCTACTTTTGTTTCTGCGTTTTGAGTCAAGATGTTAATATCATCTGCTGTCATATTCTCTTGAGATGCCCTACTTTTCCTGACCGGCGTTTGTACTGGAGTTGGATTTGCAACTTCAACAATAGGAGGATTTTGACCCGTTTCCTGCTTAATTACAGTTGCTTTATCTTCAGGAACCTGTGGAGCTCCTGTACCAGACATTCCTTCATTCGCTTTTACTGTCCTATCCTTTATTACTAACGTAAGATCAACAGCAGCTACTCTCTTATCGACAAAACGCTCTACAAAGTCCGCATAATCAGCTTCTCGCTTTTCAATCGGTGTGGCTTTGATTTTTTCAATAAAAGCAGCAATCTCTTTTTTATCAGGATCAAGTAGCCCATTTCTCATCTTTTCTGTGTATTCCTGTTCGGTAGAGCACACTTTAGCTGCTACCTCTTCTAATAAAGCTCTTTCCAAGTCACTAGCTACTTTTCTCGCATATTCAATACTTTGGCCTTTAATTATTTTCAACTCTTCTGCAACAACCTCTATATCCCTATCAGCCTGGCTTAATAGCGCTTTTCTCTGATCTTCAGTAAGAGTCTCATCCTTATCAATCCTATCCCTTTTAACTTTACATTCCGTTAAACGTTGATCGCTGTTCTTGATGCTATCATTGAGCTCCAAGGATAAATTGATCGTATCGAAGATCAATTTATTCCTAGCAATACGATCAGTCTCTGCGTTCTTAGAAAATGGATTTTGCTCGATTGCTAAGACAAGCTTTGCAAGTTCATCTTCTTTTTTCTTAATCTCTTCAAGGATTTCAGAGAGTTTTCGCATTTCTTCTTTCAGTTCGTCTATAGCAGAATAAAGATCAAGGAGCTGCTTCTTTTGCGCGTCTGTAAGGTTAATTTCAGTATCTGCAGTAGGAGCTGGGGAAGACATGGCTCTGGTCTTTTCACTAGCTTCCATCAGTGCGTGCGCTGCATCCGCGGCAAGGCCAGGGTCTACTTCATCTAGTCCTGCAGTACCTAGTAGATCGCTTATGAGAGCGCGCAATGCAGGGAAGTCAGCCGGATTACTTCTAATCTGGGCTATCAGCGCGCGAATAGTGATCGCAACACTTCTTACATAACTATCTGTATCCGCTGATCTGCGTTCATTTACTTCTTCCATAAACAGCTCTCAACTTATTTACTATTCCAATTCTAGTTGAAAGAGGTTAATAACTGGTTAACGCGGCGAAAATGTTACACCAATTACAATAAATAACTGACAGATGCGGAATAAATTACCTTTTTCTTGCAAAACTGAGTTAAATAATTGAATATATAAGTATTGACATGTATATGGCCCTTTGAATGTTTGCTAACATACGTATATTTAGCATTACGATGGCACTAGTTGTGTTAATTGGTTCATTTATAGGTAGCCATTACGCAAAAGAATATATAGTTAAGCATTTCATCTCCGAGCCCTTGGAGGATCTTAGCCAAGAGTTATTTGAAGCATATTCTAAAAATATCTGGAACCGCTATTATCCCGTAGTAAGCTACATTAAAGGCATACCGGCTTCAGAATGGCCAAGTTTATATCAGTACCAATCATTTATTATTGTTTCGCGCGAATATCTAGAAACCAAGCATTTATTGAAAGTGAAAGTATTTAGTTTAGATAATCAGCTGCTTTTTGATAGTAATGAAGGTTTGAATATAACCGGAAACGAAGCTGGGGTTCAGAAAGCTATTCATGCAATAGGTTCAGACGAATTAGATTATAAACACATAGGCATAGCAACAAGTACGATTAAAAGCCTTAAAGGCACTGAGAAAAAGATCGTATTAACCGTAGTTAGACCGATTTCTGTAACCAGAGAAGTAAGTTCTTCAAATCAAGCCGCTGCAGATGGTGCAAAAGGTGTTATTGAATTTGTCTATGATATAAACTACCACTACAGAATGCTTACAGTAATTGAATACCTAATAACCATATTGTTAGCTCTCATCATAACGCCAATAGTATGGTTTTCAGTGTTCACCTCTAAGAAAGTTGAGGAGTTGATAGAAAAGCAACAGGAAGCTGGGCTTGAACTAGCCAATGCGAAAGCAATTGCAGAATCTGAGAGCAAGGCTAAATCCCAGTTTCTTGCAAATGTTAGCCATGAATTACGCACACCGCTTAATGCAATCATTGGGTTTTCAGAAATTATAAATAGTGAATCCCTTGGGCCGATTGCTAATGAAAAATATAAAGAGTTTGTACATGATATTCATGCATCTGGGGTGCATTTGCTCAGCTTAATCAATGACATTCTAGATTTTTCCAAAGCTGAAGAAAATAAGCTGCAAATTGATTTTGAACAAGTTGATTTGACTAAAACAATTAAGATTTGCCTAAGAATGATGGCGCCAAGGGCAGATGAGGTCAAAGTTCAACTAGTTGATGAAGTTCCAGCGGAGCACATTATAGTTATGGCTGATACAAAGCGTACAAAACAAATTGTGCTAAACTTACTATCCAATGCTGTAAAGTTTACTCCAGAGGGCGGTCAGGTTATTACTAAGGTTTGGAAAGACGTGGATAATAATTCAGTAATTTTACAAATCAAAGATAGCGGCGTAGGCATGGTTGCACAAGATCTTGCTCGTGCACTTTCGCCATTTGGCCAAGTTGAGAGCACACTAAGTAAGCGTTTTGAAGGCACGGGGTTAGGTTTGCCGCTTACTAAAAAACTTATAGAACTTATGCATGGAAGTTTCGATATCCAAAGCGAACCAGGCCTAGGTACTACGGTAACCATAACGTTTGCATTCCAAAGCAATGATGTAGAGGTTCAGGCACCCCTTACCTAACCTCAGTTCGGGATTAGGTTATAAGTAATACAGCAAGTAAAGCCCAATTCCTGTCATCCCTGTAAAAGTTCTACTAGTATCCGGAATAAAAAAGTAACCCTGGAATGTCACCCCGCGACTCCGATCGCGGGGTCCATATTAAAGCTTCACTAACGCTCATAATGTTTTATAGAAAGAGAGTTTTGAACTTTAATAATTAAAAAAGAAAAGTAATTGGGGCTGTACCAGATAACATAAAAATGTTATGTGGAAGAGATGAGAAGAAAA
>CAYWJW010000026.1:0-20703 GCA_964458795.1 uncultured Candidatus Jidaibacter sp. | reverse complement strand
TTAGTTTATGTGGCGATACTTTTTGTGGGTCTATTCCGGCCACTAAGGCAGTTTTCTTTAAAATTATGAAGAACATCTGACGAGATAAGAAAGTTGCCTTACCTCTGCGCTTTTGCGAAGGGAACAAATAGTCTGTATGGGTGTCTTTATGGAAATGTGATCTTATATTTAGGTAATTTTTAAGAGCTTCAAGCGCTCGTTTATTAAAAATTACAATACGCTCTTTATTCCCTTTTCCAGTAACCAAAATTACCTGATAATCTTTCTGAATCTCAACTGGGTTTAATACGGCACTAAGCTTTAATTCTAGCAATTCAGATACCCTCATTCCGGTAGAATATAATATCTCTAGTAAGCAATAGTTGCGTATGCCCTCAGGGCCCTCTACTCCCTTCATTGTTGCTATAAGGTCTTCTATCTCACCTTGGCTTAAAGCTTTTGGAACTCTGGTTTCGCACTTGGGATGTGGCAGCTCAAGTGCAGGGTTCTCTGTTACTAATTTCTCTGAGAGCAGAAATAGATAAAACTGGCGCAAAGTTGAAATCTTGCGCGCTATAGTCGCACGTTTACAGTCTTTAAATTGGGGGCTCGCAAGATAACTAGATAGATCTGAAGTAGTAAGATTTCGCACTGAAATTCCCTTAAGATTGAAGTAAAGCAATAAACTTCTTAGATCATTTAGGTATGACGCTGCTGAGTTTTTAGACAGTCCTCGCTCAGACAGCAAGACCTCTAAAAACATCTCTACCAGATTAGCTTCATTTAATAAATTCACCCGACCTTATCTGATTTGTTAAATCTTTTTCAATAACGGATTTATTCGGAGCAATATCACGGGATAAGAATACAATAACCAGAAGCAACATTATTATAACCACATAAGACTTATAGCCGCCGCTCTTATTGCGGCGCCTATTATTTGCACTAAGTCTATTTATGCGGCTATGGGCATAGTTTCTTGACATTCTTAAAAAAGGCTAATATTGACTTGTAAAGAGATTATGCATTTGAAAAAACAGTCTGGCAATTAAAAAATGAAGTTACTAGTAGTTGAATCACCATCTAAGGCCAAAACCATAAATCAATACTTGGGCAAAGATTTTATGGTAATCTCTTCTTATGGGCATATAAGAGGACTTCCGTCCGAAGAAGGATCTGTACAACCAGATAAAGATTTTTTAATGCGCTTTGAGATTTTGGACAAATCTAAGCGCAATGTTGATGAAATTGTAAGGCACTATAAAACTTGCAGTAGACTGCTACTGGCTACAGATCCTGATCGCGAAGGCGAAGCTATATCTTGGCACTTACTAGAGGCTCTTAAGGAAAGAAAAGTATACGACCCTGAGATACCAGTAGAACGCGTAGTATTTAACGAGATAACTAAACAAGCAGTTTTAGATGCAGTTGCGCATCCTAGGGAAATTAACGAGGATTTAGTAGAGGCACAACAAGCAAGGCAAGCTCTTGATTACCTAGTAGGTTTCAATCTTTCTCCAGTTTTATGGCGCAAGTTACCAGGAAGCCGCTCAGCAGGACGTGTACAGTCTGTTGCTCTTCGCATTATCTCCGATCGAGAAGAAGAGATAGAATCCTTTAAATCTGAGGAATATTGGACCATTGAGGCTGAATTCGCAACTAAAGATAAAAAGAAAATCTTAGCTAAGTTGATACAATACCAAGGCCAAAAACTAGAAAAATTCTCTATTAACAATGCAGACTCTGCAAACAATGCAGTAAAGAGTTTATCTAACTTAAAATACAGCATTTTAAATGTTGAGAAGAAGGAATTAAAGCGTCAGCCTCCTCCACCTTTTACAACTTCTACAATGTTACAAGAAGCAGCGCGTAAGCTTGGCTTCTCTGCTAAAAAAACTGCAAAAATAGCTCAAGGTCTCTATGAAGGTGTGGAAGTAGATGGTAAGACTACAGGTTTGATAACCTACATGAGAACCGATAGTGTAAGCATATCCTCTCAAGCCCTTGATGCTGCGCGCAATTTAATTGGTTCTCATTTTGGTAAGAGCTACCTTCCTGAAAAGGCTCGCTTTTTCAAAAATAAGACCAAGAACGCTCAAGAAGCACACGAAGCCATTCGCCCTACAGATATGGCACTTCTACCCGAAAAGGTTAAGAACAGTCTAAGTATTGATCATTACCGGCTATACTCACTTATATGGCGTCGCATGATGGCCTCGCAAATGAGTAATGCAATTTTAGACTCGGTAACTATGGATATAACAAACTCTGGTGGCCAGGATATATTCCGTGCGACCGGTAGCACCATAAAGTTTGATGGTTTTTTGAAGCTTTATATCAAAGAGAAAGCTGAAGGCACTGAAGATACGGAATTAATATTGCCTCCTGTTACAATTGGTGAAGCAGTCAACACGATTGAAATGCGACCAGATCAACACTTCACGGAACCACCGCCACGCTATACAGAAGCAAGTCTGGTAAAAAAGCTTGAAGAGCTAGGAATTGGTAGACCTTCAACATACCCTTCAATTATAGCAGTACTACAGGACCGAGGTTATGTATTGCTAGATCGCAAGCGTTTTGTGGCGGTGCCAAAAGGAAGAATAGTGAGCGCCTTCTTAACCTCTTTCTTTGCAAAATATGTGGAGTACGACTTTACAGCCAAGCTCGAAGATCAACTTGATGATATATCTAATGGCGAAGCCAGTAGCAAATCTGTATTAAAGGACTTTTGGGGGCCATTTAAAAGCCGCATTGACGAAGTATTGCTAATTAAGGGATCCGAAATACTCGAAAAAATGGAAGGCAAATTAAGTGCTTATTTGTATAAAGGCGAAGCACATAAGTGCACAGAGTGCAACATTGGTGAAATGAAACTTAAGAACGGTCGTTTTGGCCCATTCTTAGGATGTTCAAATTATCCAAATTGCAAACATATCCAAAGAATCCCAGATATGACAAATTCAGAAGAGTTGGCCGAAGAGGAAAGCAGTGTTTCAGGCTTCCCATTACCCCATCTAATAGGGGAAGGCAAAGATGGACGCACATATACAATTAAACGCGGTCCTTATGGCATATATTTAGAGGCTATCAAAGATAAAGATATTAAACGTGTAAAACTCCCTGCGGGCAGAGACCTCGCAACTGTTAACCTCGACTACGCTATGAGCCTCGCTTCAATGCCAAGACTGGTTGGCATCTCTGAAGAGTTCGGCCCAATTAAAGCAAGCTTTGGCAAATTTGGTCCATTTGTAGAATTTGGCGGGAAGTATGCATCGATAAAGGGACAAGACCCTGTATCAATAGAACTTAAGGAAGCAGAGCGAATTATTCGCGAAAAGGCTAGCAAGCCTACTAGAGCACCAAAATCTCGCCCTACTAAACCTAAAAAAAGCAAAACTAAGAATTAGAGGCAACTGTGGCAATCATTCGGTCATTTAAGGGAATATCCCCAAAAATTGCTGACGACGCTTTTATTGCAGACAACGCCACAATTATAGGCGATGTTGAAATCGGATCCAAAGTTAGCATTTGGTATGGATGCGTAATAAGAGGTGATGTAAACCATATTAGAATTGGAGCTGGCTCAAACATCCAGGACAACTCTACTATCCACGTAAGCAGATATGATGGACCTACCATAATTGGCACAGGCGTTACAGTAGGCCACAAAGCCCTCCTTCATGCATGCACACTTGAGGATCATTCATTTATAGGCATGGGATCGGTTCTACTTGATGGATCAAAAGTTAGGAAACACGGTATGCTAGCAGCTGGAGCATTGCTTACACCAAAAAAAGTGGTTGCACGTGGAGAGCTATGGGCAGGATCTCCTGCAAAGTTGTTTCGCCCACTTAAGCAAGAGGAGATAGATTACATATATACCTCTGAGACTAATTATATAGAACTTGGTCAAATACATAAGAGATTAGTTTAAGTGACCCGCTCAACTTCAAAACGTGATCAGTACATAAATGACCTATTCGGAATCCAAGATCCACTGCTTTTAAGCATTATTGAAAATCAGCCCAATGCTGAATTCTCGATGCAAATTAGTGCATATGAAGGCAAAATACTTTATATGTTACTCAAAATGATTAATGCACGTTCTGCTGTAGAGATAGGAATGCTTGCCGGATATTCCACAACTTGGATAGCTAGAGCGTTAGGGCCGAACGGCAAACTCTATTCATTTGAGAGAACTGAAAAGGCAGTCACTCTATTTAAACAACGTATCCAAGGTAGCGATATCGAGGAACGCATAGAATTTGTTGTAGGTGATGCCAAAGAAACTTTAACAAGGTTTGACACTTTAGTTGATGCAGTATTTATAGATGCGGATAAAGCTTCTTATATTAGATACCTAGAGCATGCAAGCCACATTCTAAAACCTGGTGGACTGTTAATTGCTGACAATGTTTTCTTATTTGGCAATGTATATGGTGAAGCCTTAACCAAGGTATCAGAAGAGAGTAACGCTATCATGCGGAAATTTAATAAGCTAATATCTGAAGACCCGCAATTTGAAGCCGTTATATTGCCTACTTTAGAAGGGTTATTAGTAGCACGCAAAATATCATTATAATAAATTAAGCTAGTTTCCATAATCTGACTTGTTGAAAAATAGCAAATCTTCGCTATTCTCTTTATCAGTTAGTATAATTTGTTTTTTTTAGCATGCTAAAGAGATTTATCATAAATTTTGGGGGAATTGCGATTTTAGCGCTATCAACCTTTTTGTCTATTGCTCTCATAAGTTACAGCAGCCATGATCCCTCATTCAACCGCGTAGGTGAGGTTGAAAAAATATCCAATTGGGCCGGCATTTGGGGAGCATACATTGCAGGTCCACTTATTAGTGGTTTTGGCTTAAGCTTGTTTATACCAGTAGTATTTTTGTTTGTTTATGGATTTAAACTAGTACTTAAGCGATCTCCAGCTGCAATGGTAGTAAGATTATGCGCCATGATGCTAACAATACCAGCAGTTGCATTATCATTTGCCTTTATAAGTCATTACTTGCATCTTAAACAAAACTTGGGTGGATTGATAGGAAGCTTTATACTTGGCGAGATACAGCTAAGATATGAGTCACTAATTGTCTTTTTCATAACTCTAACTGCTAGCTTGTTAGGCTTAATAATAACTTTTAATCTTAGATTACGACATGTGATGCGTGGCATTAGATACGCTATAACTCTGCTTGTTTATGCAATTTTAGTTCTAGTATGGTCATTACGGTTAGTATACCAACTCCTACGTAGGGTTATATCACGCAATAAAGGGACTATAGATCAAGAGGAAAGCTCTGACTTTACAGAAATACCACAGCGACCTACCATTGAGATTATAAATAAGCTAAAGGTTCCTGACAAGAAAGTGCAAATTCAGTCTAAACTCCGCCTTGAACCTGATGAATTTGAACTTCCACCTACATCTCTGCTCAAGGAGATGAGTGAAAGGTCTAAGAAGTTCCAGCTAAGTGAATCGTCACTTAATCAAAACTCAAAACTTTTGCAAAAAGTTCTTGAGGACTTTGGAATAGTTGGGGAAATCACAAAAATTCACCCAGGCCCTGTTGTTACACTCTACGAATTTGAACCAGCGGCAGGTATAAAATCTTCACGCGTAATCGGCCTTTCTGACGACATCGCGCGCTCAATGAGCGCTATTTCTGCCCGCATTGCGGTTGTTCCTGGTAAGAGCTCACTTGGCATTGAGTTACCCAACACTCACCGAGAAATAGTGGCATTACGTGAATTGATAGAATCCAAGCTATACCGCGATTGTGACGATAAGTTACCACTAGTATTAGGCAAAAATATTGCAGGAGAAGCAGTTATTGCAGACCTCGCCAAAATGCCACATCTGTTGGTTGCAGGTACTACAGGTTCTGGTAAATCAGTAGCAATTAACACTATGATTTTATCACTGCTTTACATGCATCCTCCATCTCAGTGTCGCTTTATTATGATCGACCCAAAGATGTTAGAGCTATCAGTCTATGATGGCATACCACATCTTCTAGCACCAGTCGTCACCGAGCCTAAGAAAGCTATATCTGCACTCAAATGGGTTGTGAAAGAGATGGAAAATCGTTACCGACTCATGTCTATGCTTGGTGTACGCAATATAGATGGTTATAACAAAGCCGTAGCAGACGCAATCAAAAGTGGGCAAAAACTGGAAAAGCATATACAGATAGGCTTTGATCTTGAAACCGGCAAACCAAAATATGAAACCGTAACTATCGAAGAAAAGCATTTGCCCAACATCGTAGTAATTGTCGATGAGATGGCAGACCTTATGATAGTTGCTGGCAAAGACATTGAAAGCTCAATCCAAAGATTGGCCCAAATGGCTAGAGCCGCCGGCATCCACATCATAATGGCAACTCAACGCCCTTCTGTAGACGTGATCACCGGGGTTATTAAAGCTAACTTCCCAACCAGAATAAGCTTCCAAGTCACCTCTAAAATTGACAGCCGCACTATCCTTGGGGAACAAGGGGCAGAACAACTGCTAGGCATGGGCGACATGCTCTTTATGCGCGGCGGCGGCAAGATAGAGCGTGTTCATGGGCCATTCGTAAGCGATGCTGAAGTTGAAAGCATTACTAAGTTCCTCAAAGCTCAAGGCACACCTGAGTACGTAGAAAACATAACCATAAGCGATGATGAGTCAGATGCTGAAGGAAGTGAACTTGGATCATCAGGTGATGATCTTTATGATCAAGCCTTGGCAATTATACTCAAGGATCGAAAGGCTTCGACGAGCTATATCCAACGTTGCTTACGCATAGGGTATAACCGTGCAGCTAATCTCATTGACCGCATGGAGCGCGAAGGCGTAGTAAGTGCTCCAAACCATGTTGGTAAACGCGATGTTCTGCTTGGTGAAAATTGATGCTAATTACCAAACAGACTGACCTTGACAAATTATGTGAGCATTTAGCTCAAGAAAAAGTAATCGCAATCGATACTGAATTCGTCCGCGAAAAAACTTATTACCCAATCCTATCACTAATCCAGCTTGCTACTTCTACTCAAATTTGCGTAATTGATGCTCTAGTTGGGTTAGATCTAAGCACCATCAAGGATATTCTATCCGCCCCAAGCGTACTGAAAATTTTTCATGCTGCCAAACAAGATATAGAAGTCCTTTATAACCATTTCAAATGTGTACCACTTAATATCTTTGATACCCAAATCGCTGCACAGTTCACTGGATTTATAGATCCACCTAGCTACGACAAACTTGTGCAGAAATATTGCGGAGTAGCAATTTCCAAGCAGCATCAGTTCTCCGATTGGCTAAGAAGGCCTTTATCACCGAGCCAACTTGAGTATGCATTAGGTGACGTTACCTATCTTATAGAAATGAAGAATAAACTATCAGATGAAATCAATGCCAAAAACATGCTTACATGGCTTGCTGAAGAAAATAAAGCTTTAGAAAACTATACTTATAAATCACCACAAGCTATCGATTACTTTGGCAAGTTTCTCAAATCTTTCAAAAGTACCCAAGCACTTAGCCAAGTATATGTATTGCTTAAGGCCAGAGAACAGCAAGCTGAGGCACTTAATAAGCCTAGGAATTTCATATTGAGAGATGAACCACTTATAGAAATCGTTAAGCGTAAAACCCTTGGCGAGGCTATGAGCAAGCAGCTAAATCTTACCGAGCAAGAATTTATCAAGCAAGCAGAGAACCCTGCCCTTCACTCTATGGTTAAAGAATATGTGCGCCGTGCATCCACCCGGCTGGAGGTAGATATTGCCAAGCTTGAGGCACTTAAAACTTTACTTGTTAAAAAATCACAAGAGCATGGTATTTCGGCATCTCTTATAGCTAACCGCAATGATTTAAGCCAACTTGTTATTGGCCAAACAGAAGGATTGCGCGTACTCACTGGCTGGCGGAAGCTTGCATTCGGCGATGACTCTATTAAATTACTTCAAACAAATCGCTGACATCTGGTTACCAAAGGCTTCTTCACCTCTGTGGTATGCTCTGCGGCAACTGAAGAAGTTGTCTTCCATTGCATAGGTATCTAGTTCCAAGTTATCAATACTCATAATACCTGCATCTAATAACTTCTTGTGTGCATAACCTTTAAGATTAAACATATAGTGCCCTTGATTTTTAGAAGCTTTAAAGAATTGCTCATTACTTTCAGTTTGTTGGATAAATTTAGCTTTAAAGCTGCCATCCACTTCATAGGAATCCCAAAGAATTGCAGGTCCTATCGCAGCTTTAATATTTAACCTGTTTGCTCCCAACTTTTCCATAGCTTCTATAGTTGCATCCACTACACCTGCAAGTGCGCTTTTCCAGCCTGCATGTGCACCACCTATTATTTTAGCAACTGGATCTGAAAACAGCACCGGACAACAATCTGCTGTTAGTATTCCTAGAATAACATCGGGAACTTTAGTTACCATAGCATCAGCTTCAAAACCGCTTAAATCCAGCTCTAGATTTGATGCATCTATTGTTATGACATTTCTTGCATGCACTTGGTTAACTGTTTTAATAGCTTCTTTACTCAGTCCAAAACTTTGCGCTATAATTTCTTTATTGCGAGATGTGTCATCTCCTTTTTTGCCATAGAGATTGAGTGAACTAAATATGCCAGTACTAAACCCACCGTTTCTTGTGAAGAACCTATGGATTATACCGCTTGACTTAAGTAGTTCGCTTTCAAAAAATATTTCTTTCATAGTTCTTTACCAAATATTGTTAGTTATAAATGAAGGAGCTGCGGTCGACGTAAGGATCTCGTAAGGAAAAAGAGGAGACGTGACACTATCCATGCAACAATGCCCCTCAAGAAGCAGGGCGATGCGTTTTTTATTACCTTTTCTCTTCTTTGTAATATACCTTACTTTTACGCACACTTTTCTTATCTTATATTTGTCATTATACTCGACTTAAAAGGCCAATGGAAGTCCTTGCGCGAAATATTTTTTGCAGCTGTAACGCTTATATATCCTGACTCACAGCTTAGAGGTGAAAAAATATTAAAATTTATTTCTGTTCTATATCAAAGATTCCTTTAACCGCTGAAGGGGTAATTTCTTTCACTGTTTCTATACCTTTACCAACAAAGTCACGTGGGGTATTTAAGAATTGAGTATCAGGCGATCCGCTACCACTCATAGCCCTTTCAAACTTGTCAGTTACCGTATCATACGCTCCATAAGCTCTTTGAAGGATAGTAGGAGTGCTGCGGCCATGTTTATCGCGGTCGGGAGAGAGCAACAGTGGGGCAGCAGGATTTACTACGCTCCTTATCTCATGTAGATACCCAAGAGTTCTTTGATATATGGCAGATCTCTCGAAAGTACCTACCATATTGCCATACATAGTGGAAATAGGCATTAAGAAGGCCACGGATAGAGAGTCAATAAGATCTGGTATTTCCTGCATAAAAGCATTAAATAACACACATACAAACAGAAATGAGAAGAAGTTGATAGGAGTCAGGCATATATCGAGTTGATCTGGCTGATCGGGATGCCAGAACCAAATATCCAGCAGATCCCAGGAGCCAATTTTTAATGACCATATAATATCCCAACAGACTTTGTAGTAGAGAAGACTTTCAAGCTGGTTGAGGATTAAATTAATCATAATCGCCATACTAGCAGATACAACGATTAAAAGCAGCGCATTAGCCAGTAACTGTTTAAGCCAGTTATCAAAGAGCTCTTTAGTAGCCTGGAATAACATCATAAGGATAAATAAAGGAGCAATTACTAACATCAACGCAACCAGCATTATAGACACAACATAAAGCATTACGCTCCTGATGATCGCAAGTAGTAGGATACCTATACATACGTATATGAAAATCATATAGACTATGTAGAACTTATAAAACATCATAGCGACGATTTTATAATGAATAGATGGGTTTATTAACATTTTAACTACGTTATCAAACACTGAAAGTGCATTCATGTCCTCAGGCAAAATAAACTGCCCACCACTAAATTGCTCCGTGTATGAAAAAGCCGCTTTTGTCATCATCGTTGCAATACTTTGCGCACCAACAGTAAAGAATGAAAACAAATAAGTATTAAAGAACTCCCAACTAGTGTGCGATATAAGCGCTGCTATGACACCTACTTTGAAAAGCCTAACCACCAGTTCTGAGACATGCATCCTGAGCATGCCAAGCATGAATAAAACTCCGGATATAGTTACATATATTACGAGTAGCGCTCTAACCATTGTTATGAAACCAAGATTGCCTGTAAGACCTTTATATAGATGCTCGGTAACATTATGCATAGTGTTCGTAAAATACTCTATAGACTCTTGAATAAAACCTTTTTTGCCAGCAACTCCACTTAAAATTGTTACTATATATTCTCCTTCGTTATCCGGATAATAGTTATCAAGGATTTTGAAGTATAAGTTGCCACGTAGAATACTTTTGCGCCCTCCCTTTTC
Source organism: uncultured Candidatus Jidaibacter sp. (assembly GCA_964458795.1). Lineage (GTDB taxonomy): Bacteria > Pseudomonadota > Alphaproteobacteria > Rickettsiales > Midichloriaceae > JAJTHY01. The sequence continues at coordinate 10,260 of CAYWJW010000026.1, read as the reverse complement.
CGCATCTTCTATACATACGGTTTTCCCATCTTCATCCAAAGCACATTGCTGGGTTGAACCCAATTCAAAAAACTCTCCATCAGCATCTTGCTTGAGAGGAGCTACCCTGAAGGTTCTAAAATATTCATTAGGTAGGGTTTTTGCATACATAGGATCGTTAGGGTCCTTGCGTTCTTTACCTCGATCTATCGCAATCAGTCCATAAAGCCCCCAACCCTTACTCATAACGCATGGAATATTGCTAGCAGTTTCATCTATCTTAACACTCATACCGCCGCTTAAGCATGGTATCTGATCCGGATGCGCAGGGTCGCAAGCCTCAAGCACACATTGATTTGTGATTTTTGCTGGATCACCACCCCACGGAGTCCAAGAACCAGACACACGTATTTTTATGTTATTTTCAGCCGATCCTTCTGAATTGCCGAGAGTGACAAAATTTGTTGCAACCCACGGAGCAACCTGATGATTTTTTGGATTTTTATAAATGAGCTTACTCTCACCAGTTGGGTTTCCTGCATCAGGGTTAGCAGGAATATAAAAACTGTTGCCTTGACCAAAATCATAAGCAGCCACACATTCACGCGCGGCTGCGGTGTTGCAACTCAACACAAGAAGAATAAATACACACCAGAGATTGCAAACTCTACGTATCATTTCCTCAAAGCACTCCGTTTATCTTTTTTTCTCATCCTTCTCTTCCTTTTTATCACTCATTACTTTTTCCTTAATCCATTGAGCACGTTCTCGCACTCGCTGCCCACCAGCAACAGTACTTCTATCTATACCAAGGATTGCAGTTGTCGCACCTTGCGCTTCAGAGATGAGGTTCTTAGCAGTAGCTCCTAAATCAAGCCCAGCAAAGCTGCCCATCACAATTGTATTTGCGAGTCTTGCACCAAAAGAAGTGAAGGAATACATAGCTTGCGCAAGTATTAGGAAATAGAATGCTGCCGCGACTGATGACATAGGTAATCCCATCGCCCCTTCAGGATTATGGAGCCCAAATATAGACACATAACCACCAATAAGGCATGAGGTATCAATACCTGGAATTGATAGCGAAAACCAGCAAGCTTTACATGCCGTGAATCCAAGCACCACTTTAAGTGAAGCAAGAATGAGGTAATTGACTACAACTATAAATACATATACAAAAATTGGTTGGAATACGAACGACATAAGCTGTTTCAACCAGGAATCAAACATCTGCTTTGTGAATTGAAACAGCACAAAGCTTATAAATATTGGCGCCATCAGTAATAGAACAGCTATTCCAACTAGTGATATCATGTATAGCAATGTAGCCTTGGCGATGCAAATCGCATAAACAACAGCTGCGAATACAATTACAAACATGATTATTATACCTATAGGTCCCGAGAAAAACAATGAGCCAATTTTTATCCAAGTGACTTTACCAAAAAGTATCTTAAAAGGCTCGGTAAAAACGGTGAAAATCTCTGTTGGATGCTTGAGAAGTTCTTGCATCTGTGAAGGTGAGGCTTCAGGTGGAGCTGTGACCATCACCAGTAGTTCCAATGCGCCATCGGTAAATAACTTAAATAAATAGGTATTAAAAAACTGCCAGCTGCCTGGAGCAATTAAGGCTAGCACAATCCCTATTTTAAGTAACCTTGTGACTGCTTCCTTCTGAGTGAACTGGGCTATGCCTATAACAAAGCTAAGTCCTGTATATACTATATAGAACAATATAAGGGCCCGTACCAGCGAGATCATGCTAGAGTCTACCACAAACCTGTTGAAGAGAAACTGCACTATTCCTTCCTTATCTGTTCCAGCACCAAACAGATATCCGCGTATTGTGTCTATTATTTTAGTTATAACGTTTGTTATATTACTAATGTCATCCTGCTCAACCAAAACATAATACTGACCTTCGGTATTTTCCGGCTTATATAAAGCTTTCGTACCTATTATGGCAGCAGCACACGCAGGATCAGATACTTGGCAAGTCGGCGTCGCTGCGCTCTCATATACGAGCGGCTTAATTCTCAAATAAAGCAATCCTTCAAAGGGAATATCTATATTCTCATAATCTATTAAGTTACTATCTGTTAAATCATACCAAGCAGTAGGCGTTGCAAAGATTGGGTTTTGCTTACTGCTATTCGGATCTATTGCACCTATACCATATTGCAGAAGTTTTCCATTTAAATACTGACAACCTCTCCTCACTATAGTTACCGCATAGCCTCCGTAATGCTCATTCCAATTTTGTTTGAAGTCCGGATGCGCAATAGCAAGACTTGCGAACTTAGATGAGAAACCTTTTAAAACTCCAGAAAACACAAAATACGAATCTTTGTCAGAAACGAAAGTATTGCCGTTAAAAAAAAAGCCACTACCTTTAAAATCTATACCAGATCCATAATGGGTATTCTGATCCCAAGTGCTGCCTCTCAGACCAAGCAATTCTATTTGAGAATTACTTTCCAAGACAGGCTCAGGATCACCCTGATAGTGTGGAACTCCGTCTTTAAGATCTATGCCTATTGTCCTAAATCGATCACCAGGCAATGCAAAAGCTGCTCCTGGCAAAATTCTTTGTGTAATAGGCACATTCGGCCGCTTGATAAAAAGTTGCCTGTCGTGAGGCATAGGAGGACAAGTGTTATATCCGCATGCGCGATACTGCCCCCCATACATTATCGATATAAAATCGCCGTCCTTGATATACACTCCAGTCTCGGTAAATAGCTCATTTCTTGCGTTCCAAGAAGTAGGCTTTGATGGCTTCCATTCCGAAACTTTATTATCCCAGTCTGCCTTCTTCATAGATGCAGGACGTGGGTCTAGATTTTTAACAGAGCTACCACACATATAAATAGCATTAGAGGAACTGTTGCTAGGATAGATAATTTTTATACGGACACCAGGAACTCTAGCCGGAGTCTGACTAGCTGCAACTGGCACTGAGCTTTTAGCTCCTATAATAAGCGCAGTCCCTGGTTCTGGTTCGCTAGGGACATCAGCAAATGATCTTGGCTTCACGCGTATTTTCGTGTTGTATATATTATTTCCTGCAGAATCAAGTGCCGAACTACCAGGAGCACAAAATGTTCCTATAGCTCTTTCATCATTGCTCCAAATGAATATGTTAGGCGAGGATGTATCGGGATTGGGCAACCGTAATGCACTTCTGAAGCGTACACCAGAACGGCATTTAACATTGCACTCATCGATAATATCCTGATTTAATTCAACTCCAGCGGATACTTGAGAAAAAGCTTTACACTCATTATTACACCTTTGGTAACAAATTTCTCCTATTGGTCTTATTACAAATCTATCTGGCGTAGTTTGTCCGAAATCGGAAGCAGTTACACAGTCATTATAGATGAATTGTGCCTTTGCTTCATTCACTACAAACTGTGTTATGGTCAGAAACAGGACCAGCCCCAGATTGAAGACCCACTTTTTAAAACCCCTTCGATCTAGCTTTAATTTTCGCATCATCCATCTAAATATTTAACTTAACTATTTTTCTTCTTTCTTTTGTGACATCAACCCAACAGCTCCTTTTGCACCGGACCACGCACCGCTACCTATGTTGCCAATAGCACCGAACGCATTAACACCGCCTTTGGCCATTCCACCTATATCTTGTACAGTGAGCAGTGAGGCTAGGAACTGCGATACTGCACCCATAAATAAGTAGAACAGGAACGCAAATAACATAAGCTTAAGCATCGGGTTAAACAGCTTGGTCGCAACCTCCGATTTTAATACCGATTTTTCGCCTAGATATGATACTTTTTGATCCCAAATTATCCATTTATTAGATACCGTTCCTGGTGAGATATCACATGCATCATTTGAGTTTGTAACAATACCAGACATTGCAATGCAATATATTGAGTCTACTTTATCACACGCAGTCTTCAGATTTATTGGTTGCCCGCTACTTTTAGTAGTTCCTTTAAAGTCACCATAATATACGGAATCCATTGTGGCCAACATAATAGCGAGGAAGGCGAACAATAATGCAGGATATATCAAATACCCCAGTATCGTCTTCATCCATTTATCATATATACCCTTAGTTGCTTCAAATAATACAAACGGTATGAAAATAGGTGCGAGGAACAGCAGTATAGTTACTGTAATCAGCGCAAGTATGAATATGTGAGTAAACCTGAATATAACTAGTAATATCAGGAAGCAGTATACAAGCGATGCCATCGAAAGTAGGAATCCATATCCCGACACCCAAAAAGCTACTCCAACAAGCCAAGCTAGCACCATACCTGAAGCGGAATAGTTACAAGAACCTACATTGAGATAGTTGATAAGCTTACAGTCGATCAAATCCCAGAACGTAAGCTTAACGCCATCAAACCCTACAGTGTTTGTCGCTCCACTACCTTGATACAAATTTTCACCAAGCAAGTTCTTGCCATTGTATTTATATGAGCAGAAACCTAAGCCTTCATTGTTATTCTGCGCCTCCAAGAACATATTCGCGAGCTCATCCGTAACCGTCATAAGCTGCGGGAATAGCCCAGTTACATTACCTTTCTTATCAACTTCATAAAAGCCAGTCCCGACTGCAAAATAGAATACCAGAGCTAGCTTGACTATCATCATTATCAATTCATTTCTTTTAGGAGGCTCAGGAGACGTCATAATCTTCACACCAGTAAGTGCAACATAAAGCACTAAAACGGCTAGCACTATCCCTTTAAGGCGCTCTTGGACCTTTTGGAAGAAAGGCTTCTCACCATATACACCCGCCCCAGAAGGCACTTTAATGAATACCTTCATTATCATATCTTTTAAACAACCAACCACCGTACTGGTAAAGTGGAAATCGCTCTGCAAGAATAATTTCACAGACTTTCGTGATACGCCATCCTGATCCGTTTGACTAAGCGAACTTCCAAGGGATTGTAGATCTTTTCGTGGCTCAATCAAATAGGCGCATCTGGTATCAGAAACATAAGCTTTAAGGAACGGATCAATCGTACTTTCATCTCCAGGGGGGGCAATGGTGCCGCAAGCAATTCTAACAGGGAACATAGTGTAGATAGAAGCTACGCACATTCTAATTTTGCCGCTTTTATCAAACATCTTATAGTAAGAATATAGCTTGAGCGGGTAAACGTATTCCTGAGTAGCTTCCGGCCCAAAATATTTAGTCCAGCGGCCAGCCGTGTTATCTGCTGTTGAACAGTCATGATATTGAGAAAGCCTGGTAATCCATGGAGCTGATTCAACAACTATCTTACCTACCATTCCATCTTTTTTAGCCTTTTCACCATACTGTCTTAAAGTCCCTGTACAATACTGTGACGCTGCACCCATATATCCATAGGTTCTACCAATAAACGAAGCATCTTTATCATTCCCGGTGCTGAGCCCACCGCTGCCTCCTTTTGCCTTGTCGATTGGATCATACATAGGGTCACAGTGATAAAAGAATGGAACATCATTCACGCTTAGTGCATCCGGATCCACATAGGTTGCCACTCCACCTACAAACTTACACTTCTTACCATTCTGTCTATTAAACCATTCATGCGGCGCTACAACATATGTATTCGTACATGCATCTATCATTACAGCCATCTCAATCCCAGCCACTAAAATCGCAGCAGCCCATCCTAAAGGATTGGCTAGGAATACTCCCATACTAGCAAAGGTTGCAACAGAGCTGAAAATGGCTGTCCCTTGCCCGCCCGCAGCAGGCGGCTTCTCATTCCGGGTGATAGTTCCTGGCATATAGGTTTGGTTTAGCTCGGAGCTATTCCATAAAATTTTACCACTGTTAAAGCAATTATCTGTCGCAGCCTTACTATTATAATACGTTTCCCAATTGAGTAATGATGAATTATGTGCATCCCAGTCAAATGGTACTGCATCATCAGCCGCAGATGTAAGAGGTAGGTATATAAAGATCATGCAAATTGCCGCAAGAACGCAACTTGCGACTTTAGAGATCCATCCATTATTAGTAATATTATTCATTCCTCAGATAATTCCTGAACTCGCTTATTGAATATTGGGATCCATACGTTTGGATCATCACCACTTTGTTTTCTTACCTCATCAAGTATGCCAACAGTACTGGCACGCCCAGACAAAACGTTTACCACATCTGTCATAGCAGATAAATCCACTCTGGCTATTACAGAATCATTCCCTTGTTTAATCAAGAAGTATCTAGTTCCAGGATCAGTGGTCTTAATTAACTGAAACTCACGCTCACTTAACATAAAGGTCGTTCTATATACACTAGTTGCCTTTAAGTTGGGTAGGAAAATTTGCGTTGCAGTTTGCTGAATCAAGGTATCACTAATCGCACTCTTGCTCGCATCTTCCACACTTTGAGTCGCAAATACCACAAAGGTATTAAGCTTACGCAACACTTTAAGCCAGTCTTTAATCTTTGGTGCGAATACCGGGTTGTCTATCAATGCCCAAGCCTCGTCTAATACTATCATGGTGGGGGTACCATCTAGTGAGATATTGATGCGATGGAATATATATGAAAGCGCAGGGCCTAAAGAAGCTTTGTCTCTAAGAAGCTCAGCCATTTCAAATCCAAAGACCGATGCTTTGTTAAAGTCAATAACGTCCTCATCATTATCAAAAACTCTAGCATGCGATCCATTTCCATACCACATAGCAAGACGCCCAGCTAAAGTTCCGGGACCGCCTAACCCGAAGAATGGAGCTATACTGGAAAGTTTGCGATCCTTCTTATCAAGCTTATAATTACCATTTATCGCATTGCTTATTGTAGCTATATCATCTGCATTAACCTGTTCCCCAGTAGTTGAAACGAGCAATTTAAGCCATTCAGACAGGAAATTTCTATTCTCTCCATTATCTGGCAATTGCAGTGGGTTAAACCCGCACTGCTTTCCTGGATCTATAATAGTGTATTGCCCACCAAGCGCTCGGATAAAAATTTCTGCACCACGATCTTTGTCAAAAAAGAATAAGCGACATTTAAATTTTTGCGCCTGTGCGCATAAGAAATTCATCAAAACCGTTTTACCTGAACCAGTTGGCCCAATTATAACAGTGTGCCCAACATCACGCACATGGAAGTTAAAGTAAAATGGAGTACCTGATGTCGTATCCAAGACTGTAACCGCATTACCCCAATGATTATTACGCGCTTTGCCAACCGGAAAATTATGCAGGGAGCTAAACGCTGCCAAATTCGAAGTATTTATCGTAGCTTTGCGCACTAAAAAGTCAAAATTACCTGGTAATTGTCCCCAGAATGCAGGCTCCATGTTGACCTTCTCTCTAACACCGATACATCCAGTATTGGTAATTTCGACTGCAGCTATGGAAAGAACATGTTCTAGCTCTTTTGGATCTTCAGCCATGCACAGCACTGTGAGGTGGTGCTTACCAAAGCCTATATCACCCCCCATAGCCTTATCAAGAGCAACGCTTATATCTTCTATCTGCGATATTGCTTTATCTCCTGCTTGAATCATTCGATTTTGCTGAAGCTGCATGCCTGTTATTGCAACCTGTCTATCGATAAATTCAAATGATTGTGTGATCACAAATTCAAATGGCATCTGTAAGAATGCATCCAGAAAACCTGCCCAAGTTTTTGGACCATATTCCTTAACACTTATGAGTCCAGCATATTTACTTCTTCCATCATGCCGCTTTAGCTCTATCGCCTTACGACCAAAGTACATACGATGGTTGCATAATTGTTTGGCAATAGGCTGCTGAGACACTCTATATTGCGCAAGCTCACCACAATTAATGATAGAGCCTAGGAACTCCGATATCTCGGAAAAAACACCTTCCTCAGTTTCTACAACGCCTAAAAGCTGGGGAGAATAATCTCTAAGAGAATTCATCACGCGACCTGTAGCCTCTTCCAACTCTTCAAAAAGCTCTTGCATGCTGGCTTGCCACGCCTTTCTATCAGTGCCACGGATAACTTTTTTTACTATATCTTCAACACCTGAAAGTACCCCTGATGAAGCTGGTTTTTTACTTATCGATATGTAAAGCTCATTAACATAAGACTTTTTGTACTTATGCCTGTCAACCCAACGATTATCCAAATAAAGAGCAAACCCATCTGGCATATCAACTGCTGCATAATCTTCTGGATATGCTGGCTGTTCTCTGCGAACAATATGGAAGTATAACCCAATGCCCGCGTTGCCTAAGCCCTTAAAGAGCATATTTCTTAGCTCTTTTTTAATATCCAAGTCTTCGTCATCCGCTGTCTCAAAAGAGAAGCCATTGACCTTAACAAATTGCATTAACGAATTGTCTTTGGTAATCACCGTATTTTCATTCCAGTATCCCAAGTAAGGTATAAAACCACTAGCTGGATATTCAGATGCAGCTATGTTTTCTCTAACAGCACGTTGCCTTCTAAGCCTAAATTGCAGAATATCAAGTAGGTTTCGCATATTCAAAATGGATCATAACTGTTAGCGCCGTGGTAAAATCTGTTCCTGCACCTTGAGCATTTATCAGCTTTAACCTTGAATAATTCAATAAACAGTGGTTCTTTTGAACAAATATATAGCCCTAAAAAATGTATGGGCACTGCCATCGCCAAAAACTTAAAATTCGATGTAGCAATATAAGCGACCATACTAACAAGCGCATTTACCACAAAATAGGTATAACTTACTCCGAATAAAAGAGGGGGACGTGTAAGACCTACAAACAAGGGGTCAACCTTAACTTTACTTTCAGATGCCACAGCCGCCTCAATTACCATTCCTCTATGGGTAGAGAGTAATAAGATAACCATCAATACACAATAAAAATTTTGCACAGGGACTTCCATAGGCCAAAAAAACGGGTTATACTAATAAATGTAAGATAAAAGAAGTATGCCTAAAGCTTAAAGCAAAAGTTGCGCTGAGTAGTCATTTTCAGGACCCATCCCCTTCTGATCATCCTAAACTCGTTTCAGGATCTTTTCGAGATGTTGCAATAAATGCAATATGAAAGTCCTTGGAGCTAGGAAAACCCCTGTTTCCACCTGTTATTTAAAAACAAACCCAGGAAAAATGGGCCTTCCACCTGTTAAAACAGGTAAAAAAATATTTGTGTAGGGCAGCAATATATATAGAAATTCTCTAAATAACAATTGATTATTTAAAAATGTAAATCTTAACATTTCAGAAGTTGACTTACCTTTTGATACAAATGATTATTCGTGAAATAATTTTGGGGTTAATGTTATGAGTGATGAAGAAAGAAAAGCTGCTTGGGCAGAAATGCGAAGACAATATAAAGCTAATATACAAGACGCTACAGAAGATGGAATTAAAGCTGCAAAGGAGACTCATAGAAAAGCTAAAGCTGCGCAATATAGGAAGCAATTTAAAGAAGATTTTCCCAAATATGAAGAACAAATAAAGGGAGACTATTTTGAGAGATTGGCTAGAGAAGATATGAAACGTATTATAGCGCCTTTTTACCCCAAACTTACTTGTGTAACAACAACCCCTAAAGTGAACCCTGCGGATATCCAATTTTTCTTAGGACAGTTTGCTCTAATGACAGCAACAGCAGCCAGTTTTATAGGGCTTAATCTATTAATACATTATGCTTTGAATCCGCCAGAACCTTATAAACCACTATCACAGGGAATCTTAGTCTTATGTACAACATATATAGTTAATAAAATAATACATAGAGAAAGACCAAAGGATAATAGGGAACTAACTTTAAGAGATTACGTGGAGTGTTTTGCATCTAACCCTGACAGATATAATCCGAGAGTTTATCCGAATTATAAAACCAAATTAACCGATGAACTAACACCTGAAAGAGGTCTATAATGAAAGAAGAAGTCATAATAATAAATACAACTACAGAGGAAAAAGCAATAGAGTCTAAACCATTTAAGCCAGCAAGCTTTTTAGATCAAAGTTTACAAGTTACAGATGAAGAATACGCTGTGTCATATGTGAAAAAATCATATGATTCAGCCGAAGATAATGATGAGCGTGCTGGATGCGAACATGAGTTTATTATTATACAGAAACCCAATTCATTTTATCGGGCTGAAATAAAAGGAAGGGTTGAAAAATTAATAGTAAATGGACAAGAAATAACAAGAATAAAAGATTATATAGTGGATGATACTAGAATAGCTTTTGTTGATGAAGAGTTTTTTCAAGAAGCTCAGCAACAAATAATTTGGAGAAATGATGCAAGAGAACATCCAAGTGAACATTTATATCATTAGACTTGGCTTATATCCAAAGAAAAAGCTGAAGA
>CAYWJW010000025.1:0-22861 GCA_964458795.1 uncultured Candidatus Jidaibacter sp. | reverse complement strand
TAGGGCTGGCAAAATGGCAGCAAGGCGTTCATCTTATGAAGCGATTGAGTCTATAGGGCATGATAAAACCCTTAAGATAGCTGTGCTCCAGAATTTTAAAGATCCTGATGAATTGCTAAAAGTATCTGGCCCAAGTGTTCTCAAAATGCTTTTGGATAAGTCTATGCCGCTTTCTGAATATATTTTTGAAAGTGAGCGTGCGCTTAAAGCGCTTAAAACTCCAGAGCAGAAGAGTGATTTACGTAAACGGCTAGATACAATTGCCGCAAGAATTAAAGACTTTGATCTCAAAAATCAATACCGTAATTATTTCAAGACACGCTTTTATGAAGTGTTCTCCCGTGCCTTTAAGCATAAAACCAACTCAATGCTGAGTAGTAGTGCGGTTATAGAAGTGATGGAAAGCGATGGTTCGCATTCATATGAGCTGCTTACTATCCTGATATCATACCCCGAACTTCTACAAAATAATGAGATTTGGGAAAAATTTGCGGATTTAGAGCTAAGCGGAGATGAATTGGAAGCGGTACGAAGTGAATTGTTGTATAAATTTGATAAAGTTGCTAATATGACAAAAGCTTATGAAGAGAAAAAAGAGTTGTTTGCACAGCTTTCTATGGGCATTCGCGAGTTATTTGGTCGTTTTAATGGCTTTAAAATTCAGCAATCCTCAATTAAAAATATTGAGGATGCTGAAGTCTATGCTATAAGATTATTAAAGCTAATTAATATAGGTAAGTTGGAAACTGAGATTCAAATGTTGTCTGATCAGATAGTTGCAGACCCTAATGACTCAGATTTTACCAGGCTTTCAAACCTTAAAGGTGTACACGAAAACTTAAAATTGGAATTAGGTATTGTTTAATGAACAAAACTATTAATAAAATCGCTCCTAAAAAAATAGAAAAAAAATCTAAAGTTGATCAAAGCATAAAGGAATTGCTTGATAAAAAACGGGGGACCGGTTTTGTAACTTATGATGAGCTTAGCAAAGTGCTTGACTCAGAGGGACTTATTGCTGAGAAAGTTGATGATGCCATCACCTTTTTTAATGATGAAGGCGTAAAGATTACGGAACGCACCCAGGAAGATGATGAGATCCCTATCTCATCTGAATTTGATGCAGAAGCTGAAGAAGATGAAGAAGAAGCTGAAGAAGATGAATCGCTTAGAAGTGATGATCCTGTAAGGCGCTACTTAAGAGAGATGGGCCATGTTGAACTTCTATCGCGCGAAGGAGAAGTGGAGATAGCCAAGCGTATTGAGTCTGGTCGTGACACCATGATAACTGCACTTGCCAAAACGCCAGCTGCACTTAGTGAGTGTGTGAAGTGGTATGACGGGTTGATCAATGAAAAAATCCTTTTGCGCGATATCTTGGATTTAGATGCTACCTATAGCAAAGAGTTTGGTAAAGAATTTGAAGGCGGAGATGAGGATGAGGAGGCTGATTTTGATGATTTAGACTTTGAAGAGCCTAAAGACGAAGAAGAGGAAGAAGAAGGGGCTGCGGATATTGAAGAAGAATCCGAAGAAAGTGAAGAAGAAGTCAGTGAAGAATCTTCTGAAGCTTTTGAAGAAGCAACTTCTGATGAAGTGGATACCCTATCAATTATAAGCATGGAAACCGAACTAAGACCTCGCATGATGGAAGTTTTTGGTAATGTCGCAAACCTTAGTAGTAAAATTATTGATATCCAGCAGGATAAGCTCATAGCAGCGTTTAAGGGAGAAAAGGTTAGTAGCAAAGTAGAGAAGGAATACGAAACCCTTTCTGAAGAAGCAGCCGAACAAATGAAAGCCATCCGCTTAAATGAAGGTAAGATTGAGCAAATACTAAACACTTTATATTCTCAAAATAAAAGGATTATAGCAGTTGAATCCACTTTACTGAGACTTGCCGATAAGTATAAAGTTAATCGTGCTGAACTACTCAAGGTATACGAAGGCAATGAGGTAAATGAAGGATTGATTGATATTTTAGCAAAGTCTAAAATAAAGAATATAGCTAACTTCCTAAAAGATCGGCCTGAGATAGAAAAATTGCACCAACAGCTTATAGCAATAGCAAGAGAAATTAGGATAGATATCTTTAATTTTAAAAGTCTTGTTAATGCGGTACAAAAAGGAGAGCGTCAGTCTAGTAGGGCTAAGAAAGAGATGATTGAAGCAAACCTTCGCCTAGTTATTTCTATTGCTAAAAAGTATGCAAATCGCGGGCTGCAATTCTTGGATTTAATACAAGAGGGTAACATTGGCCTAATGAAAGCGGTGGATAAATTTGAGTATCGCCGGGGTTATAAATTCTCTACATATGCCACTTGGTGGATTAGACAAGCGATTACTAGGTCGATTGCAGATCAGGCACGTACCATAAGAATTCCTGTACATATGATTGAAACAATTAACAAAATCATGCGCACAACCCGTCAGATTGTTCATGATACTAGTAGGGAGCCAACTCCAGAAGAAATAGCTGATAAGCTTGGCATGCCAGTGGAAAAAGTGCGTAAAGTTCTTAAAATTGCCAAAGAACCAATGAGTCTTGAGGATCCAGTGGGTGATGATGAAGGTAGTTACTTTGGTGACTTTATCGAAGATAAAAATGCTGTCCAACCACTTGATGCAGCTATTCTTTCAAACTTGCGTGAAGTTACTACCAAAGTGCTTTCAAGCTTAACTCCGCGTGAGGAAAGGGTGATACGCATGCGCTTTGGAATTGGAACTAATACAGATTTCACACTAGAGGAAGTTGGTAAACTCTTTTTGGTAACTCGTGAGCGCATTAGGCAGATTGAAGCAAAAGCTCTGCGTAAGCTGCGTCATCCAAGTAGATCCAAGAAATTACGAGGCTTTTCTAGTAATACTTGATGGGTTTAGAGTATTAGCCAAGCCCACAATGTTATGTTAAATGTAGCTATATAGAGAGCTCATTTTTAAGCATTTCTAGTATTTCTATCTCTGCAGTGCTTCTAGGTTTAGCATAGTATATCTTAGCTATATCTAAGCAATGTTTAACATGTGCTCTATGATTTTGAGGATGGGAAACTGCATGGTCTTTAAAATGTAAATTAGTAAGCACAGTAGTAGCAAGGAATGGTGCATGACTACGTATTGCACATAAGAGAGGAGGGGTAAGCACAATATTATCATCAGATTCAGTTTTAAAGTTAGTTCCACAGATAGCTTTAGGGCAGCTATTTATGCTAATTTTAAAAAATTTGGCTTTACTACACATTATTGCAAGCGCGGGCAAAATTACATTATATGATTTTTCTATTCCCGTATTTGGGATTATCCAATGAATCTTGATGGGGCTACAAATATAAATGCCTATGGCCTCTATTAGGCTTTGTAATTTTTTGCAGTTTTCTGGAGTTTCTTCTTTATCAAATAGAGCAAGGCATCCTTCCATTGACCTTGATATTAGTTCGATATGGCTATCTTGCATTTTTTACTCCCGTGCTTATTAATCATAGCAAGAATCATACCATATGTGGTAAAAATATAACTCTAAAACGTAAGCGTAGCAGTCATACTATCAGAATATGATCCAACAGGTAGATTTTGTAGAGCAGGAATAATGCCGAAGACAACATAGTTTTTTACGACTGGAGCTAGTGTTGGCATGACATAACCATCATTAATAATGACTGTGCCACCGGTTCCATCGCCGTAAATGCTACCGCCGTTTGCTGCATTATAAATATTATATAGCAGGTGACTTGCTCCATTTACCATGTATCTGTTTACATAATTGCCTGAATTGCCTGTGCTAAAAGTTACTGTGTAGCTCACTGTAGCAATCACTGCGGCGCTACATGTTACTTGTATATTACCGTTGCTTGCTGTGCTTGTTCCAATGAATGGGTTATAGCTTCCAAATGCTACTGCCGTTACACCTAACGTGCAATTGCACCCTAAACCTATGCAAGTAGCAAAGCTGGGTTTAGCCATGCAATACACAAATAGGAAGCATAATATTATGGCTATTTTGTGCATTTTACATCGCCTAAGTTAATATATTCGCTTTCGCCATCATCTGGTATGCTAAGGCTAAAGTTACAACAAGAATCGTTCTTGCAAGCCTTGCCGTCCATAGTATCCAAGTTTGATATATCATCAAGGAAAACCATGCCATGGTAACCAGTGAATGCTTCTTTATTTCCTACCTGCACTTTTGTAGAGGACTGAATATAATTACCATTGTCATCAATAAGATGAAAGGTCATAACCTTGGATTTTTTAACTCCAAATGGAACGAAAATTATGTTATTACTTTTGCAATAAACAGTCCTTTCGTGTGTATCAATCTTGGCATGAATAGGTAAATCTGTTGTATTTACCCTTATAGTGCTAGGGGTGTAAGATTGGATGCCGTAAATTGCAACCATTCCACCTTCATTGGTTTGACCAATGTGATGATTATCTTTGTATACATTTATGCCTTCGTAGTCATCTACCTTGATTACAGCAATGCAGCCGGCAATAGGTCTAGAAAAATAAATATCGTTGTTTGCAACAAAGGCACTGCCTTGTGCATTGGCATAATACTGGGAAAAATGGCGATATTTAGACACACGTCCGGTCGTATCAGCATATTTATTGCTATATCGTGCCTCGGCGTGGAGTTCAGGATTATATTCATGTGCTACTTGCAATCTATAATCTAAACCATTGATAGTACCAGAATTCTTGGAATAATCTAACACTTCTCTATATTTATTATTATGCTTTTCGACAGAGACAGAAGCACTACGCGAATCACCAAGATCAACATTGATCGATAAAAAAGCGAATGTATATTTTTGGTCGCCAAAATTACGCCCCGCGGAGATTAATAAGTTGGTCGAGGGTAAAAGTTGCTTTTGGTATGCTATATCGAGCAATTTTGTTTGATATTTCTTCCTGTCTCTAGTTAGAGTAAAGCTGGTATTTATAGCACCATAGTTACCAAGGGATGTTCCCATATATGCACGTGTATTACGCTGCGAGAAGTAAGAGTGGGGGAAAGTTGAGACATCTCCAAAATGTCTACTATTTATGGTTATCAATCCTCCGAAGCTAATATCGCTCTGCCTTTGAAATCCGACTGATACAAGGTTTCCAGATTTATTAAACTTCTGACTTCCAGCAAGAGAAAGGTTAATAGTACCATAGTTGCCTACTAAAAATGCATTATCAAAGCTAGCCATTTTCAGCTTCTCCATTATCTGTCCATAAATGCCAGCTGTATAATAGTTCGTAACTCCATACCTATATATGCCAGACGCAAAGTAGTTTCTATAGGAATTACTTTTTATTCCGTAAAATTCTCGTGTTTTCCCAATGTCTAAAGCATAATCATCTAGACCAGTTTTCAATAGGGATTCTGAAGCATAATACGGAACATGTATAACATTTACATTACCTGTAATATCTCGCATTTGCAACTCTACTATGCCTGCGCCATTGATCACCGGTATATTTTCCAGAAAAAAGTTTCCTGGAGGTGTTTGACCGCTTTGTACTTTTACATTGTTTACAAAGACATCAACTGCGCTAGGTACAGCTGCGGTTCCGCTAATAGATGGGCGAGGTGAGGTGATAAATCCCGGTTGCACTGTGAAGTCTCTTGCAAATTTTATACCGATAAAGCGTGCAGCACCACTCCAAAGTGTAGCCCTAGTAATTGAATCTCCAAGCCGGATTCTATGCATATTATCGGGAGATTCATAAAACCAAAATGTATCAAGCCGAATAGCTTTCGATTGATCAAGTCCTTTTAAATTATAGATGTGCTTAGACCCATGCAATGTTTTCTGTAAGAAAAAATTAGTGCTACCTGCACCATAATCATTAAACAAAACAAATTCAGGTAGTAAGTTTACATTGCGCTCATCATACCGTGAACTTTTATAACCATTATAGGAAACTCCATAATTAAAATAGCCACCACTGCCAGACAAATATTCCGCTTTTTTTCCATCTTTGCTATAGCTGAATGATGTAGTAATGAAGTATTCCGGTGGGAAATATATATCGAGCAATAGCTTTGTACTTATAAAAGAAAATTTTACGCCCTTAAGTTTTGATATGTCAGAGTATTCTTTATTGTTTATCGTGATTAGAGATTTTGTGAGAAATTCTTTCTTTATCCGATAAGATAGCATATCAGCTTCTGAAATATAAAAACTATTAGTATCTTTATATGCATTTATAACAGATGAGTATCCTTCACCATTAATACTCACAGTAATTAATGCTTCCTCAAGAGTTGACTCAACTGCTATTGCTCTAAACAGTGGACATAATATGAAGAGAAGCAATAAGCATCTAAGTCTATTTTTTTGAGATAGCATTTGTAGTCATAGCATTGTTGTTTTGTATATAGGAAACCTCAATGCTTTTGATATCGTTGAGAGCAGCGGAATCAAGTTTATGACTTATTTTTCCGATATTGTTTGCCAATATATATTTAAATATATTACTACTAGTACCGCGGTTGATCTTAATACCACTAAGAAACACATGCGTATTGTTAGTATTTTCACAAGTTAGGTCTATCATGTTTTTTGATGGCCTATCATAAGTGCAAGTTATTGGTTTTGTTTCTATTTTAGAAGGTCTTAGGAATAATGGGAGTTTGACTGTTAGCAATATATTTATGCCTTCTGTTGTGTTGCGAGTAGTATTATCTATTTCTCTTAATACGATTCTATATGATTTTTCCTGCCGTTTATCCGCAGCTATTTCTCTTACAGCATACCTGATAAGTTGTGTTTCACCTGATTCTATACTGAAAATTGGAGGGTTGATTAAAATATCATTAGTCTTGGAGTTAAGGTCCTTATTGTTACTCTGTGTCCATAGATAAGGCATTACCTGAAGAGTTTTTTTAGTACCACTGATATTAGTTAGGTTTAATGTGCCAATCTTATCTTCAGCTTCAAGCGTTAATGTTATAGGTGATATCGTATAATTAGCATAAACCTGTTGAGGCATAAGTGCGATCATTAGTGGTATCAGATTTCTGTATTTCATTTTAGGCACATATTTCTTAGGTTAATAGGTGAGAGTTGCTGTTATAGTATCTGCATAACTGCCAGGAGTAACCGCCTGTCCAGTGGGTATTGTGCCATATACAGTCGCTGATTGTGAATTTCCATTAGCTACAATTGGAACTGTATCTACGCCTTGGTTATTACCCCAATTAAGTAGATGAGTGGGGTCGGAGTATAAATTGTAACTAAGGAGATTACTACCGTTTTGCATTTTTCTTGTTGTTGTGGTTGCTCCAGGTGCATTCCCTGCATTAAGCCCAATATTTGCAGTAGGGCTAACGCCAGTTGTACATTGATATACTATTGCCGTCTGTGCAGTGGCAGGAAGTATATTAGCAAAATCATATGACCCGAAAGCAAGAGCGTTAATAGGGGATACAGTGCATGTGGCCGCTATAGAAGCAGTTACAGAAAAAGATTGATTTACAGTAGTAGCAAAAGAAATGTTCGCATGTAATAGGAAAACAATTAAAAATATAACTGCACGCATCTTTATTTTCTTTTATTATCAAGGCATTAGGCTTAATGCTATACATAATAATTTTAGCTGTCAAGATTGGTTTTATACTTTATATTTTATAACTAGTTCAATGATCTTATGGCTTGGGACCTTGAAAAAGTCATGAGCTGGAATGGCATTATTAGCGAGGAATATAAAAAGACTTCTGCTTACGCTATTTAGTACATGAGCATCTCCGTGATATGCAAATGGAATTTCTTTGCTTAAAAAGCATGATACATCCGTATCATTATCTATAATTCCCCCGTCTTGAGCCCATACAGCAACATCGTGAAGATTTGGTATTTCTTGAAATCCAAAGTTTGCTGTAACAAAAAATACATCTTTATAAATTTCTTGATAATTGAATTTATCACTTTTTGATACTCTGGGGACTTCCTTGGTTACAACGGAAAGTATTATTACCTTTTCATGTAAAAACTTATTATGACGCATGTGTATGGTTAAGGCATTTGGAACTTTATTAGGATAACGAGACATAAAAATCGCACATCCAGGAATTTTTTGCTTAAATTTTTTCGCATTATCTCTAATAAAAAGCAAAAGATCGTCATGTGTTAATAGTTTTTGTTCAATTAACATTCTGCTGCCTTTTCTCCAAACCCAAATTATATAGCTAACAACTATGGTTATTAATAGAGTATACCAAGCACCTTCAACTAATTTTACCAAATTGGTTAAAACAAAATTTAAATCCAAAAACATGAAAGGTAATAATATTGCTATTAGCTTAAAAATGCTCCACTTCCATTGATATCTAGCAATGATAAACACCAGTGTTGTTGTAATAAACATGACACCAGCCACGCTTAATCCATATGCAACTGCTAGGCTATCCGAATTTTTAAAATGTAGTACAGCTATAAGTGTTAATATGCATAATATAGAATTCACAAGAGGTACATAGATCTGACCGTGTTGATATTCTTCTCCTCGATGATTTTTTGATGTATGAACTACCTTAAGTCTTGGTAGGTAATTTAACATAATAGCTTGCCATGTTATGGAAAACACTCCTGAAATTATAGCTTGTGATGCTATTATAGTCGCAACTGTAGCTAGAATAATTAGTGGATATAGTGCTATCTGTGGTGCTAAGTGATAAAAAGGGTTTATAATAGCCTCAGGAGTATTTAATAGTAAGCTACCTTGCCCAAGATAATTAAGGACTAGCGCAGGAAATACAAAATACGTCCAGGAAAGCTGTATAGGCCTTTTACCAAAATGCCCTAAATCTGCATATAACGCTTCAGCCCCAGTGATAACTAAGATCGTGCCACCAAGCGTTATAAATCCTGCTAGACCATTAGAGGATATAAATTGCAGGGCATAATATGGACTTAAGGATTTTAAAATATCTGGAGACATACTAATATTATAAACACCTAAAAGAGAGAGTACGAAAAACCACACTACCATAACAGGACCAAAGTAGTTTCCTATTATTCCACTACCCCTTCTTTGAATTGCAAAAAGAGACAAAAGTATAATTATAGAGATAAAAATTATATGTTTTGAAGATAATTTGGGGGCGATAAGATGCAATCCTTCTAAAGCACTTAAAACTGATATTGCTGGCGTAATAACTCCATCACCAACAAGTAACGCACCTCCTATAATGCCAAGCACAATAGGGATAACTTTGTACTTTTTCGATAATACTTTAGAGCATAGCAAAGATAAAACAAGCACTCCACCTTCACCTTGGTTACTGATGCTAAGTACTAAATACACATATTTTATAGTTGCCATAATTATCAGCATCCAGATAAAAAGGCTTATAATGCCCAGGACATTAATTTCTGTAACTGCTAGTCCACCCAATATAAAGCTACTTTTTAAAGCATATAGCGGACTTGTTCCTATATCGCCATATACTACTCCGATAGCACCTAGCAACATTGTTTTTAAATTACTCGAAGGCTTCATTGATAAACTAAAAATAACAACATCTTAAGAGTAACTGTATAGTTAATTCTTGCAAGGTTTATCTTTTATGCATTAGTTGCTGGAAGTAACTAGTAAGAAAATATTTTCATCAGGGACTTCCATAGGTTAAAATGATCAAGTATACTGATAATATAAGATTGGGGAATTGTGCCTAAACGTTTAATTATAATTTGGGAGAGGAAAAGATGTATTCATCAGAAAGGTACAGAAACGCACTAGAATTATTTGATTTCGTTGAGAATACACTACCAAAAACACTTGAAGATGACTATTCATCTTTTTGCAGAGCTGTTCTTGATAAGCTCAGATGGTTTACTTTTAATCCAATAAGCGAGCAGGGTTTAGTAAGTAGGATGCAAGAGCTTGAAACAGAATGGAAAAGTAAGTCTGTTAATCTTCAAGATAGTAAAAAAACTTTAATATTAGAGATCAATAGGATGACGGACCCAAGGGGATTTGCCATAAGTAGTCTCACATCAGTATTGGCATACACAAATCCCATGGCTTGCAAAAGATATGTTA
The DNA here is from genome assembly GCA_964458795.1 of uncultured Candidatus Jidaibacter sp. Lineage (GTDB taxonomy): Bacteria > Pseudomonadota > Alphaproteobacteria > Rickettsiales > Midichloriaceae > JAJTHY01. Next base: position 12,826 of record CAYWJW010000025.1, on the reverse strand, counting down.
TGAACGCTTACGATGCTCTCACAATAGATGCTAGTGAGGAGGCTTTAACAATAAGCAGAGAAGACCTATTAGGAGTATCATCAGAGACCAAGCTGCGTGACTATATAAACACCATGCTTAGAGTGGCTAGTTTGAACAATGAGATAGAGATCCTTAAGACATTGAAAGAACAAGTGCAATATGCTGCTCGAGGAAAGGAATATTGTAAAAAAAATATAACCAGAAGTTTGAATAGTTTGAGCTGTCCATGGGGATATAACAAAGAAAACGTGCAGCCACTGCAAGAAGCTGTGAATTCAGTACTTAACGGTATTTCAAATTCATCAACCGATGATGATTTTGGTAAATTAAAGGAGAATGCAGGAAAAGCAATAGATGCTAGACTCCAGCGCTTGGAGGATAGGAAGAAATTTCCATATCACCTATACGGAGCCGCAGCTGTTGTTGCATTTATAGGGATAGCGGTAGTATCTTATTTATGTAGAGATAGCCTTATGGAAATGTGCAAGAAGTACATTTACAAATCAGATTTACTAAAGGATATACCAAAAGAGATCAATAATATAGTTAATAGGTAATCGCTGCATTTCTAAATCAGCGATAGTATCTCATTTTGAAGAGTATCTATGCCGCTTTTTAGAGAGCTGCTAGTTGGGATGATAACAGGGTGGCATGCACCGTGATTGGTTGATATTCTAGTCAAATGAGCAATTATATCATGTAATATCTCGGATTTATCAATCTTGGTGAGCACTATCTGGTAAGATATAGCATAGTCATCCAGAAACGCCATGGTCTTTATGTCTATGTCTTTTAGCTCATGCCTAGAATCAATAAGCAAAAATACACGCTTGAGCTGAGTACGACCGCGGAGATATTGATGAATGAGATTATCCCAATTGTAACGATCTTCGTTACTAATTTTGGCATATCCATAGCCGGGAAGGTCAACCAAACTAAGTACATCACCTAGTCTGAAAAAGTTGATTTGCTTAGTGCATCCAGGGTTTTGTGAGACTCTGGCTAAGCTTTTTCTATTAGTAAGCGTATTAATTAGGCTAGATTTACCAACATTAGAGCGCCCAATAAATGCGAACTCGGGTAGCTCTGACTCCGGTATTTGCCAGGGTTTGGCGGCTCCAGCGAAGAAATCACAGGTGCCGGCAAATAACTTTATTGAATTTTTCATTATTTTTTTTATTTGTCTACTTGGCAAAGTATAGCATTTTAGTGTATAATTGAGAAACAAAATTAAATAAAAGAGTTTAAAATGGCAGTTAAAAAAGGTTCTAAGAATAACGTAGCTAACCGTGGCGCTAAAGCTAAGATCAAATTCTACGGTGGCAAAGCCGTGAAAGAAATTAAATTGGTAGACCGTAGCACCGGTGTAAGTTTCATGGCAGCTCAATATGAAAATGGCGAGCCAGTCATATCTCCTGATGGATCATTTGTGAAATATTCATCTATCCAAGAATTTGAAGGCGATTCTAACAAAGCCAACTAGGGTTATAGGGGCAGGGGCTAATGCTACTATTTATTATGTAGCATTGTCTGTTCGTACTTTCCATGGGATATTGGATTTATTGGCTCCTATGTATGCTGCATATAACCTACCAGGAGCATCTTTGCGTCTAGTAAATGTTCAGGTATATTTAGCGGGCACGCATGGTAATAGAAAATTATAACTATTTACTAATGCTCTACTAAGTGCAGCGACAATAATTACGAAACGCCCGCTATCGTAGGAGTCGGTATATTACGCTTTTACCGAGAGAGTTAATTTACATAATACGGATTATCGAATAATAGGATTGGGTCGAAACGGGAGTCTGGGGTTGCATATTAGCTTTTATCCCTTCCTGAGATATATTGAGATGATGCAAATAATAAGTCTACGTGTCGTTTTAGGTCTTCTCTATCATTACTCATTTTAATTATACTATCTTTATGGTCATGTACGTGGTAAAGTATGGAGCATAATCCAGAATTGGCAAGGTATCCTGTTTCTCCAACGATGCCTGATTTATTTTCATCTAGCATTTGTATTTTATCGGGAGAATCTTTGATAATATCAGTAATACATGTAGTAACAAATTTTTCAAAAGTACTTCTATCATCTGAAAAGCCTATTTTGTTAATAGTCTCATTTACAAAAGTTTTGGCCAATTCCGATATTTTATCCCTATTCTTCTGGCTTAAAGAAGAATAGGCTTGATCTGTCGCAAGTTGTTGGGTTTTAACCTCTTCTTGTTTTTGGGATAATTCTATCATGTAATCTTCAAAAGCTTCTTTATAATAAATTCTCTTGTCTGCATCACCTAAATAATAATTTACATTAGAAAGTATGGAAGATAATCCAGAACCACCAAAGAAACTCAATTCTCCAATAATATCCGACTTATTTTCAGATAATATTAGTATTTTTTCTGGAGAATTTCTAACGATATCGGTTATACATTCACTTACAAACTTTAAAAGATAATCTCTATCTTTAGGATGATAACCCATTTTAGCAATGCTTCCTTTAAGTAATTCCTCAGATAAAACATCTATTTGCTTCCCTAGATCTTCACCAATACTCAAAGAAGCTGCAAGTATTGCTAGATTATAGCTTTCAACCTCTTTTTGTAATATTGGGTCATCACTAATGATTCCAGCTACTCCTGGTACATTTTTAACCCATTGCTTTATCTCTTCTTCGGTAGCACCGGTTTTATGAAGGTTGCCTTCTACACGCAGATTGTTAATATGGATAGGATAACATTTACTTACAGATATTGCGCGCATAAGACTTATAAAAGACTTAGCATCCATGGTTGAATTGTGAATACTTAACCTACTAATCCCTCTACTATGATCAAAGTTGAAATTCTGTATTGTTGAATTAACTATCTCAAGATTCGCTATTGAACAATTGCTTATATCTATATTTTTGACGCTAAAGCTATCAAAAGTTAAGGTGCCTCGTATGTCTAAATTATTTATGCGTGTATCGACGATATTACTCATATATTCCGAATCATTAAAACTTATATCGGCATATTGTTGTTTGTATTTGGAGATAGGAAGAAGCAATGTAGGTAGTCCAAACAATTGTGCTGCTAGGAAGCTAGGATCATTCCATAATAGATTTCCAGCTATTGCACCTGCACCTTTTGCCCAATGAGCTACTCCAAGTTTCACATCTATTATATTGGATAAATTATCGGTGGCATTTTTTGGATTACGAGCCAGTTCTGTAGCTATATACTCCGTAGTATATCCAGCCGCAGACATGCTCCTAACAACATGGGGTGGAATGGCTGTATCAAGTATGTCCTTGATCGTTTTTACATTATCTACTAGGACGGCATTTTTATCAGCTAAGAGAGTTCCTAGTTGCCCAAACACCTTTCTGAAAGCTAGGCTACATTCTCCTGCCAACTCTGAGCGCTTTTCAGGATCTCCTTTGCCTTGCTTTAATAGTTTATCTACTTCCTTTAATTCATTCATAAGTTTTATGGCATGCAAGAGTGGTTGTGCAAGCTGCTGGATGGTTTCGCCATCCAGTAAACTTCTCACCATTTCAATTTGATTTTTCAGATTGTGAGCTGCTACTTGTTGCATTCTAGCTTCTATGTCAGCTTTTTCCACCTCTTGTGATTCTACTACAGTTATATGACTCATAGCCGCATCTATAAGTTCTATTGTCTCTTTCTTACCTAAAACGTTTGAAAGAAGAGTAAATCTTTCAAACGATTCCACCTCAACTTTATTATCTTTTACTACAACCATACTTTCAGACAACCCTGGCATTTCAACACTTGCGTTTTTTTTAGCTGCTTTTTCAGCTGCTAATTTATGAATGTAATTTACTATCTCTCCAATTATCGGCTTTAGTGTCTTTTGATCAGTGGCTGCTATCTCTTGTGCAATTGGTATAGAACGTTCAATAATTTCAGCCAAGTTATCAAACTTAAATGGAAGTAATTTGGTATAGTAAGGATGGCTGTTGACTAACTCAGCTATGACTTTGGAGTTATCATTTATAACTCTCAACACACCTAGCGAATCTTGGTTAATTACAGCTAAGTTATTGGTAATGAAATTAGCATCTAATTCTTTAAGATTTGCTTCTGGCTGTTTGCGGGCCATAAGATAGTTATTAGCATCTGTAATTAGTGCATTAAGTGCTTGAGAATCTTCCGAAATTAACTGAGATGCTAAAGATAAAAGAGAGTCTATATTTGCTTTAATCCAGTTAAAATTCTTATATACTGCACTTTCTTCTTTAAAAATTCTTTTAATTATCTCATCAATGCCGTTGCTTTCTAGTACAGCTCTTAGAGCTGCAACTACACGCTTATTTCCTAGAATTGTTTTTATTAATGGGAGTGAGGTTTGAATAAGCATCACTGGTAAAGCTAACGCTGTCAGATCTTTAGCTTCATCGGGTTTTTTGGCAATCTCTTTGAAAAAACTCTGAGTTTCAGAGCCATTATAGGCAGCAATTATAGGAGCTAGGCTTTCTCTGGATGTAATGCTTACCAAAGCATTACATAATTCAAGAAATTTATATATTAAATCATCATCGGTTACTATATATGCCGCGGCTGCCCCTACTTCTGAGACTGTATTGCGTGCTTTTTCTAGCGCCTCCCCTACTTTGCCTTTCAGAAGGTTTTTTTCCAAAAAGTTCATTCCAATCGCAATAGCATTATCTTTGATGAGACTCATCGCATCTCTTCTAAAGTTATCGCTATCTAACCATTTCTGCAGTGCGGGAAGAAGTGATAGTACAAGCGCAGCAGGTATTGCTTCACCAGCTGGAAGCGGATTAACCATTACTTCCTTTTGTAATTCTATGAAATCAGCTTGAATAACAGGATCATCCTTATGATCTTCATATATAACAGTGAGGGCGGTTCTTAATAAATCAAGAGCATTAGTAATTGCTTCATCTTTGCTAGTTAGAGTAGCTAATGCATCTTTAAGATTATCGGCAATAGCTTCTATATTTGCAAGCTTATCAGCAGGTAAAACATCAACTTCTGACTTTTTAATAGCTAAATCGATAAGAGATTTTTTATATGCAGCAACAATTGTGTCGCGAATAGCCTTGAACTTGAGTAACTCGCGTGTTTTATTGCAAAAATGCAGTGAACCAAGAAGTTTATACAATATAGGTGTAGAGATTTCAACAAGCTTTGCCGCTTTCTCCTTAGCTTTAGCTTTCTTCTCCTCTTCTGATGGCTCTACTTCTGGCTTTGGCTCCTTTTTAAGCAACTCTGTAAGCAGTGGGGTTAAATCATTTTCATTTAGTCTATCTACCACAGCGCTTGAGAGTTCCAATGCTTCAGCAAGCAAGGCCTTATCTCTCATTGAACTATTAATTGGTTCTTTTAAATCTTCAGGTAAAGACGCCTTTATTATATCAATCACCGTATTGTTCGACATTATGTCGACAAGCTTCTTCTTCACCATTTGGTTTGAATCGGGTAATATTGTGAGTGGCAGCAAAAGTTTTGCCAGTGGGAGCACAGCTGAAGATAGTTCTTCTGGACTTCTATCTTCTTTCTTTTTGGCAAGCACAGCAATTAATAGCGTTATATCTTCAGGTTTTATCGCATTCACTACAGTAGTTGCGAGCTCCCATATCTCGTCAAACGATGCTTTATCCTGCATCAGGATTTTGATAGGCTCTTTTAAAGCTTCAGGTAGGTACGATTCTATAATATTTACTATGCTTTTATTTGATAGCACCTTATAAATAGCTCCCTTAACCGGTTCGTTGGCTAGCAAGAGTTTTGCCAGTGGGAGCACAGCTGAAGATAGTTCTTCTGGACTTCTATCTTCTTTCTTTTTGGCAAGCACAGCAATTAATAGCGTTATATCTTCAGGTTTTATCGCATTCACTACAGTAGTTGCGAGCTCCCATATCTCGTCAAACGATGTTTTATCTTGTATCAAGATTTTGATAGGCTCTTTTAAATCCTTAGGTAGATATGATTCTATAATCCGTAGTATGCTTTCATCTAATAATATTTCATGGAGTATTACTTGAATCGCTTTATCAGCTAATAAAAATTTTGCAAATGGAAGTATAGCTTCGGCTAGCTCTTTTGTAGTTATTTCCTTGTTGACAAGCATTACAAGTAGGGCAGCTAATTTACCTTCTTTTAGTATTGATGGTAGTAATTTATATATCAGAGGTAGTGCGGTACTATCTTTTCCTATAATAGTGGAAAGGTTTTTTACCAATAATCTTGCTTCTGCCTCAATTGCCTCTCTACTCTTTTTCTTATCATCTGGCATTTTATTATTCGCTTCTATAATACTTTGTATTATAGAAGGGGCTGCTGCTATATTTGAAATCGCATTAATAGTTCCAATGGTATTTAAGCTTTCTAACAAATATAGTAATCCTGTTTTACTATCTTTAAGCTCGGTGTCTATAGATTTTTCTATAAGAAAGATAAGCATTTCATGCGGAGAAAGATTTCCTCTGGATAAATAATAATTTTTTATAATTCCCCAAAAAGCACCTGTTTCAAAGCTACGCCAGCTTGCCCAATTAATCATTACCATAGGAGCTATCAAAAAGTTACTAAGATAAAGAACTGCGCTAATTCCCAGAAAGGCAACACTACTAACAGAGGCATTTGCTATATACCAAGACATCCCTGCAATTCGGCTAATACCACTTCTATTATAATGCTGATCTGCTGCATTTATAGCTGAGGTTACAGCATATTTAACTAAGCGGTCCGAGAATAGCCTATTGATTGCAGCTATGGATTCTGGTTTTGCTACTTGAGTTAAGAAAACATCTTTATCATTCGAACTCATAACTTTTCTCTATATAACTAATTGTACTGTATACTAAATATGTTAAGATTTTATTAATATCACGCAAATTAATTCTTGAACCTCTTAATTATTTTTAATTTAGCTATTATAACTCCTGCCCCTTGCCAATCTTTAGCTTCTATTGCACTACTTAAATCCCGCCATAGAGAGGCTTCTATAACATCCACTTCTTTAGTCAAATCTTCTCCTTCAATTTTTCGCTCATACCATTCAAAGCTAAGCGCCGTAAAATCTGCAGGCACCACAACTTCAGCCGTATGTCTATACACAAGGTATTGAGCGCAGTCAAATTTATTAGATAAAACTTTATAAGCACTATTAATTACTGATGAGTTGAGCACAGCAGTCTGTTGTGCATTAAGAGATTTATTGGTAAACCTATCCGGGTGAAGCGCAGATTGCAGTTTGATATATTTAGCTTGCAAGACATTGTTATCTACCTCTATTTTATGTGGGATGTCAAATAGATCAAAGTAATCTATATCAGGCGCAATATCTATAACATCTTCACAACCATTGCATATGAAGGGGATATCTATGTCTGCCCTACAATTAACACATATCTTTAAATTTAATACATTCTTACCCAAATTCTTAATATTCTATATTGTTCTGTACGAATTATACTACATCAATATAGATATATGCAAGACAGTCGAAAAAATATTTTCGGAGCTATACCAGATAACATAAAAAAATTTACCCTATGGAAGTCCCTAAACGAAATATTTTTCATTTAACATAATTAATAGCTTATCTGGTATATCAAACTGTAATTCTATTGGTAAAACTTCAATTTGATGGACGTAAGCAGCGGGGATTTTTACAAAGTCTTTTTCTGTTGTAATCAGCTTTAAACCGTCTGCAAGCTTAATTAATTCTTTTATATCCCTTAAGGTATATGCGTAATGGTCGTTAAATACTTTAATATCAACAACATCAAAGCCCGCCTGTGCAAGAGTATTAAAAAACTTATCAGGTCTACCTATGCCACAAAATGCAAAGTAGCGTTGCCTACTTTTAGGCTTCTTTAAGGGTACAATATTCGCTGTAATATCATGCTTTTTTATCTTACTCGGCTTATCAGATTGAGTGATTAGAACAGTTGTATCTACCCTTACTTTTGCATTTTTATATAGTTCCCTTAAAGGGCCAGCTGGTAATGTATAGCCATTGCCTAAACCATAACCATCATCAAGCACTAAAAAGCTATAATCCTTTTGCAATGTATTATTTTGCAGTCCATCATCCATAATTATAATATCAAATCCATCGCGTTCTGCTTTAAGCGCTGCCATATAACGATTTCCTCCCACATACGTTGGAGCAACACGTGCAAGCAAAATTGCTTCATCACCTACTTCAAGAGCACTGTGCTTAGGTAATTTCACCAATGTAGCTACTTTTCTTTTAGAGGCCAATGAGCCATATCCCCTAGTTATAAATGCTGGCTTTAGACCCATTTTGATTATCTTATGCGCAAGCGATAATGCAAATGGAGTCTTACCTGAGCCCCCAACAGTTATGTTTCCAACGCAAATCACTAAAGGTGTTACCTTCTTTGGTGACTGTAGCAGATGAAAATTCAGTAGATGCAACAAATAGTATAGCAGACTAACCGGTAAGAGAAGGTAATTAAAAATCGATCGCTTATTCCAAAACTCTCGCAACCTTTGTTCCCAATTCATTGGTTAACTACCTTTCTTTAAGTCATCAAAAAATCCTTTAACCTTGCTAAAAAAGCTTTGTGATTCTGGATTGCAGCCATCACCACATTCTTCATCAAAGCTCTTTAGTATATCCTTTTGTTTCTGTGTTAAATGCACAGGTATTTCTATTTTAGCGTGAACTATCAAGTCTCCGAAGCGACCAGACTTCATAAGCGGCATCCCCTTCCCTTTAAGCCTGAAAAGTGCGCCACTTTGTGTGCCTTCTGGTATTGTAAGCTTGACCTTCGTACCATCTAGTGCAGGAACCTCAATAGATCCACCTATAGAAGCCGTAGACATTTTGATCGGGATCGTACAGTGCAGATTATCACCTTCTCTTGTGAAAAGTTTATGTGGTTTTATAGAGATAAATATATATAAATCCCCGGGTTTAGCACCACGTTTGCCAGCTTCTCCCTCGCTTGCAATACGCATTCTCGTACCTTCTTCTATCCCAGCTGGTATATTAACATTTAAAGAGCGTTGCTCTTCAGTTGAGCCAAGACCTCTGCATTTAGGACATGGATCCGATATTGTTTCACCAGTACCACCACATGTTCCACATGTGCGTTCAATCATGAAAAAACCTTGCTGCATGCGCTCTCTACCAGAACCATGGCAGGTCTTACATGTAGTTGCCTTTCCATTCTTACTACCCGATCCTTTGCATACATCACACATAACTTGAGTTCGGAATTGAATGTGGTGCTTACCACCATGATAGGCTTCTTCAAGTGAGATAGTGAGATTGTATCGTAAGTCAGAACCACGGTTCATTTCAGCCGCATTTGCACGCCCGCGCTGACCACCAGCCCCCATAAAGTCATTAAATATACCACCAAATATGCTAGACAAATCATCAAAATCCTCTGGATGTGGAGCACCTCTGCCACCACCAGGCCAACCACCAAAACCGCCACCGCCACCACCTTGCTCAAACGCCGCATGGCCGTGTCTATCATAAGCTGCACGCTTTTGATCATCCTTTAAAACTTCATAGGCCTCATTGATTTCTTTAAATTTCTTTTCTGCTTCTTTATCCCCCTGGTTGCGGTCTGGGTGGAATTTCATAGCAAGTTTGCGATAAGATTTCTTTATCTCATCAGCAGATGCAGTTCTATTTATTCCTAGTAAGTCATAATAATCGTGTTTCTTCATTTTATCTAAGTTGGGTTTTATATGGTTATGTAGTGCATTTAAATGTTTTAACAAGGGCTAAAGTAATAGCACTTGCAAATAAGTGCAAATATTTATATCTTGGCCCGTATAATTCTACATATATTCGCGCACATGGACAAATTAAAAATCGTAGGTGGTCATACTTTAAGTGGTCAAATTACTGTTAGCGGCTCTAAAAATGCATCTCTACCTATTATAGCTGCTTGTGTACTTACTAGTGACTTAGTAACTTTAACCAATATTCCCAACTTAGATGACATTCATTCAATGAGTGCTCTCATAAGCGATATGGGGTGCAATATTGAGTTCAACCCAAGTGCCAGTTCATTCGAACATACTATGCATATCAATTGCGCTTCACTAACTAAGCTCGTGGCCAGTTATGATATAGTGCGTAAAATGCGTGCATCAGTACTGGTGCTTGGCCCGATGCTTGCTCGCTTTGGAGAAGCTAAGATATCACTACCTGGAGGTTGTGCAATCGGAACTCGCCCAGTAGACATGCATATAAGCGCTTTGGAAGTTATGGGCGCAGCTATTGAACTTGAGCAAGGTTACATGGTTGCTCGCGTCCCTTCCGGTCGCCTTAAAGGTGCAGACATCTTTTTTAACAAAGTTTCTGTAGGTGCTACTGAGAATATATTGATGGCAGCAACACTTGCAGATGGGCAAACTATAATCCATAATGCTGCTCGTGAACCTGAAGTAGTCGATCTTGCAGAGTTCTTAGTAAAACTCGGCGCCAAAATTAGTGGTATTGGCACTGATACATTAGTGATTGACGGTGTGGAGTCACTGCATGGGTGCACTCATAAAATAATACCTGATAGAATAGAGGCTGGTACATTTGCAATACTTGCCGCTGCAACTGGAAGCAAGCTTAAAGTAACAAATTGCAATCCTAAACATTTAACTTCACTCATTCATAACTTGCGCAACGCTGGCATTGTTATTGAGGAAGAAGAATCTTCCATGATGGTATATCGCAATAGCTATAATATATCAGCAATCACTGTACAAACAGCCCCATATCCTAATTTCCCCACTGATTTACAAGCGCAGCTTATGACGTTGCTTACCCTTGCGGATGGCGTATCACAAGTGACAGAAACCATATTTGAGAATCGCTTCATGCATGTAAGTGAACTCGTGCGCATGGGTGCAGTTATCGCGATTAATGACAATAGCGCTACCATCACGGGAACTAAAGAACTAAAACCTGCACAGGTTATGGCCTCTGACCTTAGAGCTTCTGCTTCACTGGTAATTGCTGCTCTTTGCGCACAAGGCGAAAGTTTAGTTCATCGTATTTATCATCTTGATAGAGGCTATGAGCGTATTGAGCATAAGTTACAGGGCATAGGTGCTGAAGTTTCTAGGGTTAAAATTTAATACCTGGCTTTTTTGTTACACAACTTTAGGTATTATCTAATCTACACATGGATCACCCGATCAAGTCGGGTGATTACAATTAATGGTGACTCAAATTCCCCAGGCGTTAAGGGCGAAGTTGAAGCAAACTTGGATCATCGACATACCAATCATCCACTTTAGTATTTCCGCTTTCACTTTATAGAGCTTGGCGTCTACATGAGAAATAAATCGATCAAACTTTATGTTTATCATTTTATTAGAACTGAATTCATCCGTAGATTTCCTAATCTCTTTGGCTATTGCCTCAGCTTGTGAGCTATCAATTTTAGCTTTGATTAAGTTTTTAATCATATGGTGCATTTCTACTTTACTGTCGTACATTTTTTACCTCTTTATTACTTATATATTTGGTATCAAGCTCAATTTCTGCACACCAACTCAGGTTTTTTAGTTGGAACACGTTTGTGTCTCCAATACTTAGTTGAATTAGCTGCGGGAAAATTTCACGCTTAAAGTTTTTGGCTAACACCTCAACCACCTGTGCTGATATTTCAAGCACTTGTTGGTTTGAATGCGCCTCGGAAAATATAGCTAAGGTGAGCTTAGCATGGTAAGCCACAGGCATACATAGCCACTCACGATAACTAATATCTCCAATTCGTATGAACGGAAGCTCGGCATCACCAGGTACATGGTTATATACCGCTATACTCAGGTACTCTTTGAGCTTTTTATAAAGCAAAGCTTCCAGCTTAAGTGCGGATGTCATGTTTTATCCTCTCGTAAGCAATTACATCACAATAGGCTTTGTTATCTTTACAGGCATTTACTGTTTCGATGTTGAAAATGCGGTCTTGCATGATAATACGCATTTTAATGTTAAGCTTATTTTGCGCACGTATTGTGAATTTATAAAAATTCTTGGAGAAATTATTGCTCCTTATCTGCGGACTTAAGTGGTTTATTTGCTCCACATTAGCCCAAGTTTGAAGATAATCACGCCAGATTATCTCCTGACCACCTAAGCAGTCTGGCAATACATCCATGACTTGTACAAGAATGACCTTGGTTAGTTTTTCAAAATAGTTTTTACGCATTTTATAGTCTCATTAATTTAAATTCATCATAGGTAGAAAGCGGATAATTTGCTGCAAGTGACCGATTTTCATACAGATACCCCACATGGTTTAAGAGTGAGGCTTTGATATCATCTGGCACTTCTTCGGCACTATAGCCATACCCTGCTAAGTATTGGACTTTCACCAAATATCCGTAAGGAAAGGTGTGAAAATAAAGCTCAGATATTCGCGCATCAAGTTCAGTGTGCTCTAGGTCATACTCAGTAGTTTGCCCATCAAAGCTCACTAGTTGGATACCCTTTAGCCGAATTACCGGTTTAATTGGCAAGGTTACGGATACTCGTGCCAGCTGCCGATAAGTGACCTGCCAAGTCTGTGCTATAAGCACACGAGAAGTGTAGTTTTCAAATTTCTGCGTGGCAGCTGAGATCATTTTAACTAGCAACTTATCATCATCTGCGAAGTCAATTTTTAGATAGTTTTTCGCTTCCTCTAAATTAAGAGGAAGCGATCGTGGCACCTTGAGGCGACACTGTGAGTAAGGTTGGGTCATTTTGGTTCCTTTTTAGTTAGATTTTGTCATATAGCTAAGACAGTATAAAATTAGCATGTTAACTCTGCGCCTTTTTAATAAAT
>CAYWJW010000024.1:0-23815 GCA_964458795.1 uncultured Candidatus Jidaibacter sp. | reverse complement strand
GGAGGAGTTATAACACCCAGTTTTTCAAGTTCAATTAGTTGCAGAGAGCTAATATCAACTCCGGCGTCCACTAAGGTTTTAGCCACAACCAACTGGTTAGCAGCCATTGCATAATCTAGTGCAGTTTGGTCTCCTAAATCTTTTGCCTCAGTATTGATACCGTGAGATATCAGAGATTTAACCGCTTCAATATTCCCGCGTAAGGAAGCTAAGTGCAGTGCAGTTTGCCCTTCATTGTTAGTTGCGCTGATATCTATACCTTCTTTGGAAAGAAGCAATGATATGTTGGTTACGCTGGCATCTATACCCGCTTTGGAAAGCAGCATTGTTGTATTGTCAATAGTATTAACTACCTCATGTAATGGAGTATTTCCGCTGTTATTTTTAGCGTTAGGGTCAATACCCTCTTTAGCCAAAAATAATTTTGCCATATCAAAATTACCATTGTTCATAAACGCAAAATGCAAAGGAGTGTTACCATTTACATCTCGTGCATTGATATCCAAGCCTTCTTTGGATAAAATTTGCTCAATTACCTTAATTCTGGCTAAGTCTGCATATTTTGCAATATAGTGGGCTACAGTAGAACCATCTTTAGCATTCGTGGCATTGATATCTATACCTTCTTGACTAAGAAGTAACTGGGCTGTTTGAGCAGCATGGAGTTTGATAATGGTATACAACAACGGATTACCACTAGCATCCTTGGCATTAACATCCGCACCGCGAGCTACGGCAAAGCTCGCTGAGCTTATACTTTTATCGCCTTTATTTACAGCAGCAACAAGCATCGCAGTTGCATCCCCGCTGTAAACCACATAATTAAAAATATTTATAAATAAGTCTTTCATAAAGCTCCTATGCATAATTCTCCTTCCACTTACCTCAATTATACACCACGAATGTTAAGATAATATTAAGCTTGCGAGGGTTTTTAATAATTCACTCATTACTAGCCTGCCTTTAAAGAAAAATTTTTGCCGCAAATGCTTGTATTTAATGCAGATAATAGTACAATATCTAGCAAAGAATAATTAAAAGTGAGGTTGGTATGAATGGAGAAAAAGTAAATATAAGTGTCGAAGCTTCCGAAAGAGCTTTGGAAGGTTTAATGCAAGACGCTGTTGCTATGTTATACCATGTTACGCGCAATAACGTAGAATATAAAAGCGCAGTTGATAAGGTTGTTAAGCAAGTTATTCAATTGGAAAAATATAAAGAAGCTTTTATAGATCCGCAAAAGCCTTGGGAATCTAAAATGCTAAAAACTTATCAGTTTAGGGAGAGAGAGTCTAGTTTAAGAGATACTGAACAAAATCCGCACAAAGCTACATTAAAAGAGTTTTGTGAGACATTGCATAACGAATTTACGACTAATGGTAATTTGCCAAACGGTCGTCATGCAAATTTTGAGAGTGCTTTAGCGACTCTTAAATCATTGGATGACTTAAATATAACATCAGTTTCAGATACTCCTGCTTTTAAGAATACTAGATCTAGAGTAGGAGATAATGGTATAAAAATGCGACTGTCATATGATGACAGTGATATTGGAAATTCACTAACACCTGAAACATCATCGGGCAGTGACGAAAACAAATACGCAACAGCTACTACAATAGCCACAGTAGAGCAAAAATCTAAGGAGATATTGCAGGAACTTGGTAATACTGCTCTTTCCATGATTTATGGTAGAGCTAGATCAGAGGATTTGGAGGTGGAAACTAAGCAAAAGATTTATGATTTAACTGTAGCAATCCCTAAGTTTAGAGAGTTAATTGATAACTCTAGAGAACTTGAAATTGATGTAACCCCAGAGAGTCTGCGGGAGGCTATAGCCCAAGCAAAACAAAAGAAAGAATTTAATGATTTAAAGTTTTTTAAAGATTTCCTTGAGTCGATAAATGCGCTACAATCACACATCACTTTTGGTAATATTATCTTTAATATATCTGCAGATATAATAAAAGAGGTAACTACGGATGATATATCTAAAAGAGCATCGCAGCGAAGCCCAATGAAGGCCAAGTCGCAGATAAGAGTGGTAGAAAAGTCAAATGGAGAAAGAGAGTTGAAAGAAAAGATATCGGAACTAGAAGCAGAAAAATCAAAGCTTGAAGAGAAGGTTAGTGAGCTTTCAATTAAACTTGAACAGCATGCCGAAGAAATAGAAAGAATAAAAGATGAACTTACCGCTAAGAACACGGAACTTGAAGAGCAAAATAAGGATTTGCACGATGCAAACCGAGAACTTCAAACTCACAATGCAAGCCAAGAGCGGGAATTCGATGCTGCAAAAAGTGCGTTAGAGAGCGACATCGAAAACTTGAGATCTAAGCATGAAAAAGCTTTCGAAGAAGCTGAGCAGGATCATAAAAAAGAGGTGTCAAGTTTGCAAGCCGAACGTGAACAGGAGATAGAGAGTCTAAAGAAAGATCATAAAGAGGCCTTGGAGAAAATTGAAGCTGAACTTGTTGGACTGCAGGACTACAAGGTAACAACTATAGGTTCAGTAGTGCGATTAGAGGGCGAGCTTGACGATGCTAATGCCAAGCTTGAGGAAGTTGAAACAGAGCTAGAGAAGGAAAAACAAAAGCACGAAAAAGAACTTGAGGAAGTACTCAAAGGCTTCGATGAATTTGATGAAGAGAAGAAGCTATTGGATGAGAATCATAAGGCTGAACTTGAAGAGAAATATAAAGAGATTGCAAGCCTTAAAGCTGAGCATGAAAGCACATTGGAGATGTATCATGATGCTACGCGTAAAGAAATGGCCGAGCTGCAGACTGGACATGAAAAGGAGTTAACTTGTTTAAAGGAAGAGCATGAACAGAAAGCAAAGGAAATAGAAGAGAGCTTGAGAGGTATAGAACTTGCTCATGGTACATTAAAGGGGCAAGATAAAGAAGATAGAATTGCTGCATTGGAAGATGAGTTAGATAGAGTAAGTGGTCAATATAAAGAAGCGAATACTAGGATAGATGATCTTAATATTGCTGCCGATAATCTCATGAAAGAGAATATAGCTAATAATGAGATGCTTGAAAAGCTTAGAGTAGAAAAACTGAAGCTTCA
The DNA here is from genome assembly GCA_964458795.1 of uncultured Candidatus Jidaibacter sp. GTDB lineage: Bacteria > Pseudomonadota > Alphaproteobacteria > Rickettsiales > Midichloriaceae > JAJTHY01. The sequence continues at coordinate 20,740 of CAYWJW010000024.1, read as the reverse complement.
ACATAAGTTTGACGAGCTTAGGGGTGAAAAACATACTCTTGAAGAACAGAATCAAGCTTTAACCAAACAAATACAAGAGCAGGAAGAGCAATTTAAGATTAGGAGTAGCAGTATTGCGGATAGCTTAGCACAAGTACAAGGTGGTAAGAATACGCTTGAAGATGATCTTGATAAAGTCCAAAGAGCTAATGCTGCTCTTGAGCAAAAAAATGTTGAGTTAAATGCTCAGCTTAAACAGCAGGAGCATTTTATCTTAAGTATTACTGAGGATAAGGAGAAACTAGAGAAGCAGCTAGATGAAGCCCAAGAAGCTCTCCGAGGAGTTAACCAAAGAGTAGATGATGATAAGGAAACACGCGAAGAGATAGACAAATTAAAGCGAGATTTGGCGGCCTCGAAGAAAGAAACCTCAGAAGCTTTGAATACGGTGAAGGAGAAAGATTCCAACATACTAAGAGCTATCAAGAGTAACGCTGAGCTAGAAAGAGAGAGAAGCCAAGCAAATGAGCGCATGCAAAAAACTTCTGGTGAATTAGTAGAAGTAAATAAAAAGCTTGAAGAGCTTGGACAAAGGTTTACTGCAGCTCTGCATAAGAGAATGGAGGATGATAAAAAGCATGAGACAGAAATAAACGATCTAACAGCACAGCTGAAAAGAAGTGAAGCAGCAGTTGCCTCGTTTAAGTTTGCTGACGAAAAAGCTAGAGAAACTGCAGAGCAACTTGTGGAAGCCAAAGCACAGATTGAAGAGTTAAAGAAAGGAGGCGCCAAGCATAGTGCACCACCTTCGCCCGACGAGCTTGCTAAAGCTAAAGAGGAAATCGCAACTCTCAAAGATACTAAAGAAGCACAGGCTGGAATCATTAAAAAGCTCAAGGCGCAGGTGGGTGAAAATGGTGCTAAACCTTCCACAAGTTGGGCACCTGCAGTAAGCAGCTATATGAATCCATTGATATGCCTTAGCGCATCTTATGCCTTCAGCGTGCTTGCCGCTCCTAAATTGCTTGATAAAGCAATAGTGCGGTTTGGTATCGAGAGGTTAACTTCCGAGATGGTGCATTCAACTAAAGCAGCATGGGTGGGTACAACCTTGTCATTCATGGTGCTTGCTATTCCTCATGGGGGACTGCGCACTGCAAATAACGGTAGTATGTTATTCTATGCGCTCGCAACCCTTGCAGGAACGGCAGTGGACGCCCATCTTAATGATAACAAAGTATCCAAAATGCTTTGTGCAGCAACACTACTTATAACTGCAGTGAAGTGCGGTGCTATGCTAATGTCTCCTACAAACCCGAGCTCGGGATTAGAAAGCAAGTAATATTGCAAACTAAGTTTTATATCCCGTTCGTCCTGAGGGCGAACGGGGGAGTGTGTTCTCCTCAAGGAGAACGAGAAATGAAATTTAATTTTAATCCCGAACTGAGGTTATAAGAGCTTACAATTACCCAGATATCCCCTGGTAATATCCGCTCTTTGTATCATTAAACATATCTTTAAGCGCTTGGGTGTGCAGCCCATTAGCAAGGAGGCTAGACCCTATTATACCGGTTAACTCGACTGCAGCAGCAAGCCCCGCTATTTTAAGTAGAAGTATACTTTCCTGTGTCCTTACTTCCTCAGGTATATGCTGAATAGCACTAAGTGGTAGTAACACTGCGCTAATAGCTAAACAAGCAATAAAACGGTCTATTCCAAAGCTCTTTTCTCCAGCTTTAGGAGTACCTTTATACATCATACTAAGTCCAACTAAAGACCCCAGTCCAACAGCAATGCCACAATAAGTCAAAAGTCGACTAGCTCGCAAAACATGTTGTAAACGAACTGGCATGAGCATAAGTGCATCGGATTCAATAGCCATCGCCGCAAAGCAAGTTAACTTACTTACTGACAAAATGCCGCGCATAATTCTTTTACAAGATATCCCTTCACCACTATCCACTTCCTCAGCCGCTTTTTTTGCTGCATGATCTATTACATTTATTGTGAATGAAAGCTGTGTTTTGCAATCTTCAGTTAATTTTATACTTAAGTTGTCGGAATGATCTTCCATACAATCTATCAGATATTGTGCATTGTTAAGTGTAGGGTAAATCCTTGTTTCAGCATTAGTTTATAATAGCATCTTTTAATTGTTTGATTGTAGTAGGCTTAGACTTAGACTTTCCAAAGTTTAAAGTTAGTGTCTTTTCTTCCACTGGCGCACCATTGTTGCCATTTACCGAGAAACTACATTTAACCAAATTACTAATTTCTTTCATATAAATAACCTTTATAACTTAATTTTCAGCACATTATAGCGTTTTTAATGCAGCTATGCAAGTATTTTTCGCTAGTACATACAGAATTGCAAATCTCTGCACCTGACAACGTCCCACCCTTGAAAAATTATCAATATTCAGATATTCCCTGATAATAACCACTCTTTGTATCCTTAAGCGCATCCACAAAGGCTTTGGTACTAAGCCCATTAGCAAGAAGGCTACTTGAAAAGCTCCCTTTACCAGAAAACAGTAGCCTATATTCACAACTAATTTCAGGATTAATTTCTCTCATATAAGTTTCTTCAACCGCCCTTATTCTTCCTAATTATCTCCGCTTTTTGGTGGAAATTAGATTGTCTAGCGCGCGCAATGGCGAGGGAGTTGTCCTCCACATCTTCGGTAATCACGCTGCCTGCGCCAATTATTGCGCCATTTCCTATGTTGATTGGAGCGACAAGTGCAACGTTCGACCCAACAAAGGTGCCGCTGCCTATGGTAGACTGATGCTTGGATATGCCGTCAAAGTTGCAGAAAATTGCTCCAGCACCAATGTTGACATTCTCACCAATGCTCGCATCTCCAATATAGGATAAGTGTGAAGCCTTAGTGCCAGCTCCAACGCTGGTCGCCTTAATCTCCACAAAGTTCCCAATTCGGCAATTTTCAGAAATTGCAGTGTTAGGTCTAATACGAGCGTAAGGGCCTATTTTACAATTGCTGCCAATTGTTGCCCCATCGATGTGAGAGAAGCTCAGGATTTCGGTATTATCACCAATTGCAACATTCGCACCAATAACCACAAACGGAGCTATAGATACATCCATCCCAAACTTAGTATCATATGAAAGGAATACTGTATTCGGTGAGATTAAAGTGACACCTGCCTCCATTGCCCGCTTGCGGAGCCTGCCTTGCATTATAGTTTCGGCATACGCCTTCTGTCTTGTATCATTAATGCCAAATGCCTCGCGCTCTTTAGCTAGAAGGAAAGAAACCTTAAGGCTCGCATCATGAGCTATCTTAATGATGTCAGTTAAATAAAATTCTTTAGCCTGATTTTCAGAACCAATTTTATCCAGCAAGTGGCTCACATGTTTGGGGCTTAGCATGTAAATACCGGAGTTACATAGCTTGATATCCGCTTGATCTCCTTTTAAATCTTTTTCCTCAATAATCTCAATTAAGTCTTCGCCAAATGTAACCAGGCGCCCATATCCTTTAGGGTTTCGAGATTTAAAGCCAATGCACACAACGTCAGAATCGCTATCATCAACTAAGTGCGCAACTTCGCGTATCGTCTTTGCTTCTATCAGCGGGGTATCACCATTCAACACCAGGATAGATTGCTTTTCATTAGGGCCTACAGCACATTTAAGCGCGTCAGCCGTACCCAAGCGTTTTTGCTGGGTGCAGACCTTGAATTTGAATCTCTCTAAAAGAATCTGGAAATCAGTATGTTTTTGCAATTCCTCACTAGCAACAACCCGGATATCTTTGACTCTAAGTTCACTTAAAGTATTAAGTAATATTTCCAAAAAGGAAGAGTTAGCAATTTTATGAAGCACCTTAGGCAGTGATGACTTCATTCGTTTGCCTTCCCCGGCAGCAAGTATAACAGCAGTAATTTCCATGGCTAAATCTACAGTTCAATATCCGCCTGAGATTAGCAGAAATTATGAGTTTTTCAACAAGAAAGGAATCTCACTACCTTTCATATCCACCTTTTCCTGTGTTTTGCGTAACCCTATCACGCCAAGGGTCCTTTACAGTATCTCTTAGGTCACCGGCTCTTGTTTTCAAGCTATCCGAATATTTAGTATAGTCCAAGCTCTTTCTAACATTTTCAACTACGCTCGGGCTAATAGTGAATGAAGTTCTTTTCTCAACTTCCATTCCCAGCAGAGTTTTAATACTATCGAAAAATTTTCCTACATTATCGAAAAATTTTCCTGCAGATTCTGCAAATTTTTGCCAACCTCTTTCCTTCATGCCAGAGCTAATTATATCATTAATCTGGCTAGGAATACACCCTTCTCCACTATAAAGCTTTTTGACCGAATTGTGAGCTTCGCGTACATTTGAAAAATTTGCTCCTACAACCTTACCTATTGCTTCGCTAAGGTCCTCTTCCATAGAGACTGAGACAAAGCCATAATTTCTTTCCATATGACTCCATACAGCATTAATCACTTCACCTACTTGCTTTTGATCACTAGGCGCGTTTTTAAATATTACATCAATCGCCAGCGCAAATGCAAACTCATCGTATTTAGCAAACTCTTTTTTATCTTCTGGCTTCATCCTAGGCATAAGCTCTAAAAATCTCTTCCTAATCGCTACGTCATTACGTGTATTGTTCCCAAGCTTTTCGTATTCAGCTAATAATTCTTTAGCATCTAAACGTTGAATATTTTTCATAACTTACCTTATTTAATTACACTTTCATTCTCATATAAAATAGTTAATAAATCGTTAATTTCTCCATAACCCAGAATATATGAGGGTTGTAACGAGTAAAAAATATTTCATCGAGGGACTTCCATAGGCAATTTGGAGTGTGTATAATGGTAAATATAAGGTAAGAGAAGTACGCACAAATCCCAACACAGTCATGCTGAACTCGTTTCAGCATCTCATAGAGATCCTGTACATATAAACTTTTTCACTAAAAGTCAGTCAAAATAAATTGACAAAGCAGTGAGAAGGCGGTAAAAGACTCATTCGAACTAATGTATATTAGCCCGAGAGGGTAGGGTAGTTTAGCCCGAAAGATTAGGAGTAGTGAAGTTGAGCATAGTTAACTTTTATAGAGAAGTTAAGTCTGAGGTATTAAGAGTCGTTTGGCCTTCAAGGCGCGATACTGTAACCTCAGTTATGCTCGTATTCGGGATGGTGGTGATATCCGGATTATTCTTCTTACTTATTGACTCACTATTATTTAAACTCATTAAGTTTATTCTCGGTTAGGAGGTTTCGTGTCGGCTAAGTGGTATATTGTAAATACTCTTTCTGGATTTGAGCATAAAGTTGCGCAAATGATTAAGGAGTCTGCCGAGAAACGTGGTTTGCTCGAGAAATTCGAAGATGTTGTTGTTCCTACTGAAAATGTTACGGAAATTAAAAAAGGTAAGAAAGTAGTCTCTGAAAAGAAGATCTACCCAGGTTATATATTGGTTAAAATGCAGCTTGACGATGCATCATGGAATTTGGTGAAAAATACACCGAAGGTAGCCGGTTTCTTAGGCGGTAGCGGTAAGCCGTTGCCAGTGCCGGAGCGCGAAGTTAAAGAAGTGCTCAAGCAAGTTGAAGAAGGTTCGGTTGCAAAAGATATGGACATTAGCTTCGATGTAGGCGAGAATGTCAAAATTATTGAAGGTCCGTTCGAAACGTTTACTGGGCTTGTTGACGAGATTGATTTCGTCAGAAAAAGGCTTAAGATTTCTGTTTCGATTTTTGGAAGGCCAACTCCTGTTGAGTTGGAATTTCACCAAGTTGAAAAAATTAAATAAAGTGGAGTGCTAAAGTGAAAAAGAAAGAACCCGTTGGTCAGATTTCGTTATTGATCCCAGCGCATCAAGCGAACCCATCACCTCCTGTAGGACCTGCTCTAGGTCAGAGGGGGCTCAATATTATGGAGTTCTGTAAGCAATTTAACGAACGTTGCAAAAAAGAAAATATCGAGGCTGGTCTACCGACCCCTGTAGTTATCTCTTACTTTGCGGATAAAAGCTTTGATATGCTTCTCAAGAAGCCACCAGTCTCCATCCTGGTGAAAAGAGCTTTGAAGCTTAAATTGGCTTCCAAAAAGCCTGGAACTGATGTTGCAGGTACTATTAATATGGAGCAAATCAAGCAAATTGCTGAGCTTAAGTTGGTAGACATGGGCGTTGATAGCATAGATGCAGCGGTTAGTATGGTGATAGGTACATGCAAATCTATGGGTGTTAAGGTCGCGTAAATGAGTATAGTATAGTCATGCTGAACTTGTTTCAGAATCTAAGTTCAGCATGACTAGATAAAATTTTAAGTTAATTGAGTATAATGTAAGGTAGTTTTAATATGGCAAAGGCAAGTAAAAGATTTAGAAAGTCGAGTGAGCTGGTGAATTCTGAATCCAAATACTCATTGGATCAGGCGCTAGAAATCATTGGCAAATATTCTGAAGAATCTAAAACAAAGTTTGATGAATCTGTTGAAGCAGTATTTAGGCTTGGTGTAGATCCAAAGCAAACTGATCAAATGGTTCGTGGTGCAGTTGCAATGCCCAATGGTCTTGGTAAAGAAGTTAGAGTTGCAGTATTCGCTAAACCTGAGCGTGTCAAGGAGGCCAAAGAAGCAGGTGCTGACTTATATGGTTCAGATGAATTTATTGATATTGTCAAAGGTGGTAAGATCGATTTTGATGTATGTATTGCAACTCCAGATATGATGGGGCAGTTATCTAAGCTTGGTAAAGTTTTGGGGCCGAAAGGTCTAATGCCGAATCCAAAGCTCGGTACTGTTACTGAAGATATTAAGGGCGCAGTAAAGAGTGTCAAAGCCGGTCAGGTGGAATATAAGACCGAAAAGTCCGGTATTGTACATGCAGCAATCGGTAAGGTTTCTTTCTCTGCTAAGGCTCTTAAAGAAAATATTTTAGCTCTTTATGAAGCTGTATTAAATGCGAAGCCATCTGGGGCGAAAGGTAATTATCTTAAAAACTTTTATCTAACTCCTTCGATGGGCCCTTCAATTAGGGTTGACTTGGATAAAATCGTGGGCTAGTATGCCCAGCCTATGTATTTTTTAATGTGTTAATTTTTAGGGATAATTGCGGTGGATAAAGCGTTTAAACATCAAGTGGTTGAAGAGCTTAAGGAAGTTTTTGCAAGCACAAGTATCGTTATTGTAACTCAGAACGTTGGTCTTACTGTTAAAGATGCGCGGGCATTACGCAGAAAGGTTAAGGAATTAAATAGTTCTTTTAGAGTTGCCAAGAATAGTTTAGTTAAGATCGCGCTTAAAGGTAGTAAGTACGAAGAATTAACTAAATTGATGAGCGGTCCAACCGCTATTGCCTATTCAGAAGATCCTGTCGCAGCTGCGAAAGCGATTGATGAATTTGTAAAAAGTAACGAAAAACTAAAGATCAGTGGCGGCGTGATGGGGGATATATTTCTCACTCCGGCTCAGATTAAGCAACTAGCAGCTTTACCTTCGCTTGACCAGCTAAGAGGTAAAATTGTTGGGTTGCTACAGGCGCCTGCATCAAAAATTGCTGCGATAATGCAAGCACCTGCTTCGCAATTAGCAAGAGTTGTTGATGCATATGCAAAAAAATAAGTAGTAAATAGTATAAATTAATTAAACTTAAGGAGTAAACAAATGGCTAATTTAGATCATCTTGTAGAAGAATTATCAAAACTTTCAGTGCTCGAAGCATCTGAACTAGCAAAAATGCTAGAAGAAAAATGGGGCGTTACTGCCGCTGCTCCTGTAGCGGCTGCTGCCGCGCCAGCTGCAGCTGCGGCTGCTGCTGAAGAGCAAAGCGAATTTGATGTGATCCTGGTTGATGCAGGTGCAAATAAAATTAACGTTATTAAAGAAGTAAGAACTATCAATCCTACTCTTGGTCTAAAGGAAGCTAAGGACTTAGTTGAAAGTGCGCCTAAATCAGTTAAAGGTGGCATTTCTAAGGATGAAGCTGCTAAAATTAAAGAAGCTTTAGAAAAAGCAGGTGCGAAAGTTGAAGTTAAATAGCAATAGCTGTTAAGATTTGATTTATAGGGTGTATTGAAGTAATCTTAATATACCCTAACTTGTTATAGTAATACCAGGTTTTATGTTTAGTGAGGCGTATGCACTTAAATTTAAAAAGAAATGAGATGCAAAAGATCTTATAATATGCATATAATATTATGGGTCTTTTTGGCTATCCGTTATCTTGCAATTTAAAAAGCAGATGCAATATTAAAATAAAATGTTGATATAAGTAGAATTCTATTATTAAAGGTTCACGCGTGGCACATTCTTCATCTGAAGCAACTCTTTCTTTTACGTCTAGTAAAAGAATGAGAAGAATATTCGGCAAAACTAAAAGCGTTGCTGAGATACCTAATCTTATTTTGGTTCAAAAGAGATCATATGAAGCGTTTACACAATATGATATTCCCTCAGACAAACGTGATAACTCTGGTCTAGAGAACGTATTCAGGACCATATTTCCAATTAATGATTACGATGGTCGAGCAACTATTGAGTATGTTAAGTATGAGCTTGATAAACCTAAGTATGATGTTGATGAGTGTATTCAACGCGGCGTGAACTTTGCTGCTCCGCTTCGCGTTACCCTTAGACTTATAGTGTGGGATATCGACGAAGAGGCGGGTATCAAAGAAATTAAAGGTATCAAGGAACAAGATGTCTATATGGGAGAAATCCCCCTTATGACAACCAGCGGTACTTTCATCATTAATGGTGCTGAACGTGTAATAGTTTCGCAAATGCATCGCTCTCCTGGGGTGTTTTATGATCATGATTCCGGTAAATCACATAGCTCTGGAAAATATTTATACTCTGCTAGAATTATTCCTTATCGGGGCTCATGGCTAGATTTTGAATTTGATGTTAAGGATGTTTTATATTTTAGGATTGATCGTAAGCGTAAAATTTATGTAACTACTTTGCTACGTGCACTTGGTCTTGATAAAAATCAAATCCTAAATGAATTTTATAATGTTATTAGTTACAAGAAAATTAAAAATGGGTGGAAGACAGAATTTAATGCTGCGAAGTTTAAGGGTATTAAAATCTATCGTGATATTATAGATGCAGAAACCGGAGAAGTAATTGTCGCTGCTGGAGTTAAAGTAACCCCACGACTCATTAATAAATTTGCTGAAGGTCCTAAACTTAATTACCTAATAAGTGCCGAAGATGTTATTGGTTCCTACGCTGCGGAAAATATATCTGATAGTGAAACCGGCGAAATTGTAATGGAAGCGGGCGATGAAATTAATGCTGATATACTTGATAGACTCGCAGAACTTAAAATAAAAGAATTCAAGATTTTAGATATCGATTATGTCAACGTAGGCCCATATATCAGAAACACCTTGGTTCTTGATAAGAATGAAACGAAAGAAGAAGCTCTTGCAGATATCTATAAAGTGCTTCGTCCTGGCGAACCTTCTACACCAGATGTTGCAGAAGCCCTATTTAAAGCCTCATTCTTTGAACCAGAGCGCTATGATTTGGCATCTATTGGTCGTATGAAGATTAATACCAAGCATAATTTGCAAACTCCTGAAGAAGTAACTGTGCTTACTCATGAAGATATTCTTGCAATTATTAAACACTTGATCAGCCTTAAAGATGGGTTTGGAGACGTAGATGATATTGATAACCTTGGTAATCGTCGCGTGAGATCGGTTGGCGAATTGGTTGAAAATCAATTCCGTCTTGGGCTTATTCGTATGGAGCGTGCAATCGTTGAGCGTCTGAGTTCAAGCTCAGTTGAGATCGACGCTGTTATGCCGCATGATTTGATCAATGCAAAAGTTCTTATGTCGGTTATTCGTGAGTTCTTTGGAACCTCGCAACTATCACAATTTATGGACCAAACCAATCCACTTTCTGAAATTACGCATAAGCGTAGGCTTTCAGCTCTTGGACCAGGAGGACTAACTCGTGAACGTGCCGGATTTGAAGTGCGCGATGTACATCCAACTCACTATGGTCGTATTTGTCCTATTGAGACTCCAGAAGGTCCAAATATCGGACTTATAAACTCGCTTTCTACTTATGCTCGCGTAAATAAATATGGCTTTATTGAAAGTCCATACCGCCAAGTTAAAGATGGAAAAGTTACTGATATAGTTGATTATCTCTCCGCAATTGAAGAAGCTAAGTTTACAATCGCGCAAGCAAGTGCGGAACTAAATGATAAAGCGGTGTTGACCCAAGAGTTTGTCAGCTGTCGTAAAGATGGTGAGACGGTACTGGCCAAACCTGAGGAAGTTGATTATATTGACGTATCTCCTAAGCAGTTGGTTTCTGTTGCTGCTTCGCTCATTCCATTCCTTGAAAATGATGATGCAAATCGGGCACTGATGGGGTCTAATATGCAACGCCAAGCTGTTCCACTAATCAAGGCGGAAGCACCACTTGTTGGTACTGGGATGGAAGGTATAGTTGCTAAAGATTCTGGAGCAACTGTAGTTGCTCGTAGAGATGGTGTAATTGATCAGGTGGATGCTAATCGTATTGTAGTTAGATCGGAAGAATTAGGCGTAGGTGATGAAGAAACCAGTGGTGTAGATATTTATACGCTAACCAAGTTTCAGAAGTCGAACCAAAATACTGCCATAAATCAACGTCCGATTGTTAAAGTTGGTGATCGTGTGAAACGCGGAGATATCATAGCAGATGGACCAAGTACTGATTTGGGTGAATTGGCTCTTGGGCGTAATATATTAGTGGCGTTCATGCCGTGGAATGGGTACAACTACGAAGATTCTATTCTGCTTTCACAAAGAGTGGTAAGTGATGATATATTTACCTCTTTACACATCCAAGAGTTTGAAGTAATTGCGCGTGATACCCGCTTAGGTCCCGAAGAGATTACCAGAGATATCCCAAATGTAGGCGAAGAAAACTTGCGTCATTTGGATGAAATTGGTGTTGTTCACGTTGGTGCCGAAGTTAAACAAAGCGATATACTTGTAGGCAAAGTAACGCCTAAGAGTGAATCTCCTATTACTCCAGAAGAAAAGCTCTTGAGAGCTATCTTTGGAGAGAAGGCTTCCGATGTACGTGATTCATCACTTCGTGTTCCGCCTGGTGTGAAGGGTACTGTTGTCGGTGTACGGGTGTTCACTCGTCGTGGTGTGACTAAGGATGAAAGAGCTATTGCCCTTGAACGCTATGAAATTGAACGTTTAGCTAAAGATAGAGATACTGAACTTGCGATTATTGAAAACTATTCTTTCGCTAAAGCTCGTGAACTGTTACTAGATCACAAAGCAACTGTAGGGCCAAAGCAAATTAAAGTTGGTGCTACACTTGATGCTGCAACGCTTGATAATCTTCCTAAGCGTATGATATGGCAAGTGGCTGTCGCTGACAAAAAAGCAATGAAGGAACTTAGCAAGCTCAAAGAATTCTATGAAAAATCAGTGGATGATCTTGATAAGAACTTTAAGCGTAAAATTGACAAAGTTCAAAGTGGAGATGATCTACCGCAAGGCGCGCTCAAAGTTGTTAAGGTATATGTAGCTACTAAACAAAAGATTCAGCCAGGTGATAAAATGGCTGGTCGTCACGGTAATAAAGGTGTTGTATCTAAAATCGTTCCGGTTGAAGATATGCCATTCCTTGAAGATGGCACGCCTATTGACATCGTACTTAATCCGTTAGGGGTACCTTCTCGGATGAATGTGGGGCAAATTTTTGAAACTCATTTAGGTTGGGCCTCAGCTGAGCTTGGTAAACAGGTTGGTAATATATTAAACGATTACCAAGATACAGCTAATGCAGCTAAACTACGTGATAAGCTTGTCTCTATTTATTGTGATAAGAATGATAAAGAATTCAGTGATCATATTAAGAATATGACTGAGGAAGAGATTATCGAGCTTTCAGGCAATTTAGCTAAAGGTGTTCCTCATGCAACTCCAGTTTTTGATGGGGCTAAGGATCATGACATAACTGCGCTTCTCAAGAAAGCCGGCTTACCAGAATCTGGGCAGATTATGCTTGTTGATGGTAAAACCGGTGAGAAGTTTGAGCGTCCGATTACTGTAGGGTATATATATATGCTGAAATTGGATCATCTTGTAGATGATAAGATCCATGCTCGTTCTATTGGGCCTTACAGTCTTGTTACTCAGCAGCCGCTTGGTGGTAAGTCACACTTTGGTGGTCAACGATTTGGTGAGATGGAGTGCTGGGCATTGCAAGCTTATGGTGCTTCGTACACTCTGCAAGAAATGTTAACAGTTAAGTCTGATGATGTAACAGGAAGGATAAAGATTTATGAATCAGTAGTAAGAGGTGACTCAAACTTTGATTCAGGCCTACCAGAATCGTTCAACGTTATGGTTAAAGAATTGCGCTCATTATGTTTAAATGTTGAGATGCAAAATAGTGACGATGTGAATAACAAAGTTAAAAAAGCAGAGTAAATTACTCGAAGTAATTCTAAAAAGAATTATTACTTTAAAAAACTAGGGTTTAAGAGGTTGTAAATGGATGAATTTAATTTTTTCGGCAATAATACAAGTGCACAGAATTTTGACCAAATTCGGATTTCGCTTGCTAATCCTGAAAAAATAGAATCGTGGTCTTATGGTGAAGTTACAAGACCAGATACCGTAAATTACCGAACTATCAAACCAGAACCAAAAGGACTTTTCTGTTCACGGATATTTGGTCCTGTTAAGGATTATGAGTGTCTATGCGGAAAATACAAACGCATGAAATATCGTGGTATAGTCTGCGAAAAATGCGGAGTTGAAATCACTAGTTCTAAGGTCAGACGTGAGCGTATGGGACATATTGTCCTTGCAGCTCCAGTCGTGCATATTTGGTTTCTTCGCTCTCTTCCATCACGTATTAGTGTACTTTTAGATTTAGCTCTAAAAGATATAGAAAGAGTACTGTATTTCGAAAGTTATATAGTTATCGATCCAGGTATCTCAAGTTTGCAAAGGGGGCAGCTCCTTACCGAAGAAGAGTTCTATGAAGCAGAGGACCAATTCGGAGAAGATGCTTTTGAAGCTAGTATCGGTGCAGATGCAATAAAGAGATTATTACAAAAAATTGAGCTGAAAGAAGAGCAGTTGAGGCTTCGTGCTGAGTTGGTTGATATCACATCTGAATCTAAGCGCAAAAAAATTGCAAAGCGGTTGAAGTTAATTGAAGATTTCATTGATTCAGGTAATAAACCTGAATGGATGGTGGTGGATGTTCTTCCAATCATCCCACCTGATCTTCGTCCACTAGTTATGCTAGATGGCGGCAGATTTGCAACCTCAGATCTCAATGAGCTTTATAGAAGAGTGATCAATCGTAATAATCGCTTGAAAAGGTTAATAGAACTTAAAGCTCCAGAGATTATTATCCGCAATGAAAAGCGTATGCTTCAAGAATCTGTTGATGCGCTATTTGATAACGGCAGACGTACACGTGCAGTTAAGAGTAATAAACGTCCGCTTAAATCACTTTCTGATATGTTGAAAGGTAAGCAAGGTCGTTTCCGCCAAAACTTGCTTGGTAAGCGTGTGGACTATTCTGGTCGTTCAGTAATTGTAGTTGGTCCTGAGCTTAAACTTCATCAATGTGGTCTTCCTAAGACAATGGCACTTGAGCTATTTAAACCATTTATCTACTCAAAACTTGAGCTTTACGGTATGGCGCCAACATTAAAAGCTGCCAAGAAAATGGTTGAGATGGAAAAACCTGAAGTATGGGATATTCTCGAAGAAGTTATTCGTGAACATCCGGTGCTCTTAAATCGTGCTCCAACCCTTCACAGATTAGGTATTCAGGCTTTTGAACCAGTGTTAGTTGAAGGTAAAGCTATTCAGTTACACCCACTTGTGTGTGCAGCATTTAATGCTGACTTTGATGGTGATACAATGTCAGTTCACGTTCCACTATCTATTGAAGCGCAGTTGGAAGCTAGGGCGCTTATGATGTCCACCAACAATATTCTAAGCCCTGCGAACGGTAAACCTATTATAGTTCCAAGTAAGGATATGGTATTAGGTCTCTATTATCTTACCTTGATGTTTGAGAATGAAAAAGGGGAAGGGAGTATTTTTTCTGATATTGGTGAAATCGAACATGCATTGGCAGCTGGAACAGTTTCTTTGCATGCAAAAATTAAAGCGCTTAGGTATCGCTATTTTGCTAATGGTGCAAGTGAATCCTTTATAGTTGATACCACACCTGGTCGGGTAATCTTTTCTGAGCTCCTTCCAAAGAGCGAGAACATTACTTATGAAATGGTTAATAAAACTCTGACTAATAAAGAGATATCCAAACTTTTGGATGCTGTTTACCGCCATTGTGGGCAGAAAGCTGCTGTGATCTTCGCAGATCATATAATGCAAACTGGCTTCCACTATGCGTGTAAGTCTGGTATTTCCTTTGGTAAAGATGATATATTAGTGCCTGCATCTAAGAAAATGCATATCTCTAAAACTATTGAAGAAGTAAATAAATATCAAAATCAATATGTTGATGGACTTATCACTAGGGGTGAAAGATACAACAAGGTGATCGATGCGTGGAGTGCTTGTACAGAACATGTAGCAACGGATATGATGAAAGATATTTCCATTGTCCCTAAAGGGTCTAAGGAGATGTCCGCACAGCGCAAGGTGAATAGCATATTCATGATGGCTGATTCAGGTGCAAGAGGTTCTGCGACCCAGATTAAACAGCTTGCTGGTATGAGAGGGTTGATGTCTAAACCATCAGGTGAGATTATTGAAAACCCAATTATTTCCAACTTTAAAGAAGGCTTGAATGAACTTGAGTACTTTAACTCTACTCACGGTGCACGTAAGGGTCTTTCAGACACAGCTTTAAAAACAGCTAACTCTGGTTACTTAACCCGTAAGCTGGTTGATGTATCTCAGGATTGCATTGTTATTGAGGAAGACTGCGGTACTACAGATGGAATTATTGTAAGACCAGTAATTGAGGCAGGGGAGGTTATTGTACCTTTATCTGAATCTATTCTTGGTAGAACTGTTGCAACAGATATTAAAAACCCAACTGATAATAAAATTATTATCAAAGCTGGCCAGTTGCTTGATGAAGATGCAGTTGAACAACTTGATGCTCTTGGTATAGATGCGGTTAAGGTGCGTTCAGTGCTTATGTGTAAAACCAATACTGGTATTTGCTGTAAGTGTTATGGACGGGATCTTGCTACTGGTCTTGCGGTTAATATCGGTGAGGCGGTTGGTGTTATTGCGGCTCAGTCAATTGGTGAGCCTGGAACTCAGCTTACTATGAGAACTTTCCATATTGGTGGTGCTGCGCAAAAAGGTGCAGTTCAATCGAATATACTTGCGTCTCATGAAGGTATAATAAAAATTCATAATAAATATATTGTGACCAATAGTGAAGGCCGCAATATTGTTATGAGCAGAAGCTGTGAGATCTTGATTGTTGATGATAAGGGTAATGAGAAGTCTCGTTCTAAAGTTCCGTATGGTGCTAAGCTTAATTTGCTTGAAGATGAGAGAGTTAAGCGTGGGCAAAAAATTGCTGAATGGGATCCATATACTATTCCAGTTATCGTTGAGAAATCAGGTGTTGCCTCATTTATTGACTTAGTGGATGGTATGTCTGTAAAAGAAGTGGTTGAAGAAGCTACAGGTATCACTAACCGCGTTATTATTGACTGGAAACAACAAGCTAGAGGTGCTGAGCTAAGGCCAAGAGTAGTTCTCAAAGATGAAAATGGAGAGGTTCTTACACTTGCTAGCGGACTTGAAGCTAGGTACTATCTGTCATTAAATGCTATCTTGAGCATTAATGATGGCGCTAAAGTTAGTGCAGGTGATATAATTGCCCGTGTTCCAAAGGAATCAATTAAACAAAGAGATATTACCGGTGGTTTGCCACGCGTAGTTGAATTGTTTGAAGCTCGTAAGCCGAAGGATCACTCAATCATTGCTGAAATTAATGGATTTGTTGAATTTGGTAAGGATTATAAGTCAAAACGTCGCATTATAATTCGTCCAGAAGATACTACTTATCAGCCTGTCGAATATTTTGTGCCACGTGGTAAACATATTGCTGTAAACGAGGGAGATTATGTTTCTAAAGGTGATATGTTGATGGAAGGAAATCCTTCCCCGCATGATATCCTAAGGGTTATGGGAGTAGAAGCTCTTTCTAACTACATGTCTCAGGAGATACAGCAAGTTTATAGGCTTCAAGGTGTGAAGATTGATAATAAGCACATAGAAGTTGTATTGCGTCAAATGTTGCAGAAAGTTGAAGTAGTATCTCCTGGTGAAACTACCTTATTGGTCGGTGAGCAAATTGATAAAATTGAGCTAGATGAGATCAACGAGAAGGCAACAGAAAATGGATATAAAAATTCATTTGCTATTCCGGTGTTGCAAGGGATTACGAAAGCGTCGTTACAAACAAGATCCTTCTTCTCAGCGGCTTCATTCCAAGAGACTACTCGTGTGCTCACGGAAGCGGCAGTGGCCGGTAAGGTAGATTATCTAAGAGGCTTGAAAGAAAACGTGATTGTTGGTAGGTTGATACCAGCTGGTACTGGATATTTTATCGGTAAAATCCAAAAAACCGCCCACCTTCGCGATAAACAAGTAGAAGAGGTGATGGCAGTCGCAGAGGAAATAGCAAATGAACTAGATGAGACTTCTTCAGCCAGTGAAGCAGCCAGCAATTAAATAAACATGAGGGTGCCGTAAGCACCCTCAAAAATATTTTGCCTTGGGACTTCCATTGATCAAAATGCTCAAGTACACTGCTAAATATGAGATCAGAAGAGTTTAAGTCATGCTGAAATAAATTCAGCATGACAAAAAAATATAGCGCGTTAACCATTTATTAACCTTTTTATGCGAGTCTGCTTGTATGAACTAATTTAAGGAGTCTACCATGCTAGAAGTTGTATTGTTAAAACTGATAGCCCGTGAAGAAGCTAAACAGCGTTTTGCAGGTGTAGGTGCGGCTATGGCTAAGTGCGAAAAAGCTTTTTTAGGACTTGTTGGAAAAACAGATCCTGATTCAGTTAAAAAGAAAGCAGAGGCTAAGGAAGAATTCAGCAAATCTGTCAATACAAGTGTTGATCATATGTTGGAATCGATGAAACTTGGGAGATTAGATGTGTATAGAGGTCTTGTTCTAGGTCTCACCCACGAGGCTGATGCTGATAAAGAAATAGTAAAGTCAGCCAAAGCTTTGCAAAAAGCAATTGAAGACTTTGATAAAGCCAAACCCGATGTTGTTACTGTGCTTGAAAACGATATTGGTAAAAGGGAAAAAGAAATCAAAAGCGCGCAACGTAACAAATTATTAGGTGGTATATTGCTTGCAGTTGTGGGAGCGGTCATTGCTTGCCTAGGTTTTAATTCAATGCTGAATAAACTAGCAGAAGCCCGTGGTCTTGAGGGACTTTCTCGCGCACTGCCTTTGGGTGACCTTGATCTTAGTAAACTATTGACTGCAAGTAATATACGAGACAGTGCATCCATATCCGGTGCTGTAGGGTTAATTGGTGGTATTGGAGGGGTACTAGGCTACATATTAGCCACCGAAAGTAAGGATGCTGGTAAGATAGATGACAAGATTTTTGCTGAATCAGTGAAAGCCTGCAAAACTAATGGAGAAACGCTGCTAACAGCAGTGCAAGAGTTCGTGCAAGCGTTACCTCGCGAGATGAGTGAAACAGTAGCACCAGAATTTGTAAAAGCCCTTGAAGAACAAAGATTGAAAGTAGAAGAGGCGGAAGCAAACATAGGTAAATAACTGTACAGATGCGGGACAAATTTTGATTTTTTAGGAAGTCGCTGAAAGCCCATAATATTCTACATATTTTGGGTTTTCAGCGGCGACTACTAAAAAATCAAAAGATGAAGCGCATATGTACAGTTATTTACTGGAATTGGTATAACAGGTAAGTACAACCCATGCCCACAAGGCAAAATCCTGGCATTATAGATAAACTTGTGATACAATAGCTAGCAAAAATTAAGATAAATTTATTATATGAAAGAGATTGAATTTACCTTCACTTTGAGGAATAGGGTTTCTAGTAAAGTATTTATCAAAGACCAAGAAGGGGTGTTCAGGGTTTCAGAGGAGCTATATCAGGATTCTAAGGAGTACAGGTATCTTAAAGATTCTTTAGAGCAATATCTCAAAAGAGTGGGATATCAAGATGTAAAAGTGGGAGGTATAAAATGTGACCCAATATGGAAAGTGATGGCTTCTACAGCTTCAGAGCAAAAAATTGGCCAGTCATTTTTGAAAAGTCTTGGGAATACCGTTATAATTCCTTTTGGGTTTTATAGCGCTATTAGGCTAGCATTTAATTTTCTTATAGAACATATCCCGGATTCATATTCTCCACCCTTTGCTGGGGGAAAGTATCAAGTATGGCACTTTGATCTTCTAAACTTATGCTTAAGTATAGGGGTGGTAATGAAAAAGATTATTAGTTCTAAATCCAAAATGGAAGCAATGCAGATGGCGATTAGCCATATTGCCCCATGTGCCTCCTCCTATATATACTATAACAACTACATTACCAAAGAGTTGCAATCAGACCATAAAGCTTGCACAGTGTTAGGAATTGGAGCTTTGATAACAAGTTACCTAAATCATAGATATGGAATAGCTGCTAAATCTGAAAGTATTGAGTTGTACCCTATAACTTAAGCAAATTTAACTTGAAAGCGGTTTTTAGCCATCCTAAAATCCTAATACCAAGACCCACAAATAAAAAGTTGAAGCGCTTCTGTGCAGTTATTTGTGGGATTTGGTATTAGTGTTGGAATCAAGTAGTATGAAAAAATATCTATTTATTAATAACTATAGATTACAAGTTATTAAAGCTGATGACATAAAGCCATTAAACTGGCTATTTTTGCCCGGAGGGCCAGGTATAGGGTCGCAATACTTGGAGGATTTTGTAATTAGGCTTAACTTGCCAGGCAGTAAATTTATAGGTGATTTCCCAGGTGATGGAGATAATCGCAATGTAGATGATATAAATTATGATAATTGGAAGTCTGGTTTATTAGAAGTAATTCGTAATCTTGCGCCTTGTATGCTTGTAACTCATTCTTTCAGCGGCATGTTTGCACTCACTATACCAGAGTTAGAGAATCTTATATCTGGGCTAGTTATTATGAGTAGCGCTCCAGATGCTGGATGGATTAAAGAATTAGTGAATTCTAAAGAGAAGTATGATTTGCCAGATACTAGTGCTGTAATTTCTCAGTTCTATAGCGCTCCTACGGATGAGAATTTTAAAGTACTATGTGAAGCACAAAAACCATATTTGTTTACTAGGCAAGAGTTGGAAGAAGGGCAAAAAATATTAGACGCATGTTCATACAATGCCAAAGCAAAGCTATGGGTTGACCAAAACTTTCATATGACCTATCAACACAATTGGTGCCCAACGAATATACCTACTGTTATAATAGGGAGTAAGGATGATAGGTTGTTGCCTATAAAGCTCTTCTTGGATCAGGATGAATGGGTTAGGGATAATATCCAAATTCTAAAATTAGAAAACACAGGCCATTTTCCATTCCTAAGTTGCTTTGGGTTAATTGATGAAGCTTTATCTAAACTTGCAGATAAAGTGTTGATCGGAAATTATTGATAAGAGGATTATATGAATATTTTGTGCATAACTCACGCGGATTTTGAAACACCAGGGGTGATAGAATCATGGGCTAATGATAAAGGATATAGTTTTCAAGTTAGCAAGCCTTATAATGGAGATAAGTTGCCAAAAGCCAATAGCTTTGACTTCTTGGTAATTATGGGAGGCCCTCAAAGCTCTTTAAAATTAGAGGAATTCCCCTATCTTGCAGATGAAATTAGCTTGATTAAGGAGACTATATCGCAAGATAAAAGAGTATTAGGATTTTGCCTTGGCGCGCAACTTATAGGGGAAGCCTTAGGTGCTAGAACTAAGAGTAGTCCTGAGAAGGAAATTGGAGTTTACCCAATAATGCTTACAGCTGAAGGAGCTAAGGATCCTCTATTTGAAGGGCTTCCTATAAAATTTCAAGTCATACATTGGCATAATGATATGCCAGGGCTTCTTGAAGATTCTATTTTGCTTGCATATAGCGAAGGGTGTCCTAATCAGATTATACGCTACAAGCCCTATGTGTATGCCTTTCAATGCCATTTAGAGATCGATATAGATGGCATGAAGAAACTGATTAAAGCAGTTCCAGAAGATCTAAGCCCTTCAAAATTTACACAGAATAAAAGTGAGTTGCTCTCTCAGGATTATGTGCCTATAAATGAGATGATGAATGGGTTGCTTGATAGGTTTTTGCTTCTAAATAGCTGATATATATGAAAAAACCCCCTTATAAACCTGAGTTCGGGATTATAGTGTAGGTAAGATACTGAATTTACTAGAAAAAGAGTAGTGCCAGCTTTATATCCCGTTCGTCCTGAGGAAGTGCGAAAGCACTGTCTCGAAGGACGTGTCTAGAGTGAAATAAGCAGGTCCTACCAAAAAGGTGACTAATAAGCAATCGCGATGTATACAAATACATGAAACAACCCTTCGAGACATCGCTTTCGCGATTCTTCAGAGCAAACTAGAAATAAAATTTACTGGAATTGGTATAGCTAAGTCAGTATAAAATTAGCATGGAAACCAAGCATTTTTAAAGAAATTTTCACTCATTTTGCACGCGGAATATACATATATTTCAAGAGCAAAATGGGTGAAATTTTAT
>CAYWJW010000023.1:0-23863 GCA_964458795.1 uncultured Candidatus Jidaibacter sp. | reverse complement strand
AAATTATTGAGCAGCCCTGCCTTATAAAAATTCGGTATTATTATTTGTTTCTTATGTAAAAAATATTTTATTATTTCCAAAAGAGATCGGGGTCCCTTTAAATTTTTGTACCAATATCTTAAAATTGTGCGCAAATAGTACTTAAATATGTAATACTTGAAAGCTTGTTTGACGAGTCTGGAAGATACTACCATGTTCTTAGACTGTGCTTTTAAATGAAAAGCAAAGTTTTCGATCAGATCATCCAAGCTACCATTAGCAATACTTTCCTTGATCATGCATGTAGTATTAGATGCGTTGGAAATAGGATTAAATGACTGTCTAACCATGTACAAGGAGTCTATAACTTTTACTTTACCTTTTAAGATTGCGCAAGCTGATAGAAAAAGCTCTATCATGCCATAGTCTTTTAGATAATATGTATTAGATACCTTACCTGCAGCTTCAAATATTTCCTTTAAATCATTCTTTCTGTAAATATTGTAAAACGTTGGCGCATAGTTTGCTAAATGTTTTTTTAAGCGTTTAGAAATATCTGTCTCTATAAAAGGAAGTTGTGGATAAGGCAAGACGCACAAACCATTCTTATGCCCGACAGTGTATGTATATCCTGTGACAGAAATATAATCTTTGTTCGCTTTCAAAAAAACCGCTCCTTCCCTAACGGTTCCTGGTATTATATAGTCATCATCGGCAACCAGCGCTACATAATCATAATCTATTTTAGATAATGTAAGCTGAACTTTATCAAAAAAGCTGGTGCTCTCTGCATAGCTAAGCATCTCAATATTCAAGTCCTTGCACTTCTTTGCAGCATGGCTTACTGCTTTTTCTGATTTATCATTGCCTGAAAAGGCTATAACTATGGGAATGTCAGAAGATATATCATTATAAAAGTTAAGAAATCTCTTTACAAAATTTTCCCTATTATGGGTAACCAAAACTATACAATGGTTGATAGTACTCATTGTGAGCTACCCCGCAAGGCTTAGTAATTTATTCTCTACTTCTCTTGCAAAGTAACCTGGGTGCTCTTTATTAAAGGCTATTACTTTATCCCTAACCTGTAGACGAACTTCTTTAATTTTTGCAGGATTATTGGCTAACTCTAAACATATCCTTTTAAACTCTTCAGGGTCTTGCGTAGTAAATTCTTCTATGCCAAGTGCTGATGCAAACATACCAGATAGTCTTGAGAAAACATGGTCCTTTTTTTCAAGATTTACTGAAAAATAACCTTCTGAAAGGCTCTGCGTTAGAATCCTTCCACCAGCAAGCGGATATGAAGCTATATGTATATCAACATTTTTAAACTCCTTTAAATAATAAGGATAAGAACCGACATCCGAGAATATAACTCTAGATCTATCTATTTTAAACTCATTAAATAGCTCCAATATCTTTTTTGATTTTTCCTCATATTTATATAGAGGGTGGATTAATTTTATCTTAGAATTTTTAGATGCATATAAGACAGAACTCCATAACTCCACAGTCATTCTATTTATTTTTATAGGAGAAGAAGCATTGCCAAATGTAATATATTTATTTGACTCACAAGGAAGCTTTGTTGGCAGTTCTGTTTTAGGTAATGGCATTAGTCCAATAATGCATTTATCTGGCAACACAAGAAATTTGTTTTTATCCAATCCTTCAACTAGGTAATCATAGGACATTATATAGTCAATATGCGGACTGCTAATCGGCAACAAATCGTTAAAGGCCGATATATGGAACTTACCAATTCTTTTATTCAATGAATAGAGGGATTTATTAAAATTTAGATATCCATTACAATCAATAACATAGTCAAAAGACTGCTTTTTTAAGCTGGAATAGTCATTAAGTATTCGTACTCCAAGTTTTTCATACTTCTTCGTAATCTCTTTATTTTGAAATATTGTAATGTCAAATCTAGCAGTATCGTGGCATTGTATCCAGGACAGATTAAATTGATCATCCAGTAAGTAATCACAAAAATACAAGATGGTCTTTTTAGCATACTTAATGTTGCTACCTAGGCTTTCCATAGGCGTAGCATCATATTCTTCAGTATTAGCTTTTATGAACTCATACAGCTCTTTATAATTTTTCTGGATCGATTTATTACTTGCTTCTGCAGCTATCATATTGTTATATTGCTTTTCTAAAATACCATTAAACTCTATACTCATTCTGATATCATATATCCTTCTCTTAAATCTCCTCACCTCCTTTTTGAATAGTAATTTATGTATTTTTAAATCTACATTACAAACCGTCTTATGCTTCCTTGCTAATTTATTAGAAAACTCATTAAATATATATCGCTCTTCCCACCGTAACCCAGCAAATCCTCCCAGTTTCAAACATACTAGATGCATGGTAATGCAAACAAGGTTATCATGCTGCAGAAGCTTATTTAGGAGATGCACCATTATGCACCGCATTCTATATGCTAATTTATTTATCATAGCTCAGTATTTTCAAAATATGTTCTTTAACATAAGCTATGTCTGCCTCTTCTAATAGTAAGTTGCTTGGCAAGTTTATACCATGAGCTGAGGTCTTATAAGAATTCACATTAACCTTCTCTAACTCTCGGAGATCATATGCCTTAAGTGAGCTGAGGGGATCAAAAAATGGTCTTGTTAGCACCCCACACCCTTTAAGCTTTTGTATTAATTCAAATTTTGTTATTGGATATAGCTTTGGATCATATAGAAGTGTGCTCATCCAGTAGCTATTATACACATCTTTATGATTTGGGTTTAAGGAAACACCCGGAGTATTTGTAAATGCTTTTTCATACCAATGGAATATTTGGCGCTTCTTCTCCACCAAATCATCCACTCTCTCGAGCTGTGCAAGCCCTAGCGCTGCTTGAAGCGAGGACATTTTATATTTATACCCTACCATGATGTTTTGGAACAAAGTGTCTCCAGGGTTCCTGCCATGATCTCTAAATATCATACACTTTTTATACAGCTCTTCATCGTCGGTCACGAGCATTCCACCTTCACCTGTAGTAAGCGTTTTTGAACCATGAAAGCTAAAGCAACTAAATTCTCCAAAAGTACCCGATAGTTTCCCCTTATACCTAGACCCCACAGATTCTGCAGCATCCTCAATTATTGAGATATTGTGTTTTTTGGCAATGCTTTCTAATTTATCATAATCCGGCATATGGCCATAAAGATTTACAGAGATGATAGCTTTAGTTCTAGATGTAATACACTTTTCCACTGAGTCAGCAGACAAGCACCAGGTATCTTTATCAATATCAGCAAAGACTGTTTTTGCACCTACATAATCTATAGGAGCTGCCGAAGCTATCCATGTAGCATCAGGCACGATAACCTCATCTCCTTCCTTAATTCCCAAAGCCAGCAAGCTTAAATGAAGACCAGCCGTACATGATGGCAAGCTTATAGCATATTTTCTTCCTAAATATTTAGTAAAAGCATTTTCGAACTCATCCACATACTTATTAGCGGCCCCATACCAGCAATTAGTAACGGCATCAGTTACATATGCTATTTCCTTTTCAGTAATCCAAGGACCGGCTACATCTAATTTTCTTCCTACTTTATGCATTTAAGATATCCATCGTGGGCCACTGTTATCAAAAGCTTATTATGAATGCTTTCATCAATCTCAAATCTATCCGTCTGCCTTATGAATTCATGAACTGCTGTCTTAGGGCTATTGCCTGGGCCCCAAGATCGATCCGGGAAATAATCAACAGGCATATCTTCAATTGCCGTGTCCATAACTACTAAATAGCAGCCTTTAGTTACAAGAGGAGCATACAGTTTTAATTCATCCAAGACATGTTCGTGGGTATGGTTGGAATCAAGTATAACCATAACCTTATCTCCAGCTTTTATAAGAGATTTCACTTGTTCAAACGTAGATGGTTCTATGGAAGAACCTTGTATTAAGTTAATTCTAAAGGCTAATGGATGGCTTTCTATCATTTCACGGTTATGCGGTCTAATATCTATATCCACACCAATTACTTTGCCATCTTTGTTTAACAAATGCAGAATCGAAGCACTGAGCATAAGTGATCCACCACGTGCAACACCTGTCTCAATAATCACATCAGGTTTTGTTTGCCATATAATCTCCTGTATTGCCACCATATCTTGTGGAAATTGTATAATAGGCAGTCCTAACCAATCAAAGTTGTATGTGTACTTGCTAGTACCAGCTTCCTGGATAAATTCATTTTTAGCATTATTAAGCTTTGTTCGCTTGCTTTGCTCTGTGATTAGTTTACTTCTTTCTTCGTAAAATATTTTCACATCATTCATTATCGGCTCCTGCAGAAATCACTGCATAAATAATATTACATTCTCTTGGGTATTCCTTACCTATCTCATAGCAAGCACGGCAGAACTCATGTTTCCAATCCTTATCTTCACCACCAACTCTACCCCATCCAAAGCCTCCAGTTTCCCATGGAGCATTCTTCAAGAACCAATCCATTTGCGCCATTGAAAGCATCTTATAAAAAACCCCTCCAGTACTTATCACTTTAAGTCCTGCTTTTTGTATGTCTTGTATTAAAGTATCCATAGTGTACGAACGCCTATGACCTGCAATATCAATGTCAAAAGGTGAGAGTTCTTCTAAATCCAGCAAAGTTCCCATCTTAACAGCTATCTTACGATTTATGGCTTCTGCATTTGGCACATGAAGAAGAAGCCTGCCACTTGGCTTTAAAAAAGCACCAACTTTTTTGAGTAACTCTACTGGATTATCTACATGCTCTAGTAAATTTAAAAGTGTTACAGTATCGAATTTACCCTCAGGTTCAAATGTTTCTATTAAGCTTTCATGGAACTCTACTAAAGGGTTTTGCTCCTTTGCTTTAGCCAGATGTACCGATGATGCATCAACACCTACTACCTTTTCAAAAGCACCGGCAAAGTACTTAGTGATTGATCCATCTCCGCATGCCAGATCAAGTAAAGATCCTTTTTTAGAATTCTCAATACAAGACAGGGCTTGGTAGTACCCCAGAATTTGGCTATACCCCTCATAAAATAGCGAGCGTTCCCAAGCATATTGTTCCTGTCTATTTTTTTCTTCCTTTAAGTTCAGCATAGTCATTTGTCTCCTTTCTTAATTTGTTCTATTATTTTCAGCAATTCATTATCAAAGGCGTACTTTGGCTCCCAACTAAGTTCTCTTCTTATCTTAGCTGTATCTAAGAATATATTGGATGCCAAAGATGAAAGTTTCGTTGTTTGTATAGTGCTATTGGACTTCGTCAGTTCAACTATTCTTTTTGCAATATCATATGTAGAAAGGAAATCATCTCCAGCTACATTAAAATAGCCAATTTTATCATGACCACTAAATAACAGTTCCATTACATCTGCCAAGTCCTTTACATGCAATAAATGTAGTTTAGGTAATCCATTTATATATTCATGGGTATTTATGGTCGCATTACAGAGCGCCT
This sequence comes from uncultured Candidatus Jidaibacter sp., assembly GCA_964458795.1. Lineage (GTDB taxonomy): Bacteria > Pseudomonadota > Alphaproteobacteria > Rickettsiales > Midichloriaceae > JAJTHY01. The sequence goes on along the minus strand of CAYWJW010000023.1, from coordinate 18,408 downwards.
TGTTTATAAAGTTATAAATAAATCTTGGTTTACTTTTAGCCCCGTGCACCCCATAACATATAGGCATTCTAAGCGTCAGGATATTTAGATCATATTTTACTTTATAATACTTAATAATCTCTTCACAGAAATATTGATTTTCTGAATATGTACTATCTGGATTAAGTGGAGTTATCTCATTTACAGCAAGTGCTTCCCCTTTATATCCGTCATATACCGCAGCAGAAAAGGCATTTGTAAAATGTATGTGCCGTTGATTCTTTAGCACCTCTAAAATATTCTTGATAATTAAAACATTCTCTCCCAAGTAGCTATGAGAGTTAGCAATGCGTGGAGAAGCTAAGTTTATGATATAATTTATATGGTTTTCTCTGCAAAAATTATCCATATAGACAGATGGGCTTCTGAGATCTAACTCTTCTCTACTGGGATAAAAGATCTTATGTATATCTTGCAATGCTAGCACAACCTCTTTCCCAAGCATGCCACTTGCACCTAATATTAGGATTCTTTTTTCTCTGGAAACAACTTCCTGAGATATATCTCCATCCACCGCCTTTCTTACAGCTGCTAGGACTTCTAGCTTCAATTCTTCCTTAGTAGCATCTAAAACAAGCTTGAGCGCTTCTGCAAAAGGAATTTTTTCGGCCTTTGCTAGCACACCCACTGCAATCGAATTGCTTCGAGACATACCATAATCACAGCAGATGACTACGCACTTGTTTTGGCCTAGTAGATTCAGTGCTAGATTAATTTTATCATTTATTTCAGTAGTAGAATTGCCAGATTTATCCACTAAATCTCTTACATCCACAATAGCAAAACTTTCATTCTTTAACTCTTCAGAATATGCTGCAGTTCCTAAATGCTCTGTGATCCATTTAATCATGATACTACATTCTCTTTGCTTACATATGTTTCTTCAAAACTTCTTAGGTAGTACCCATATTTTAATGTCGTATTAAAATCATTCTCTCCATTTACAAGATGTCTGAGGTAAAAATCGACTTCATTGAATCCTGCTAAGGCTCGCAAATATGTAGATGCAGAAAATCTGGCATTAACTTCGAATGGAATAAACTGATTGTTTTTTAAACGCCCTTGAATATTGAGAGGACCAGTGCTTTTAAGCAACTTTGATATATGATTGCAAGTTTCAATAACATTTGGAAAATCATCTATTAAACCCTGTGTGTAGCCACTAGAAATTAGAAAATTGTCTGACTTAAGTGCTATTGAAAGCTTAGAGTTAAAAACTCTTTTTAGGGCTATAGAACCCAGTATATCGCCATGTGTTGAGGATAATACACCAACTGTAAACTCTCCTTCTGTATGGTCTATATATTCTTGAATGACTGGGATAAGGTTATTACTTAACAATAACTCAGAATAGATCCGTAGTTCTTGTTTATTTTTTACTATGTATACAAAATTACTGCCCCCAGAGTTTTCTGAAGGTTTTATTATACATGGAAATTCCACATCCGGAATCTCTCCAGATGCATTAAAGGTCCAAGTCTTCGGAATTAAAACAGACTTACTTGCTAAATAGTCAAAAGTCCTTTTTTTTGAAGAACCCAAATCTACAAGTTCAGAGTTGTTTGAAACAATCGTTATACCACTTGCTTTAAATGTATTGCTAGCATTTGAAAGCAATACATTAGGTGATTCCCCACCTGGTATAATATACTTAATATTGTTTTTTCTACAGAAATCTAAGATAGAGTCTACATAGGTGTTAATATTTGCTAAAAATACTTCTTCAAAATAATCTGTATAATGACCGTAGGCTAAAGTGGAAACATCGCACCCATAAATCCTATACCTATTGCTAAGCTTCAAGCACTTAGCAATCTCAGTCCCAAGAGATGCTCCAGCAATGCCAGCAATCAATATCTTTGTTCTTGTATCCATCATTTCCAATCTGTAGTTACTAGTTCGGTACTTAAGCTAAGTGCTGCATCAGGGTGATAAAACTCATCCATCATATAAAATATTTCTGTATTTGCTTCTAGCGTTTTATATCCATGTGCAAATCCTTTTGGAATATAAAGCATTTGCAAATTACTATCGCTAAGTTCAACTCCGAAACATTGCATGTATGTATCCGATTCTTCTCTAATGTCGATAATAACATCATGTATGGCTCCACGTATACATCGCACCAATTTCGTTTCTGAATATGGCGCAGCCTGATAGTGCATACCCCTTATTATTCCCCTATCACAGTTATATGAAGTGCTGCACTGGACTAAGTCGGTTGCAAGGCCGAGTTTTGCAAATTCATCTTTACAAAATGTTCTTGCAAAGTATCCTCGTTCATCCCGTTTTGGCTCCAGTGTAATTAAATAAGCTCCCTTCAATGGCGTTTCTGTGAATTGCATAATTACACCACTTTTACGTACGGTATGGGAATTATAAATTTACCGCCCATTTCTTTGAAGCCTTTCTGTTCAGCTAATATCTCATCAGCAAAATTCCACGTGAGTAACAATGCATAATCAACCTTATCCTGCTTTAGTTTGTCAGGATGGTGTATTTGCAAATGCTTTCCTGGTGTGTATAGCCCTTGCTTAGCCGGACTTCTATCTACTACAAAATCTATTAACTCTTTACCAATATCAAAGTAGTTTAAAAGAGTTGCCCCTTTTGCAGAGGCGCCATAGGCAACAATCTTTTTGTTCTGAAGCCTCAAGGACTGAAGTTCTTTCTTTAGATCAGACTTAAGTTGCAATAACCTATTTGAGAAATCAACAAAAAATTTCTCCTCACATAATCCAACTCGGCCTTCATTTTCTATGTATTCATCAACAATCTTAAGGACTGATCTGGAATTTGCATGACTTATAAATAACCTCAACGATCCACCATGAATAGATAACTTTTCTACGTCATGAATTTGTAAGCCATTACGTGCAAATAATGTTCTGAGTGGAGTCATTGCAAAATAGTATACATGCTCATGGTATATGGTATCAAATTCACATTTATCCACTAAGTCCAATAAGTACGGCACTTCAATTATAGCCTGCCCATCTTCTTTTAATAGCTCTTTAATTCCTTTCACAAAGTCATTTATATCCGGAACATGCGCCATCACGTTATTGGCATGTATTATATCAGCTTTCATCCCTCCACTCACTAGCGATCTTGCTAAGGGGTATGTGAAGAACTCATTGAGTGTATCAACTCCTCTCTCTATAGCAACCTTAGCGATATTTCGTGCGGGCTCTACTCCCAAAACGGTTATCTTATTGTTTATATAATGCTGAAGAAGATAGCCATCATTGCTTGCAATCTCAATAACTAAAGAGTCAGCGTTTAGGGTTTCTGACATCCTTTCTACTAACACCCTAGCCGACTCAACCATAGTAGCAGAGTTAGAGGAAAAATATAAGTATTCTGAAAAAAGCTCACCTGGTGGAACAGTATCTAAGAGTTGCGCAAGACCGCAATCTTTGCAAAGCATAACTTCCAAATTAAATTTGGGCTCATTATCATTAAGCTGACTTTCCTCAAGCAAACCATTTGCAAGCGGTGACTGTCCAAGTTTAATTATTGATACTGTATTCTCAGATCCACAACTTCTACACTCCATCTCTTTTCTCCCCAAAGAATTCGCTATACCACTTTACGGTTCTTCTTAACCCTTCTTCAATGCTATATTTAGCTTTCCAGTTTAGCATTTCTTCTGCTTTGCTAGAATCTAAGAACTGAGACTCAATCTCACCAGAAACTTCATTAAGTATCTGAGGTTTTAATTTAGAATCCATTAGCTTCAAAAGCATTTCAAATACATCTATAACCGACTGGGGCATGCCATTTGAGAAGTTAAATGCTTCACCTGCCAATTTAGGATTTTTTGCTAAACTCTCTGCTAAAGATATATAGGCGCCCACTGCATCTTCTACATATATATACTCACGCACAAGCTTACCATTTGATCTTATTACTGGACGTTCATTACGTATTATAGACCTTATAGTACCAGGAATAATTCTGTTCCAATTAAGATCCCCTCCACCAAAAAAGTTCCCACACCTTGTAATTGCAACAGGCACATCCCATGTTTTTGCATAGGACTGTGCGATCATATCAGCACATGCCTTACTTACATCATATGGATAAATTGCTTTTAACGCCATTGTCTCTTTATACGGAAGCTCTGGAACATCTCCATATGCTTTGTCAGACGACGCTATAATAATTTGCCCCACTTTTTTGCACCTGCGACTTGCTTCCAACAAATTCCAAGTTCCAGCTATGTTTGATTCAAATGTGGATAGAGGATTGCCATTAGCTATAGGCACAATTGTCTGTGCAGCCAAGTGGAATATTGTTTTTACTTCATATTCGGCGATTACTCGTTCAAGAAATTCAGAGCTTGACAAATCTCCCCTAACTATTGTTACTTTGTCCAAATATTCTTTACTTATTAACCTGCTGTTTGGCACCCAGTCCCTTACCAATGCAACCACGTCTGCTTTTAACCTCAAAAGCTCTTGTATAAGCCAACCACCAATCAGTCCCGTTCCCCCTGTTACAAAAACACGTCTATCTTGCCAGAAGCTATTTTTCACCAACTCTTCCATGGAGCGCCCCCCGAATTCCAAAGACCCTCTAGATATTTCAAGTCCCGTAGGGTATCCATACATTGCCAAAATCCATCATGGCAGTAAGCCGCGAGTTGCTTCTCTTTAGACAAATACTCCAGTAGCTCACTTTCTAGACTACTATCATTACCTGAGATAATATCTAAGACTTGTGGCTCAAATACCATGAAGCCGCCATTAATCCATCCCTCCCCAGCTTGTGGCTTTTCTGAAAAGTTTTCTACCATACCATTACTATTTAGAATTAACCCACCAAATCTTGCAGGCGGCCTTACGGCTGTTATAGTGGCAAGCTTTCCTGCAGACTTATGGAATTCTAATAGCTTCTTAACATCAACATTGCTCAACCCATCTCCGTAGGTCACCATAAAGGGCTCATTTCCCACCCAATTACCAACCTTTTTTACCCGTCCCCCAGTCATTGTATCAAAACCAGTGTCTTCCAGGTGTAGAACCCACTCCTCTTGCTCACGTTGCGTAACTGCTCCCCTTCCGTTCTTTATTTCTACCGTAAGGTTACCAGCGCACTCAGCATATCGCATGAAGTATTTTTTTACATAATCCGCCTTATATCCAAGTGCGATTACAAATTCGTGAAAGCCATAAGTAGAATAGTGCTTCATAATATGCCATAATATTGGCCTACCTCCTATCTCGACCATAGGCTTTGGCTTTTTTGCCGTTTCCTCACTAATACGGGTACCAAATCCACCGGCTAAAATAATAACTTTCATAAGCAATAATAACTATATATTTTAGTAAGGCATTGTAAGATAAATATATAGCACTTTCAACAACTTTTATTGATATTTCAGTGCGCATGCAAGTCACATCTTCGTATCATTGAAGTGCACAAAATGTGATATAACAGGAGTAGCACATGAACAAAAAAGAATATCAAAACGAGTTTGTTAGTTATACAAAAGATTTACTTGAGCAGTTTGGAAATATAATTGTACGCCCAATGTTTGGCAGTTTTGGAATATATAAAGACGGACTGATGTTTGCATTGATTGCTGACAACGAATTATATCTTAAGGCAGATGAGAATGCCATAATACTTTTTGAAACTTATGGATCAACCCCATTCACCTATGAAAACAAAGGCAAGCTGGTAAGAATGTCATATATGAAAGTGCCACCTGAAGTCCTTGAAGAACAAGAAACGATAAAAAAGTGGATGGAGATGGCTTATACTGCTGCAATGAGTACTAAAAAGAAAACCAAAGAGCAACCGTAGTGACCAAAACCCCCACTAAAAAGCTCTCAAAGATCCCCCGTAGTATATGGGCTTTAGGTTTTGTGAGTTTGTTTATGGATACATCATCAGAACTTATCCATAGTTTGCTACCAATTTTTATGGTCTCAACACTAGGCGCTAGTATGGCCTATGTTGGCATAGTTGAGGGGATAGCTGAATCTACTTCTCTAATTGTTAAGATATTTGCAGGCACACTCAGTGACTACTTGCGCAAACGCAAGTTGCTCACGATGATAGGTTATGGAATCGCTGCATTTACCAAGCCTCTTTTCCCAATTGCTAATACTATACATTTAGTATTAGTCGCCCGTTTCTTTGATCGTATTGGCAAGGGAATACGCGGTGCTCCGCGCGATGCCATGATAGGTGATATAGCTCCTCCCAAAATACGAGGCACTTGCTTTGGTCTTCGCCAATCACTAGATACGGTAGGAGCATTTTTAGGCCCATTGCTAGCGGTCGCAGGTATGCTCGCGCTGTCCGGCAATATTCGTCTTGTACTCTGGATAGCTGTGGTTCCAGCTATACTTTCTGTCATTACTCTCGCAATCGGCGTAAAAGAACCCAAAGTCAGGCACTATACTCAAACTAAGCATAAATTTAAAATTAGAGATATTTTTAACGTAGGTCCTGCTTACTGGCAAATAGTTGTTATCTCTGGCGCGTTCACTCTTGCAAGATTTAGTGATGCATTCTTGATTTTGAAGGCTAAAGATATAGGAATTCCAATAACATTTGTACCACTCGTAATGGTTGTGATGAATATCATTTATGCCTTTGCAGCTTATCCCGTAGGGATTCTCTCCGATAATATGAACAGAAAGAGGATCTTGGTTATTGGCATAACTTTTCTGTTAGCTGCCGATCTAGTATTGGGGTTCAGCAATAACGTATGGATGCTTGGCCTAGGCCTAGGCCTTTGGGGAATGCACATGGCATTCACTCAAGGGTTACTAGCAACTATGGTAACAGATGCTACACCTTCCAAATTGCGGGGAACAGCTTATGGTGTGTTTTATTTTGTAAGCGGAATTGCGGCTCTTGCTTCAAGCATTATTGCAGGAGTATTGTGGGATCAATTTGGATCATCAATTACCTTCTTTGTAGGGGCCATATTCACCTTGCTTGCTCTTGTTGGGTTGCTTGTGGCTAATAAGATACTGTCATGAATACTCATTTTATGTCTCTTCCAATACTGAAATTTTTGCGAAGCTCACCTCATCATGATACTTAATAGACCTGTGTAATAGCCAACCAAGCAGCCAACCAACTATACCGGAAGTATCTGTAACAAAAAACAGCAACATATTACATGTAGCAAGGCTTTAGAAGAAGTGCTAGCAGAGCGTTCTTTGATCGGCAGATCCATAGAAAAAGGTCTTATAAATTCTCTATAGGACCTCAATACAAAGCGAATTCCACCTAAGCTCCTGATTCATAAAGATAAGCAATTAGTAGTGGTTTTCCCAATTTCAGTTACTGCCGGTGGAATTACATTAGCAGTAACAGCAACTAATGCTTGACGTACAGCAGCTTTTTCCTGACGATATATAATATCTTGAGCACAATCTTCTAAATTAGCTATAATAGGAACCTTAGGACGTATTAATACGCGATTATAGAACTCTAAAGCTTTTTTGATTTCCTCATTATTACCTACATACAAACTTGCCATATGAGCCCCTCTATCACAAATATATGCTAGAAGAGTAGGTGTAATTGTTTCATTTATTTCTTTAATATCCAACTTGCGCAACTTCTCTAAGGCCCAGGTAGAACAATTATGATATCTAGGAAGATGATCTGTAGGAAATAGACTATCAGTTATGGCTTTAGCTCCTAATCCAGCTACTGTACTACCTAAAATACCTGCATGATAAGCGCCATATAAACCTAAGGCACGATAAAACATAACTGAGCCCCCATTTCTTATTACAGTTTCCGGACTATCATTAATTGCCTTATATCCTAAGTTACCTAAAACAGTACAGCCTTTAACAGCAACTGCAATTTGAGTCACTGTTTTTAATATATCAGTAAGGACTCCAGGATTGTATACATTATATTCTCCCAATTGATTATAAAGAATAGGAGTTTTAGCAGCTATTTCTTCGGGGCCTGAGTCTAATTCTATAGATTCTTCTAATTCTTCAGCTTTAGCTTTATCAACTAGCCATGTCCAATGATATAAATGCTCTTTTGGATGTATAGTAGTATCGCTAGATCCCCATATTATTTTATGTGAGGCTTTTATAAATTTTTTTAAACTGACAAATTCCGTTTGACCAGTTTTTACAATAAAAGCCTTATCACCGATACGCTGCGCCACATCGGCTCGATAAATTATCCCAGGTTTTTGTATAATCAAAAAACCATGTTCTTTACCCATTCTTTCTTCATCAGTAGCCGCTGAAGCATAAGCTTTCTTAACATATGATATAGCATATTTATCTTCGGTGATCTCTAGATTTTCATCTAAGAAACTTGTATGCATAATTTTTCGTTCTTGTTCTTTCATTAGTGACTTCTCTCTGTATTATTTTCATTATTGTTTATAAAGTTTTTATAATTAGGGTATTGTCGTGCCGGATATTTAGTAGGATGGTTTATCATTTCTTGTACAAGTTCCGAGAAAGAACGAGTGATGGGATACCAGAGTTCATCATATGCAGTTCTAGGATTGCTTGGTTGGTCTATATCTTTAGGAGGTTTTTGGTGCATAATCCATGTCAACACTGCTATTCCTAACAAATTTATAGGTATAGAAGGCGGAGTCTCGTAAAAAAGATATTTGATTAAATCATAAGATCCTAAAGCTAATACTGTAGCACAGAAAAAGAAATTCTTTTTCAATTCAAATACTGCTTTTCCTGGTTCAGTTAATCTAGATTCACGCGTTTCCATCTCATTTTGTATTGGAGGATAAAAGGGAGCTATAACTTTTTTAATATTCTCTTGTGCCAAACGAGCTAAATCTTCATTATCCGCTATTTGTTTTTCATATTTAGGGAAATCTTGTTTAAATTGCTCCCTATATAATTTAGTCTTAGCTACTTTATATTCAGCTTTTATTTTTTCTATTTCTTCAGGAGAAGCACCCTCTATATTTTTTTTATAAAGTTCGCGCATTCGCACCCAGGCGAAATACCTCATTTGTTCTTTATCCCACACTCTATTAAACTCAATGTTGTTTTTCGGATTATGAATAATAGGTTAATATTTGTCAATGTTCGAAATGTTAAGATTTTCTTGAAGGACAGCACTTTGCTATCTCCCAAGCTCAATATTTGATCCTTTAATTACATAGACTTAATTAACAATAAAATTTTAACTTATTGCGTGCACTCAGAAAAGTTTTGCGATATGATATTGCAGAACTTTAAGGAGTATACAAATGGGTGTAAGTAGATGGTATAATTCAGTAACCACAAAAATATGGCTGTTTTTTGGATCAGATGTTAACAGCGAAAAGTATGGATATATGCATGCTGCAGTGAAGCATCAAGATGAAAATCTGATTAACTATTTGCTGGCTCGTAAAGCTAATATAAACCTTGCCAATAAAGATGGATATACCCCTCTATACTTAGCACTTAGAGCGCATGATGTTAAGATCGCGAACACGTTATTTGAAAAGGGCGCAGTATTAGATATGGGCATGAAAGGACATGCAACACTTCTGCATAATTCAGTTAAAGAAAGGCAGAAGGATACAATTGAATTCCTAATCAAAAAAGGAGCAGATATCAATTTTGTTGATGAGGGGGGCAATGTTCCCACTCACTACTCATTAATTGCATATACAACTAAGCCCGATATATTGGTGCCAGATCCAGAACTCTTCAAGTTACTAGTCGATAACGGCGCAAACTTAGATGCTTGCAATCCTACTACCAAGGCTACATTACTTCACACCGCTGTGCAAAATGGTGTTACAGAAGCTGTTAGAATTTTGCTAGATAAAAGCAATCAACTTAACTCTGTTGATGAAAGTGGCAACACAGCGATTTGTTACTCCATAGCATTGCATAAGCAAGACTTATTTGATTTATTGGTTAAAGCCAATGCAGACTTAACAATTTTCAACCCTAATACTAAGTCTACGCTGCTTCACATCGCGGCAAGCTATGGAAATGCATATGCTGTGGAAAGCTTAATAAGCAAAGAAGTAATCGACAAAAATTCGCTGGATGCATATGGATATTCGCCTATGGGAAGAGCGCTAATTAAGGGCCATGTAGACATAGCATATATGCTTGACAATAAAGGAGCCACGCTTGATGTAAGCGTTGAAGGCTCCGAATTAATCAATAAGGCGGCTGAGTATGGTCATATAAACTCTATAGGTTTCCTTGTAAATTATGGCGTTGATATTAATTCATATGACTCTCAGGGAAACATACCTGTTTATTACGCGCTTACCGGCAAAAATGATGTGTTCAAATACATCTGCTCACTGAATGGTAATGTGAATTTCAAAGACGCGCAAGGCAACTCTTTGCTACACAACTCCGTAAAACTAGATGATTCAGTAAAAGTTAATACACTCTTAAAAAATGGCGCAGATGTGCATACACGCAACGATGAAGGTAAGTCACCTCTTTATGATGCACTTGATAGAGAGAATGGTAGCATTGCCAAAACTATAATTAGATATGAAAGCCCAGCTTCTTTGAAAAAGGTCATTGCACAATATGAACCCGAGATATTGACTTCATACTTCATCACAAAAGCTGCAAAGAATGGAATTGAAAGTGTAATTGAGTTTTACATACAGTTGAGATCTGATTGTAGCCAAGTTCCGAATCTTGATAATACGGTGTACCAAGCACTTTATAACAACCATTACAAATGTGCTGAGAAGCTGTTCTATAAACTTGGGGCTACGTTCAATGAACGAGATCCAGAGAATAAAGAATTACTCCATCATTCGGTAAAGAATAATTGGTATGAAAACGCCGATACAATTATTAAATTTGGCATAAGCCCTGATGCTGAAGATAGCTACTATAATATCCCTCTGCATTACTCAATCCAGAACAATAATGTGGAAATGGTTAGTCTATTACTGCAACACGGTGCCAGCCCCAATAAAGTAAATCCGGGAAATAACAAAGCACCTCTACTTGAAGCTGTTGAAAAAGGACAAAACAATATTGTTACTCAACTTTGCAATATGGGTGCCAAAGTGGATTCGAAATCTTTTGTTTTTGCAATTAATCATGCTTCTGCGGATATTGCTGATTATTTGCGTTCAAAAAGTTCTTCTGACGTGCTTAATAGCAAGGATCCTGTTACCGGTAAGTACCCAGTGCAACTAGCCATTGAGAGAGGGCAAGCAACATTTGCTAAAAATATGTTGGAAGATCGTAAAGTTAAAGTGGTAGCAAAATCGGAATTTAAATCCATTTTAGATATGAAGCAGCATTATTCTGAAAGCGGTTCTGTATCTTTGGTCGAAGCATTACTGAATCGCATGAACCTAGACATAAATGGCAAACACTTTGAGGGGGGGCAGACGTTCCTGCACCTTGCAGCAAAGTACGGGCACTCAGGAATAATAGACTATCTTACAAGTCGTGGCGCGAATAAAGATATTAAAGATGACAAGGGTGAAACAGCAGCAGATGTGGCCATAGTAGCCAATAACCTCAATACGGTTATCGCCAAATTGATGCCAGATGTCATACCAGAACCTAAGAAAGAAGTGATGGTTATAGAAAAGCCTGTATTTATTGAGAAAACTGTATTTGTTCAGCAACCACATGAGACTCAGCAATACAAGATTCCTCACAATATCCAACCATCCGCTCCCCCAGTAGATTCCAGCACAAACAAGGAGGATGCTACTGACTTTTTTCGCTCATTTAAATTTCTCGTAAACTCGAAGCATTTTTCTGAAAGTAAGACTGCTGAACTCATAACAAGATTATTTAATAATACAAACCCATCTATCAATGAAAAAGCTTTTGATGGCGGGCAAACTTGTCTACACCTTGCAGTAAAATCTGGTAACCTCAGTGTGGTAGATTTCCTTAAAAGCCGCGGTGCTAACCCTGATATTAAAGATGATAATGGCAACACTGCAGCAGATCTATTATCTGGGAAAACTGAAGTCGGCAAGCTATACATACCTTCTTCAGATCAGACCATAGAGCAGCATGACAATGCAGCTAAAATGGGCTATGCGGGTCCAGGAGGCTACCCAGGCCCAGAGGGGGGTTATTCATCTCCAAGTGTTGGTGGGTATGCAGGTCCGGGTGGGTATACTCCAGAGCCTGGAGCTTACTATGGTCGTAGCACTATTGCGTCTTTACCATTTGATAGAGAAAATCCTCTGCCTTCACAGGAAGGTTCGGATAATCTTGTACAACCTACATCTCCTGCTGACGCTTACCATCAATAAGAATAGGTATAACTACCTATGATATGGATGCCTGGTGTTTATGGTAAATGCTCGATATATTTGTTCAATCAAAATAAGTCTAGCAAGCTTGTGCGGCATGGTCATTTTGCCTAGTGAAATAGTTAGGTCAGCATTTTTTAAGGTTTTTGCATCGTGTCCATCAGCGCCACCTAACAGGAAATAAAGTTTGTTGATCCCTCTTTCTTCAAGCTTCGCAATTGTGTGTGCAAACTCGCTACTAGTTAATTCTTCACCTTTTTCATCTAGAGCTACAATATACGATGCACTCGTCTCAGAAGGCCAAAGGGACTTAGCCTCCTTAACTTTATTAATCGATGCACTACCTTCCTGAGCCTGATTGAATTCATTAACTATCACATTCCACTTGGTACGCTTTATATATTCCTGAGTAAGGGTGATAAGCTCTCGTTCAGTTATTTTACCAATTGCATTAATTATGATCTTAAGTGCCATTTAAGTTCCTAGAATTGATATAAAGTATATATAGTTTGCTTAGCGCGCGCAATATGAGAGTTATAACTCTCATTTTAATTGAAATATGGAGTATTATGCCTTATTAATCTTGAAACGAGTTAATAAAGTAAACGCATGGAATTCCCATTATATTTTTGGATCGGCTTTATTGCATTTGTAATGGTAGTCACTGTTATAGATCTTAAATCATTTCACAAGAGAGCCCATAAAATAACTCTATGGGAATCTTCCACCATGGTGAGTATTTGGGTGCTACTTGCCTCAATATTCTGTACATTCATTTACTTTTATGGCGGCAGAGTTATGGCGCTTGAGTTCATCACAGGTTATGTAGTAGAGCTTGCGCTAAGCATGGATAATGTTTTTGTCTTTTTACTAATCTTTATGCATTTTAAAATACCGGCGAGGTTCCAGCACAGAGTTCTGTACTGGGGGATACTAGGCGCTATATTTATGCGTTTGATTATGATTACAGGAGGCATTTACCTCTTTCAACATTTCACCTGGATATTTTACATATTTGGCAGTTTGTTGATTATAAGCGCCATAAAGATATTTTTCATGGAAACTAATGGTCCATTAACTGGTGAGACCAGTAACACGATGTCCTTCTTAAAGCGCTTCGGGAAGACAACCAGCAAAATTTATGGTGATAAATTCGTTGTTTTAGAAAATGGCCACAGAAAGTTCACTCCACTTTTTATAGCCCTTATACTGGTTGAGAAGACCGATCTCATCTTCGCTCTCGATTCTATTCCTGCAATACTAGCAATTACCCAAAATACCTTCATAGTATTTACTTCAAATATATTTGCAATCCTAGGCCTACGCTCACTCTACTTTATGTTAGAGAGACTAGTTGAACGCTTCAGATATTTAAAATATGGTATCTCAATTATACTGGGATTTGTCGGATTCAAGATGATTGCAGCCATGCAGGGCTTTCACTTACCAGTAGAATACTCTCTAATGATAATACTGTCAGTGCTCATCACTTCAATCCTAGTCTCTTGGCACCTAACAAAGAGGCAGGTAGAATGATAGATATGCGGTGTGAAAAATATTCACTTAGGGACTGCCACTGCCCATACTCGTCAAGTATACTAAGTAATACCAATTTAAAAATAAAAAGCAATTCTTGAAAGATTGCGAGTAAAATGGTAAACATAATCAACAAAATTAAGAAGGTATAAAAACCATGGCAGGCATAGTTAAAGGCGTTACTGGCGATTGGGAAATGGTAATTGGTCTTGAAGTACATGCGCAGGTCATATCGAACTCAAAGCTGTTTTCTGGCGCACCTACGGATTTTGGGGCTGAGCCTAACACCCAAGTAGCTTTCATCGATGCAGGCTTTCCTGGGATGTTACCAACTCTAAACTCCAAATGTGTTGAGCAGGCTGTAAAAACCGGCTTAGGTCTTAATGCAAAAATAAACTTAACGAGCGTGTTTGATCGCAAAAATTATTTCTATCCCGACTTGCCCTCCGGATACCAAATCTCACAATTCCATCACCCTATTGTGGGAAAGGGAACAATTTTCCTAGATATGCCAGATGGCAGTGTAAAAGAAGTTGGTATAACTAGAATCCACTTGGAACAAGATGCCGGAAAGAGCTTGCACGATCAAAGCCCAAATGAGAGCTTTATAGATCTTAACCGTGCAGGAGTGGCTCTAATGGAGATAGTATCTGAGCCCGATATTAGAACCAGCGAAGAGGCTGGTGAATATTTAAAGAAGTTGCGTTCTATTGTGCGCTATTTAGGCACATGTGATGGAGACATGGAAAAGGGCTCATTGCGCTGTGATGCTAACGTCTCAGTAAGGCGCGTGGGAGAAACTAAACTTGGAACTCGCGCAGAAATTAAAAACGTGAATTCTATTCGCAATGTAATGCGCGCAATTGAGCATGAAGCTGAACGTCAAGTGAACCTTATAGAAAGCGGTTCTGCAGTGATTCAAGAAACCCGACTATTTGATGCATCTACCGGTGAAACCCGTACGATGCGCTCAAAAGAAGAAGCGCATGATTACCGATATTTCCCAGATCCGGACTTACTTCCTCTTAACTTAACCACTGAATATGTAGAAAAAATTAAAAGTAGTCTACCTGAATTGCCTGATCAAAAAATTAAACGCTATACTGAACAAATGGGTCTATCCCATTATGATGCTTCCGTACTGGTAGCTGAAAAAATTGTAGCTGAGTATTTTGAAGAGGTAGCAATACATTCGGATGCTAAAATGGCAGCCAATTGGATTACCGGCGAGCTATTTGCACGGCTAAATAAAGATGGATTGAGCATACAAAAATCTCCTATATCTGCAAGACAAATGTCTGAGCTGTTAGAGCTGATCAAGGATAATACCATCTCCGGTAAAATCGCCAAGCAGGTCTTCGATGTTATGTTTACCGAAGGTGGGAGCGCCCGCGCAATTGTTGAACGCGAAGGCTTAACTCAGGTTAGCGATAATAGCGCCATTGAGAAAATTATCGATGATGTGATTGCCCAAAATCAGGATAAGGTTGCTGAATATAAATCTGGCAAGGATAAACTATTTGGCTTCTTCGTAGGGCAAGTTATGAAATTAAGCCAAGGCAAGGCAAATCCTAATTCCGTCAATATGCTTCTAAAAGATAAACTAGGGCAGCCTTGATTAAGCCATTAAAATATATAGTATATTAGTTAGCATATGACAAAAAGCGAAAACATGACTATTGCCGATAAGAGAATTGTAAAGCAAAGAAGCGTTAGTTGTGATGGCGGCAATGGCTCGCTTGGACATCCAAAAATCTACTTGGAAATTAAACACGATGCTTTCGACATCACTTGCCCTTACTGCGGCAAGGTATTTGTGTACGTAGAAGAAAATTATGAAGACTGACTAACCATATTATAACAAATAGTTTGGGACAGTATAGCTAAGTCAGGGAATAATAATTCAACTTCTAGTTGCAATAACTGATTGTTTTTGTTATAATTAGCTCCATAAATAATTGTGGTTAATATGTCTCAAATTAAATATATATATGAAATACTGAAGCTATGTAAATCAATGCCAAGCTTTACCATCCCTGTGGGCGTGAAGATACTAGCAGGGTCACTACTGACCGGGTTTGGATGCTTAACTTTTGGTAAATTCTTTGATGTGTTGGAGTATTACCCACGTGAATGGAATGTTCGTACTTTTAGCTTGGGCGTCACCTTAGGAACAGTAGCCTCCCCAATTCTGTGCGCACAATCTAAAACACATGCTGCAATCATAACTTTGAGCGCAACAATATGTGGAATAGCTGGGATAGCTGGTGCAAATAAGTATAATGGTCGTACCTTGAAAAGTATTATAGAGTATCTCCGCAATCCTGATAGTGATGATTTATCGACGAAAACCAAGGAAATTTGGGATCTAGCCGGCGCTATTCCTCTTATACCAACAGCAACACTAGCCGGTGCCATGGTCTCTGCAAGCCTTATATCTCGTTAATTGTATAACTGAACTTAATGTGGCAAATCTTATATAAAATTTCTTCTTGGTATCGCAGAAATATGTTATACTTTTATGTGACGATAGCTGACTAAGTCATGCAAAGCCAGATGTAGTGTAGAAAAGATAATATAGAATGTTGCTATAATAGTATGTGTTATATGCCAACATTTATCTTGAATATAGACAACATCGATCTATACCCTCTGGGAAGCACTTAACTAGTTCGAGTGTAGATTAGGGGTGTAATTTCATTTCATTGGAGGAACCATGTTAAGTAGAAATATAGGATATATTAAAGCGAGTAGCTCTGATCTGGATTCTCATAAACAGCTTGAAGGTATAAAGCTGGATAAAGTTTTTACAGATATAGATTCTAAGGATGATAGCAATATGCCACAACTTAAGGCACTACTAGAATTTATTAGTGAAGGAGATAATATCTTCATTCAGAACATGGATAGATTGTCACAAGATCTTGATGAATGTACAAAAATCGTAACAGATTTTATGAACTGCGGTGCAAAAGAAGTCTATTTTGTAGAGTCAGGAGCTTTAGTTACTAGAAGTGGAAAGGTGCACCTTCCCAAAGACCCCACCCTCTCTACAACTCGCTTGATGCGGTTCAAAAAATATTGGGAGCAACAATTCCAGTCATCTCAAGCTTAAAGGCTCAGTAATATACTTAACTACCTAACACGTTTGAAATCCAAGACAATATGCCCTAGTATTGGAGAGGATTACAAATAAAATTTCACTTAGGGGCTTCCATACAGTTATTCCTATTTGTATAATACTATCAATTAGGATATATTTGGGAGAACTGTTATGAGTAAAATCACTTTGACATGTGATGTTTTGGATAAAGCTGAGCGCTATTTCTGGTTTAGAAATATATAAATGGCAAATCCCCTTGAAATTCTTAAAGAGAAATACGGCTATAAAGAGTTCCGTGGACAACAAGCCAAAATTGTTGAGCATATAATAGCAGGCCACAATGCCTTTGTACTAATGCCCACAGGGGGAGGTAAATCCCTGTGCTATCAAATCCCATCGCTTTGCCGTGATGGTGTTGGCATAGTGGTCTCTCCGCTAATCGCCCTAATGCAAGATCAAATCACCGCGTTAGACCAAATCGGCATTGCTGCAGCAGCGATTAACTCTTCTTTATCAAAAGGCTATGTGCAACAAGTTATAGAAAAACTCCAAGCTAACCAGTTAGACCTGCTCTATGTAGCTCCTGAACGCCTAATAATGCCTGAATTCTTAGAATTATTATCATCCTGCAAATTAGCTTTATTCGCCATTGATGAAGCTCACTGCATCTCCCAATGGGGTCATGACTTTCGCCCGCATTACGCTGCATTATCTATCCTGCAAGAAAAATTCCCAAGTATTCCAAGAATTGCTCTAACCGCCACTGCAGACGAGCCTACTCGCCAAGACATCATAGAAAAGCTTGGGTTACAAAACGGCAGGACCTTTATTAATGGATTTGACCGACCAAACATCCATTACAGAATTACCTATCGCAATAACCCGAAACTACAGGTCTTGAATTTTATTAAGGAGCATCACCCAGATGACAGCGGCATAGTATATTGTATCTCTCGCAAGAAGGTTGATGACATGGCAGCGTGGTTGAAAGAACAAGGAATAGATGCTTTACCCTATCATGCAGGCTTGGATAACAAAACAAGAGAAGCAAACCAAACTAAATTTTTACGAGAAGAAAAAACTATTATTGTTGCCACTATCGCCTTTGGTATGGGAATAGATAAACCTGATGTGCGCTTCGTAGTGCATATGAATATCCCCAAAAACATTGAAGCTTATTACCAAGAAACAGGCAGAGCTGGCAGAGATGATTCGCCTGCTAATGCTTATATGATCTACGGCATAGACGATGCGGCTATGCAAAGAAGTTGGATAGATGACGCAGAAAGCCCTGAGAATCAAAAACGCATTGAGCATCGAAAACTCAACGCTCTTATAGGACTGTGCGAATCGGCTTATTGCAGAAGGCAAATCCTGCTTAGCTACTTTGGTGATAAATCTGATCCTTGCGGCAACTGCGATAACTGTCAAATAAAACCAGAAACATTTGATGGTACAATAGCTGCTCAAAAGGCACTATCTTGCGTTT
>CAYWJW010000022.1:20527-23914 GCA_964458795.1 uncultured Candidatus Jidaibacter sp. | reverse complement strand
ATTAGCGAGCGTTTGCTGGATGGTGAGAGTGGATTCATTTTTTTTAACCTCTTCGGTAGCTAAGCTTGTAAGCGGCATAGATAGTAGAAGCGTTATGGCAAAACTTACGATGTATTTTTTCATTGATTCAAACCCCATTGATTAGCAGTATAAGCATAATTAAAAACATGCATCAAGCAGTTTTTTAAGCGATTTTGCCCTTGCATTCACCTCTTTGAACTGTGTTTCATCAAGTAGACTTGCAGGAACATCAAAAGGATGTGGGTAGAAAACCGGTTGAAAACCTACGCCGCCTGTGTTTTCTAGATCAAAATTAACATAGCCATCAGTTTCAGCCCTAAAGCTATAAAGCGCAGAATGCTCAGGCCAGTAGATTGAAATTACAGATACCATCTTGGCGTCATATTTTTTACCAGGTTTGGCATTTAGTTCACACTTCATCCTTGCAATTGCAGGTATAAAGTCTCCATTCACTGCCCAGTCAGCGGTATAGATTCCAGGCGCGCCCCCTAGGGCATCAATACATATCCCTGAGTCATCTGATACAGATACTAAACCAATTATGTCTCCGTAATATTTTGCTTTAGTTTGGCAGTTTTCTTCAAATGTAACTCCAACTTCTGGCGGAGCTGGTATATTGAATTCAGCTGGTGAAACAAATTCAAAATTGTGCCCATGTTCAGCAAAGTATTTGCCAAGCTGCCCGATTTTATAATTGCTGTGTGACCCTATCAGCAGTTTTTTATCAGTAAATTTCTTCATATACTCTCGTTAAATTAATTTTACCCGACATAAATATTTCCAACCTACAATTTTTTACCTGTTTTAACAGGTGGAGGCCTCATATTTCCTTGTTTTTATTTTTAAATAACAGGTGGAAACAGGAGGTTTCTTGAGATTGAGGTTTGTCATGTTGAATTTATTTCAGCATCTCCCTAAGCCTTCTGTAAGATCCTGAAACAAGTTCAGGATGACCCTTGCTTTAGGCACAACTTTCTTATCTTATATTTATTAGTATACTTGACTCAGAAAGCTTATGGAAGTCCCTGTGCAAAATATTTTTTAATAAACTACAACGGTACTTTCACTATTACCCTTAAGCCTCCAAGTTCGCCCTTAGCAAGCTTTATTTTTCCTCCCTGACCATAAATAATACTTTTAACAGCAGCAAGTCCCAATCCAAAGCCTTTAGAAGCTTTATCAAGTTTATAAAAAGGTTTAAAAACTTTCTTATAATAGCTCTTAGGTATACCTTTGCCATCATCATCGATATAAAGATACCAGTGCTCACCCTTTACGGTAAACTCTAGTCTAACTTGATGCTTGCAGAAGTTTAGAGCATTATCTATCAAGTTATTAACGGCTCGCTCAAAGGCATGAGGTTTAAGATTTGCCATGCATTTTGTTGTTTTGCTCGAAAAAGTGATTCTAGAATCATTATAGGCTTTAACTAACTTGGTTATGCAGTTTACTAGATCAAATTTTTCTAAACGTTCATTTCCTTCTTCTTTTGCGAAATTTAAATATTCATCAATTATATTTTCCATTAATTTGATCTCGCTATTAAGATCAGTTGCTAATTCTTTATTTTCTATAAACTCGGTAGAAAGGCGCATTCTTGTCAGAGGAGTTCTCAGGTCATGTGAGATATGAGCAAGCAGTTGCGAACGATAATAAATCTGCCTTTCTATCCTTGCTTTCATCTGTAAAAATGCTTTTCCCGCAGCACGTACCTCCTTAGCTCCAGTGGGCCTGAACTTATAAATTTCCTGACCTTTGCCTAGTTTTTCTGCGGCATCTGCAAGTTGTAAAATAGCGCGTATCTGATTTTTCATAAATACTACAGATATCAGAATAAGCAGAAAAGCAGCGCCAACCATCCAAAGGAAAAATATTATTACCGTTGGGCTATGTATTTTTTTATGCGAAAATTTAAGGGCATAAACAACTCCAGGTTTATGAAAGATATTTATTATTATCTCCCCCTTATCTTGCGAGTATTCAGCAAATACTGGTTTTGCAAGTGCTGTAGAAATCTGCGCAGATAACTCTTTTAAATATGAATCTGATTTTCCTAAATATTTGATCTTATTGATATCAGCTGTGATTTCGGAAATTTGAAAACTTAATAGGTTGGCGATAGTGACAGCCTCGTCAATATCTTTGTTTTGCAGCTCTCTATATATAGTTTTTACTTCACCTACCAGATTAGTCTCAAGCCTTTTAGAGACCGTTTCCCAATGTCGTTCATAAAAAATATATAGCCCAACAAATTGCAGAACCAAAATTGGTATTACAATTATAAGTAGAAATCTGAAAAACAGACTCTTTATCATTTTGTGCTCCATTAACTTGAAAAACTAGGGTCGCCACTTCTGCCATGCTGAATGATTGTTTCCAGCATATAATTATTGATCCTTTATAAGCATACTTCTTCTATCTTATATTTATTAGTATACCTGACCCGAAAAGCTTATGGAAGTCCCAGACGAAAATATTTTTTAGTTATAAATGCCTTGACATACATTAGAGAACTTGAGGAAAAAGTAGTAAAGCATCGATATAAAAAGAATTGTCATACCGCTGCTTGACAGCGGTATCCATATATAATGTATGTCAACGCTTATGGTAAATATAGGTGGTTAGTAAATTTCGAGTTTTCTATCAATACTATGCGGTATCTATGTTGTTCTATGGATACTGCTGTCAAGCAGCAGTATGACAGTGATGCGGTTGTATGGCGCATTAAACTTGAACTAAACAAAGAAGTGTTATAAATGCCTTGACTATGTATGCGAATTTATAATAGAATGCGCACATGGCGTATAAGCATTTTAACATAGCTACCATCTCTCTAATTATTATCGGCTAAGGCCGATACATATTTTCACATCCATTTCTCATCATTAAAATTTTAAAATCCTTACACAAATGAGGTTGTATATGCTCACTCAAAATCGTAAATATCTGCCATATTTTATGTGGCTATTTCCACTATTATTTTTTGCTTATCAATTTATACCCCGCCTTTGGCCAGGGTTGATGATGCATCAAATCATGGGACAATTCTCCATTGATGCCACGCATTTTGGCTTATTGGCGGCGTTTTATTACTATGGCTATGCTGGAATGCAAATCCCAGTTGCTATTGCTTTAGAGCGCTTTAGCGTAAGATACGTTCTTTTTGTCTTTGCTATGCTTTGCGGTCTTGCTACTATTGCATTTACTTACACCGAGAACTTCTATGTGGCACTGTTCTGTAGATTTTTAGTAGGAGCAGGATCAGGGGTAGGTTTCCTTAGTGTTTCTAAAGTGATATCCGAATGGTTCCCAAAAGAGCAATATGCCAAAATGATAGGCTTTTCATTCACTTTTGGGCTTATGGGG
>CAYWJW010000022.1:0-20517 GCA_964458795.1 uncultured Candidatus Jidaibacter sp. | reverse complement strand
ATGGGGGCAGTATATGGTGGTAAACCAGTTAGCTCATTAATTGAAATGTATAACTGGCAAAATGTTGCATTGGTGCTTGCAGTTACATCTATCTTGATTGGTTGCGGTACCTATATTGCGCTGCAGTCTGGGGTAAACGCAAAGAATACTAAAGATGGTGAAGCTTTTAAGTTAACAAATTTAATAGATGTTCTTTCTTCGCGCGTAATCTGGCTATTAGCACTTGCAAATTTGCTTATGGTGGGTTCACTAGAAGGGTTTGCGGATGTTTGGGGTGTGCAATATCTTATGGCTGCTTATTCTATAGGCAAGGGGGATGCAGCAGGATGTGTATCATTTGTTTATTTTGGTATGTTAATAGGAGGACCATTACTTGCTTTATGTAGTAAAAAATTTGGTAATTACCCGGTTATAGCCACATGTGGATTAGGTATGGCACTTCTTGCTTTCCTCCTATTTTCACTTAGCAGCACATATAATTCATCCCTGCTTTGTTGCATATTTTTTGCGCTCGGCATCATGTGTTGTTATCAAGCTATAGTGTTTGTAGCTTGCTCAGGTCTTGTAGCACCAAAAAGTCTTGGAGTAACAATTGCTTTCCTAAACTGCACTAATATGCTGGGTGGATCATTTTTTCACACTATCATAGGAAAAGTAATGGATGTTTTTTGGGGCGGCACGCTTACGGGTGATGGTCTCAGACAGTATGATCTTGAAGTCTACAAATACGCACTAACTATAATTCCAGTTTGTGCAATGGTTGGGGCTGCATTGGCATGTCTAGTTGGTTCAGTGGTTCGCTGTAAACATAGACTTGCAGCTTTTGAGAATACAGTAGTTTCAGAAAGCTAAAGTGTTTTATCTATAGCTACGACGGTATAAAATTAGCTGTATAAGCGCAATCTCAAACTGAAGATTGCGCTGCACTTTCCATTTCTGGAGCGGTTGATGTTGTGACTTTACTACGTCTATAAATAAGTTGTATAAGGGTTGCAATGGTAACTGCGCAGACTGTCATAAAATAATATGCTACAGCTTCAACTCCACCAATTATATTGATAAGCCACATAGAAATTATAGGTGCCACACCACCAAAAGCGATAGAAGTAAAGTTCCAGCAGAATGCAACACTAGTGGCTCTTATATTAGTTGGGAAAGATGAGGCTACAAGGGGGTTTAAAGTTCCTTCCGTCATGCCCATCAATGTGCCAAATAAAATGCACATGGTAAGTATGTATGCAGCATTTCCTCCCTTTAGTGCCATAATGAGTGGATAGGCCGCCAAGAACATAATAATGGTTCCAGCTAGAATAATATAACGTTTATCGATTTTATCTGAGTAATAGCCAAAAACTACTGTAGATAAGGTATAACTTACTACTGCAACCAAGCTAAATGCTCCAGCAACGTTATTCTCAAAGTGTAAAAAATCTATCATCATCGTCTTGCCAAAAACAAAAACAACAAAGAATGCTACTTGTGTGGTGAGAAAAATTCCAAAAAGAGTAAGTAAGGTAATCTTATGGTTTTTAAGCATTTCTAATAAAGGGTTCTTAACGAGATTAGCAGTATCCCTTATCTTAGTAAAATCTCTAGATTCAAGTAAGTTCATACGCATGTAGAATGCAACCATACTGCCTAGCACGCTAATAAAAAAAGGTATTCTCCAGGCAAAAGAATAGAGCTGTTCTTTAGTTACGGAGGCTTCGAGTATTAGAATGGTAAGTGAGCTTAAGGTTAGTCCAACACCTACACCGGTTAATGCTAATGTTCCATAAAAACCACGTTTATTTTCTGGCACAGATTCATATAAATAAACGCAAGAAGCTCCAAATTCTCCACCCAATGCAACACCTTGAATTATCCTGAGTAATACTAACATAATAGGAGCCAATATGCCAATTTGGGCATATGTTGGCAGAAGCCCTATGCACATAGTTGGAATCGACATTAAAAACATAGTTATGGTAAGCATCTTTTTTCTGCTGTACCTATCGCCTATATAACCAAAAATTATTCCGCCTATAGGGCGTGCCGCAAGGCCAATAGCAAAAGTTGCAAAAGCTAACAATGTGCCAACAAATTTGTTCTCAAGTGGAAAAAATAAAGCGCCGATTACCGATGTGAAATATGCATAGATCATATACTCGTACCACTCAAGCGCATTACCTAAAGAGGACGCAAGAATTGATTTCATAGAGTTCTGAGATTGTTTTGTAGCCATAGAAAGCCTCGGCAGTTTAGATGGTATATATAGAGATTTATAAAGTTACCGTGATTTGAAGGCAAGCTGAAAATTTATACGAAAATATCTAGCCTACGGAAACTTCATACGATGTAAGCTTCGGCAAACACAAGTATAAATTCTGTACCATTACCTAAGGTAGAATTACATTCAATTCCTCCGCCCATGCTCACCATTACCTGTTTGCAAAATGGAAGGCCTATGCCAGTTCCAGATGTACAACCTTTCTTATCAAATGCTTGAAATATATGTGGTAGCTTATTAGGAGCAATTCCATATCCGTCATCTTTAAAGTGTAGTTCTTTGTCCTCATACCATATATAAATATTGCTAGCCGACCCAGCATGCTTCAATGCATTACTGATTAAGTTATTAATTACATGTATTAAAAAATGCTTGCTGCCTTTAAATTTAAAGTTATTTTCTTTTCTAACTTGAATTCTTTTAAGATCTTTTACACTAAGACCATATAAATCCAGAGAACTTTCTACACATTCATCAATGCTGTATACTCCTATATCATCTGCTACAGATATATCTGTTCTTACCAAATTCAACATCCTATCTATGGTTTTCAAGGCCCCCATACTAGATTCCTTAAAAGGATGTAATAACCTTTTAATATCTTCAAAATCTCCCTGACTTATTTGACTTGGATTATCCTTGTTTGCAAAAGTAGTTATGAGAACATCTGCCATCATAGCAGAGCCATGTAAGGGATTGATAACTTCGTGCGCAATTCCATTGCTATACAGCAGTTTGGCTTCTAGTTTGTCCTCATTATTACTTTCTCTTTGTTTTAAAAAGAAAAATATCACTGCTGCGCACAACACTTGCAGGAATACAATTATGCCAGCATAATTATTAATATGTAATGCCACAACGTAATCGTTTGCTGCAAATAGCGCGAATGCAATTACCATGCCAATACATGATAATGTTATGCAAGCATACCACCCAGCAAAAACATATAGAAGAAATTCAGATAATATGGAATTTACTAACCATAAGAAATCACCACCTGATATGTAAACTGTGTAAATGCTTAAAAATGGAAAGCAATAACATAGAGAAAAATACCAAAATAATGGCATATATTTCTTGCGCCACTTTTTTGATGTATAAACTTCATGCATGCATAAAAGAAAGCACAAAACAAGGGCTCCAAGTCTTAATCCGATTACCAATAACTGTAAAGAGCTATCTGTAAATGTGCAGGTAAGCGAAGATACTAAGTAATATACTAGACCAAAGATGCCTAATTGGTAGTAATATTCTCCGTGTTTTTCTATACGCCTTTGAATTGATATATGTAGAGTGTTAAACTTTATATGCTGAAAAAGCCGGCTGCATATTTTATTATATTTTTCATATATAATATCAGTCCTCCAGTTATTAGGTGCTTTCCACAATGCATGACTCTGTAGTAGGTGAGTTCCAAAAAGACCTAGGGCTCCACCTATTAGGCCACATGAAAGACTGATGGTTGCAAATTCTCCAGCTAGGTAGGCTCCTATTAATACACATAGAACGCCAGTTATTGCAGCTCCCAGAAAAGATGTTGTATTAGTTTTAAATCCAAGAAACCCAGCAGCAAGCGGCACCAATATAACTGGGTCCCAAAAACTCCCAGCGATCCAGCGCAGTCCTATAATACTTTTGCCGCCATATAGGGCTAAAATAGCTCCTAAAGTAGCTATTAATAACAACGATAACTGTGCTATTCTCAACTCTTGTTTTTCAGTGATTTTAGGAAAGATTGTTTTAATAATATCATGTGAGCATAATACGCTTGCAGTGTTAAGCCATGAATCTGCAGTAGACATAATGGCAGCTAATATTCCAGCTATAACTAATCCTTTGATGCCTATAGGGAGATAACTGCTAACTAAGAAGAAGAATGCTTGGCTTGAAGATACTTCCGGTGCTTTGGCCTTGACAATAAAGCCGATCAGAATGACGATTATTACAAGTGGTATGGACATCAAAGCAACAAACTGTAAGGAGTCATTAAGCTGTTTTTTATCGCTTGCCATTAAAAATCTTTGAACATAAGTGCCACTAGAAGATGGAATGAAAAAGTAAAAAACTAGGCTCAAAAATAGAACAATATTATCTTTTGATATATCCAAGGAGAGATGAGATATGGGTAGGTTTTTAATGACACCATCATATCCACCTATATCATAATAGGCTGCAAAGCAAGCAGCTGGAATACCTATAAGCAATATAAAGCTTTGAAATGCATCTGTTACTATAACCGCTCTGACACCGCCAAAGATTGAATAAATAACTACTACGCCAAACCCTATTAACACACATACCTCTCTAGGTACGGCTAGAAAATAATTAAGCAAATACCCAATAGCTGCAATCTGCAGAGCAACTACACCAATAGACATGCATATAGAGGCAACATTAGTGATCCATTTACCCGTTTTCCCATAGAGTACTTCCATAACATCGCTTATGGATATGCATCCAGCTTTTTGAAATCTAGCAATATTAGAGGAAAAGATCTTTGCCGTTACAAACCAAAAACAAGGGGAAAACATCAAAGCTATTGCAAACAACAATCCTAGGGAATATACTTTTTCTATAGCTCCAACAGTGGAAGCAGCTCCAACAGAAGTGGCAAAGAGAGTGGCTATTAGCATCCCTTTAGAAACGCTTGTTGTACCCAACGTATAATCCCTAATATTTTTGATCTTTTTCATATTCCCTAACCCAATGATAAGGCATAAAATTAGGTAAACTCCTACTATACTAATATCTAAAATATGTAAGTTATTCATTTGCGGTCCTTAAAAAAGGAAAATTAATTTAAGCTTTTATAGTGGCTTAAAGGTATATTTAGTGGCATTTTAATTGTTTGTGGAGGATTTAGCAAATACTATTTTGTTAAGGCTTGCTTCTAAAAACTTCAAGGTTAAAATAGGACCGGGTTAATAAATTATACGGAAGTAGACATATGCGTGGATATGAATTTGTAAAAGATAAATTTAATGAACTAGGGTTAGTTGGGCAAATAGATAGAATCTTATCTTGGGATGCAGCAGTGATTATGCAGAAAAAATCTTCGGATGCACGAGGGCAGCAAATTGCTTACTTACGTAAAAAGGTTCATCAAATTATGACAGATAAAGCCCTGCAAGAGCATCTCGAGATTGCTATGCAAGATGTAGCAAATATGGGGGCCTGGGAACGAGCTAATCTTGAATTGATTAATCGTCAGGTTATAAACGCTACTGCCCTACCTGCGCGATTAGTAGAAGAGCTTGCAGTTGCTTCCAATAAATGTGAGATGGTTTGGCGTGAAGCTAAGAAGGAAAGCGATTTTAAACTAGTTGCCCCGCACTTAAATAAGTTGCTAAATCTATCAATAGAAGCTGCAGAGCTCAAAGGCGCGCGTCTTGGGTTAACTCCATATAACGCACTTTTAGATAGCTATGATCGTGGCCGTACTACGGTTGAGCTTGATGGGCTGTTTTCCGATTTAAAAAAATTCCTTATTGATTTTTCACGGCGTGTAACTAGTAAACAAAAGCATATTGAATTTAAACAAAAACCTGTTGATAAAGAAAGGCAACGGGTAATATTTGAAAAATATTTGCGAATGCTTAATTTCGACTTTGAAGCTGGACGCTTGGATGCCAGTACTCATCCATTCTGTGGGGGAAATCCTGATGATTCAAGGATAACCACATGGTTTAAAGAAGATGAATTTATAAGTGGTATGTATGGCACAATACATGAAGGTGGACATTCGCTTTATGAACGCAATTTACCAAAAGAATGGCGCCTGCAGCCTGTGGGCGAAGCTTGTGGATTTGCTATACATGAGAGCCAATCTCTATTCATTGAAAAGCAGATAGGCATGCACCCAAGCTTTATTAACAACTTACATAGTGATATGAAAGCCGAGTTTGGGTTTAATGATCTAAACGCCCATGACTTTGAGTGTGTGGTAAGTAATGTAGCGTGTTCTTTTATAAGAGTAGATGCAGATGAAGTTACCTATCCATTGCATGTTATTATGCGGTATGAAATTGAGAAGGATCTTATAGGCAAGAAACTTAGAGTAGAAGATCTACCAGATCGTTGGAATTCAGAGATGAAAGCAATGTTAGGTATAACCCCTCCTAATGATTCGCTTGGTTGTATGCAGGATATTCACTGGCACCTAGGCTATTTTGGGTATTTTCCAGCTTATACAGTTGGCTCGCTAACTGCTGCACAGATTATGCATAAAGTAAGATGTGATGTAAGTAATGTAGACTCGCTTATTAGAGAACGTAATTTGGAACCTATATTAACTTGGTTAAATGAGAACATACATGCGCAAGGTTCTCTGTATTCTCCTGGAGAGCTTATTAAACGGGCAACTGGAGCGCCACTAGATGCGAAGTATTTCAAGGAATATTTGCATGCTAGGTACCTTGGTTAGAGATGTATAAACATACTACTCAGATTGAACAAGATGCGCAAATAATAGCGGCCAACCCGGAGACATCTATATTTCTTTCAGCTTCTGCTGGCACGGGAAAAACTAAAGTATTGTGTGATAGATTTCTGAACCTTATGCTAAGCGGTTCTGCGCCAGAAAAGATCTTGTGCATAACCTACACAAACTCTGCAGCAATGGAAATGCTAGATCGCATTATGTTGCTTGCAAAGTTTTATGCAGAATTAGATCACGCCAGCATCAAACAGAAATTTAATGCGAAAAGCGAGGCTCAGGTCTTACAGATTAAGGGATTGTATCAGAAAGTACTATTGAGTAAGTATCAACTTAAAATTAAAACTTTGCATTCATTTTGCCTTGATATAATCACTAGATACAAAGAAGCATGTGGTAGTGCTAGCAAAAGGCTAATAGATCCAGCTGTTAAGAAAAAAGTGTTAGGTAGAATATTTGAAAAAATATCCACTAATTTCCTTGAACTTGAGTATAGTTTGTCTGAAAGTTTCCTTGAACTTAGCGAGCATTGTTCGATTGGCACTATAAGTGAGCGGGTATTATCGCTTATGTATAGAACTAGTGACCTAGAAAAATATTTAGCAAGATGGTCTTCTCAAGAAGAGCTTGCAAGGCATATATTTAAACTGAATGAAGCAGAAGAGGATTTTGACTACGATCAGGGTAAAGATAGAGTATTTGAAAAAATCGATAACACTTTCATTAAGATACTTAAGAACATAAGCAAAGTAGAAGATAAGGCATATAATCTTTTGGACGTTATAGCAGATAAAAATTATAATGCACTGGTGCAAGCATTACTCACTTTGGAATATTATCCACGTAAGACGTTTATTACTAAAAAGGCAATAGAGGCTGATCCGCGTATATTTGAGAGTATGGAAGCTTTGCAACAAGCTTTAATATCGCTTGAGCAAAAGCAGCGAAATTATATGTTTGCTAAGTTAAATCTATGTTTTATTCAGCTAGCTAAGGAGGTGCTTAAGCAGTATACGGCATTTAAACAGGCAAACCATTACATGGATTACGATGATATCCTAGCTGGCGCTATTGATCTTATGACTTCCGATCCCGGTATACTATATAACTTAGATTATAAGATTGACCATATTCTGGTTGATGAGGCGCAGGATCTTAGCGAAAGGCAATGGTCGCTAATTGAAATGCTAAGCGAGGAATTTTTCGCGGGTCTCAGTGCTCAGGAACAAAATCGCACATTATTCATAGTAGGCGATTTTAAGCAATCGATCTTCAGCTTTCAGGGTGCAGAGCCTGATATATTTAAATCTAGATCCAATCTGTTTGCAAGCAAAGCAACTATTGCCAGTTGGAAAGAAGTTGAAATGAATAAATCTTTCCGCTCTGAATATAATATTATAAAACTGGTAAATTCAATTTTTCCAAATTTCTTCAAGGATTTTATAGATCATATAGTGCATAAAGAAGGTTCTGGACATGTTGAAGTATGGCCTTTGATTGAGCTTGAAAAAAAAGAAAAGCAGATGGGTTGGAAGTTGCCGCAAAAAGATATAGATTCCCATGACAAACACTATCAATTGGCTGACTTTATTTGCACCCAAATTGTTTCTTGGCTAGAAAAGGGAAGGGTGATCGCAGGCAGTATGAAGGAGGTAAGGCCTTCTGATATAATGATTTTAGTGCGCAAACGCTCAGAAGTAATTGATATGCTAGCAGCAGGGTTAAGAAGTAAAGGGCTCAGCGTTGTAACGCCTAATCATGGACGCTTCATAGAAGAGCTAGTTATCATGGATATGATATCTGTGCTCGAATTTATCTTAAACCCTAGTGATGATCTGAATCTTGCCGGTCTTTTAAAATCTCCATTCTTCAATTTCTCTGAAGATGATCTTTTTGAGGTTTCGTATAAAAGAGAAGGTACTTTACTAAATGCTCTTGAAACTAAGTTTCCATTGCTTGCCAATGAACTTATGGAAATTCAAACTTTATTTGATAAGACTTCAATATTAGACGCATTTCAGGGACTGCTTTTTAATGGGAATAAGTATGATAATTTTATTAGTAGGCTGGGCGGTTCAGTAATAACTACTATAGATAGTTTTTTAGATGCTGTGCAGAAGTTTGAGCTTTTAAACACGGGAATGGGGATCAGGGGGTTTCTTGAGTACTTAGAATTCTATCAGGTTGATAGCGTAGCCCAACATCAAAACATAGATACTATACGTATTATGACAGTGCATGCGGCTAAAGGATTACAGGCGCCTATAGTGATTTTGGCAGACGCTGCCTCATCAGAATCAAAATTAATGGATGATGTTTTCTTTCATGATGGTGAGCTTTATTTTGCCGTAGGGGCACATCAAAAATCCAAAGAATATGAGCTTAGGCAGGAGCTTACTAAACAAGCAGATCATGCTGAAAGTTTGAGGTTACTATATGTTGCCATAACACGTGCAGAAAGCGAGCTTTACGTTACAGGTGTTAAGAATCGTAGTGTTCAATTGAGCTGGTATGATATCATAGCAGAGCATGTATCAGATGAGTTAAAGTCTGAACTAACCTATATTCCTATTAAATATACACCAGAAACGCCAATAATATCGGATAAACCTAGAGAATATAAGCTAAAAAAAACTGAGTATAAACTAAGAAGTAGAGATGTTCTGGAAGGTGATATAATACATGATTTTCTGGATAAGCTGAGTGTATTTAAGAATCAAGCTATGGATGCTTATTTAGCCAGGCAAAAGCACAAGTTTCGCAGTCAGTTTGCTAGTTGGGAAATTGATAAATTTTACAGCGAGGCTAAAAGCGTAGTAGAAGCTTTTCCTCATATTTTTGAGCCGCGGATAGCTGGCATAAACGAGCAAGCATTTATCACTCTAAACGGAGAGTCTGTAAAATTTTTAAGGATTGATAGGATGATTATGGGGGCTAATAGTATTGAGATTATAGATTTTAAAACAGATGATAATCCTCCTAAAACTATTTCTTCTGTGAGAAAGGATTATATTGACCAGGTAGGTGGTTACGTAAGAAATCTTAAAAGTAAGTTCCCAGACCATGAAATAAAAGGATCACTGCTTTGGACTAAGTCTAAAGAGATAATAGAAGTCATAAGGTTGTGATAAAAATTAACGAAAGTGATTTACTTTTGTATAACTAGTACTAGCATAAAATGCATAACCCGTTTGGAGTTCAAAATGAAAAACTTACTAATTATCCCTGCTGTTATGATTGCAGGTACTCTATCATTAACTAACTTTGCTGCTGCAGATGACTATGCTTCTGAAGCAAAATCTGGCGATAATGCAAAAATGTCAGAGAAGAAAATGGCCGGCAAACCTAAAAAAATGAACATGAAAGGCATGGAAAAATGCTATGGTATTGCTAAAGCTGGTAAAAACGATTGCGCAGCTGATGATGGCAAACACACATGTGCAGGTATGGCAAAGCATGACAATGAAGAAAGTGCTTTCCTAGTAGTTCCAGCTGGTCTATGTGACAAAATAGTTGGTGGTGTTAAGAAATAATGTCAGAAATTTCTGATAACGAAGTATTGCGTAATTTCGATACCAAATTTGGTATCGGATTACGCAATCGTCATCTTAAAGATGTGCTTAATCAAAAGCCTAAAATTGACTTCCTTGAAATCCATCCAGAGAACTATTTTGGCTATGGAATCGAATTAAAACTATTGAAAGAAATTGCTGATATCTATCCAATCAGCTTCCATTGCATAGGCCTTTCGTTAGGTAGCAACTATGGTGTATCAACAGAGCACATACAGAAAATTAAAGAATTAGCGAATCTTATAAACCCTATTTCAATATCTGATCATATTTCGTGGTCTGCGAGCGGCAATGCCCATATGCCGGATCTTCTGCCACTTCCATATACTAAAGAAACTTTAGTGCAAGTAACCAGTAATATTGACTTTGTGCAGGATAAATTAGACCGAGCTATTCTAGTTGAAAACCCTTCAACTTATATATCCTTTGGTGGAGATATGACTGAGCCAGAATTTCTAAATAATGTATGTAGTATAAGCGGCTGCGGATTGCTTCTAGATGTTAATAATGTATTTGTAAATTCACACAATCACGACTTTGATGCATATGAATATATAGATGCGATAAAACCTGAATTTATACGACAATATCATTTGTCTGGCCACTCCAAGCGTATGGTAGGTGAACAGGAGCTCCGCATTGATACGCATGATGATTTTGTGACCCACGAAGTATGGCAGTTATACTCTTATTGTGTTAAAAATATCGCAACTCCCATGACTCTTATTGAATGGGATAAAAATATACCTGAGCTTTCAGTGCTCTTAAATGAAGCGAGCAAAGCCAGGTCATGTCTTGAAAGGCTTTACAATGCTGCATAAATTGCAAAATCAGATGAGTGATTTTATTCAAGCTAAAAGCGATGATGTAGTATCAGATATCATAAGCCCTGATGCTATAGCAAGGCTTAAAGTGTATCGTAACAATTATTTTGGCAACTTATGTGAAGCACTAAAAATAACTTATCCAATGTTTTGTAAGCTCGTAGGTGATGAGTTTTTTGAATTCTGCGCAAGGAGTTACATTAAGGCAAATCCCCCAACTTCTGGACATCTGCTAGAATATGGCCGTGATTTTCACGAATTCATCGCTCGTTTCCCGCAAACAGAGTTATATCCATATTTTAGTGAGCTGATAAAGTTTGAGTGCCTGTTGGACATATCTCATAATGCAGAAGAGGGTGGCGCATGGCTCAAAGCTAGCGTGCACCTTATGCAGTCAGTTTATGATATCTCAGAAGTCTTCGAATTCTGTGAAGCTCAAGATACCGATAGGTCATTGCAGATAAATGAAGGGAAGTATTTCTTTTTAATCTACCGTGAAAACTATGTCGTAAAATACAGAAGTATATCTAAAGCCTTCTACCATTTCTTACAGAACCTACCTAACTCACAAGGCGAAAAACCCATGCTGCGTGAAGCTAGAAAGCTTGGAATATTGAATGAAGTTTAAAAATATTTTGCATAGGGGCTTCCATTAGCATTTTTGGTCAAGTATACTAATAAATATAAGATAGAAGAAGTATGGGTGCAGCAGCGGTATTTATAGCGACTGTTATCTCACCTCTTAATTTCCTGGGGCCCTACGTCGTTCTCGCTCCTCTAGATGGCGAAAGGCTGGTGTTTCTTGTATTACGTTATCTAGAGGAGCGAGAGCGACGTGGGGAATCAGGTAGTTTAGAGGTCAGATGAAGGTCATCATGAACATTACTCTTACTCCCATAGCTACTTGATTTGAATAAGATCAAGTATCCATGCAACAATGCCGATTATGCAGTGGTATGACAATTCCTTCTATATCACAATACCTTACTCCTTTTTCTCAAGTTCTATCATGTAAATTAACTATTTGTTAATCTTTCCATGCGATGCTAAATGGTAGAATAACTTTATTGTGATTAGTAATATGAAAACTCCACAGCAAGAACTTTTGAATAAACATGCGGCCGAGTTACAAGCGAATTTAACAAGCGCCCTTAGAAAGAAATATAAGGAAGTAGTAAGGGAAATTGCTGAGCTAGGAGATAGGTGGTACTCTTTATCTGATGAAAATCACATGCAAATAGCTGCTAAATTGAAAGCAGTAGTGCAGGAAGAAGTTAATAAGTATCTTGAGAAGGTAGGTCTACCTTGCAGGGTAGATTATAAAATTGCTGAGCAATTCGAAACTAGTCCATACGTACTCAGTAGTATGCCGCAGAATAGGCAAACGCAAGAAGAAAAATACAATGCGCTTAAGCAGTCACTTGCATTGGGAAAACCGATAGCTCAACCAGAAGATATCAATAAAGCTGCAGATGATTTAATGAAAGTATGTAATGAAATGTTTAACTCAGTATACTATATCACCCGGGATACAGATATGGATTATAAACGAAACTTTGATAGTGGGATACTGACATGTGTAAAGTATATAATGAGAGATATACCTCAGTTTGTTGTAAGCGCTGCGCTACTTTGGGGGTCAGCGGTTGCTGGAATGTCCGCTTACAGTGGAACAGCTGTGGCTCTTGGCGCACTAACCATTCCCCCAATTGGTGTAGCGGTATTAGGGGCTGTTGCGCTTGCTGCCGGGGCCTATGCCATGAAGGGAGTGATACAAGATTTGTTTTTGGGACGTTCAGAAATAGCTACAAGGAATTATATGCCGCACGAATACCACGTTCCTGGAAAGGCAAGTATACTTTCATCTCAACTTGCAGATAAATATTATGGTATGAGTGCTACAACCAGGAAACATATCGATACTGCCTCTGCTGAAATAGCTCAAGGAGAAGATTCTCAGGCTATAAAAGTGGCTAAAGCATTGGTAGAATATTGTGGAAAATTTGAACAGAAAGGGCAGAGTGCTGGGAGATAGTAAAAGGATATCTCAAATCTTTACAACTAAATTGGTTTAGACTATACTCTAGATATCGACTAAATATTTTGGAGTGCAGTCTTGAATATTGATTTTTTACGTGAGATCTACCATGGTTTGCTTAATGAAGTTGCAACTGATAAGCACCGTTATCTCTTCGATCAAGTTGATCTTAATAGTCGGCTTACAGGAATTGTAGGAGCTCGTGGAGTTGGTAAAACTACCTTAATGCTTCAACTTATTAAACAAAAGATGCCAAGTGGCAGTAAAGCCTTTTATGTATCAGCAGATAATATTTATTTCCAAGAAAATCTGCTGTTTGAGTTCATTGCTTATCTTTATCGCTATGAGGGCATTGATTATTTTTTTATTGATGAAATCCACCGTTATCAGAATTGGAATCAAGAATTAAAAAATATTTATGATTCTTTTCCCAAGATTAAAGTCGTATTTTCAGGAAGTTCTAGCATTGATTTGGTTAAAGGTAGTTATGACCTTTCACGCCGTGCAAAGTTGCATACTCTGTATGGACTTTCATTTCGTGAATACTTAAATTTTTACTGCGGGCAAACACAACCAACAATTTCTTTTGATAATGTAATTAATCATCCTGATAAGACTGCAAACACTATTTCAAAAACACCAATGTTACTGGGGCATTTTCAAGATTATCTAGCTTATGGTTACTATCCTTACTATCAAGAGGATGTACAAGGATTTTACGATAAAGTACACCAAAGCATTGATAAGGCTGTATATCAGGATATTGCCAATTTTTATCAATTAAAAACACAGAATTTGGTATATTTTAAGCGTATATTAAATTTTCTTGCTACTATTCCCCCTGGAGAATTTTCTGTCAATAACCTTGCTAAAAATCTCCAAATCGACAATAAAACTGCGCATTTCTATTTGGAAATTTTAACTGAAATTATGCTGATTAGAGTGATTACTATAGAATCAGGAGGTAATAAATTACTACGTCTTCCCACAAAAGTTTTTATTGATAATACGACGTTGTTAACAGCACTCAATAGTTATTTAGGCGAAGATCTAGCTATTGGTACTAGCCGCGAACTATTTTTTCTACAATCTGTCGCTAATGCTAATTTATCAGTATTTTATAGCAAAATGGGGGATTATGTTATTGAAGATCACTATTTCGAAATCGGTGGAAAACACAAAAGTCACCGTCAGATAAAAGGTAATCAAAATGCTTTTGTTGTCAAAGATGGTATTCTACATCCAAGCCATAAAACATTGCCACTTTATTTGTTTGGTTTTCTTTATTAATCTTAGCTTGGATATAATGAACAAAAAAATTATAGTTTTATGGTTCCGACAAGATCTTAGGATATCAGATAATCCGGCGCTATTTGAAGCTGCTAGGAGAGGAGTTGTAATGCCTATTTATATTTATGATGAATCCCGCTGCAAGCTAGGTAAAGCCAGTAAGTGGTGGCTACAACGCTCCTTGGACAATCTCAATAAGGATTTATCTGGTAAGCTTAATATCTATTTTGGAAACTGTAAAAAAGTCATAACAAAAATAGCTGAGGAACATAGTATAGAGGCAGTTTATTGGAATAGATGTTATGAACAATGGCAAATCCGAGAAGATTGTGCAGTAGATAAGCTTTTACGTAATATGGGCATAGAATGCAAGAGCTTCAACGCGTCGCTACTTTGGGAGCCATGGGATGTTCTTAAAGATGACGGTAGTATATATAAGATTTACACACCTTTTTACCAACGCTGTAGAAAGATAGGAAATGTAAGAGAGGTGCTATCCAAGCCAGATAAATTAGAACTTAAGAAGGCTTCAAACTCAATGGAGCTCTTAACTTTAGTATCTCAGAATAATCTGAATTGGAAAGTAGGTGAAGAGGAGGCACAGAAGAAGCTATTAGAGTTTTTAGATAATCAGATGTTTGGATATAAAGAAGGTAGAAATTATCCTGATAGATCGTGTACCTCAAAGCTATCACCACATTTGCATTTTGGTGAAATCTCTCCAAACCAAGTATGGCAAAGTGCAATCACCAAAGGATCCATGGAAAAATGGCATGAGGATTTAAATTGCTTTTTAAGCGAACTTGCGTGGCGTGAGTTTTCCTATTATCAGCTTTATCACTTTCCAGAGCTACCTGTAAAGAATTACCAAGCCAAGTTTGACCAATTTCCATGGCACTATGATGTAGATTTACTGCAGGCTTGGCAACATGGTCAGACGGGTTATCCTCTTGTGGATGCTGGTATGCGTGAACTTATTAAAACTGGCTATATGCATAATCGAGTGAGGATGGTGGTTGCGTCTTTTCTAGTAAAAAACTTGCTAATGCACTGGCATCATGGAGCGGATTGGTTTTCTGATCATCTAGTAGATGCAGATACTGCAAACAATAGTGCAAACTGGCAGTGGGTGGCAGGTTCAGGTGCAGATGCTGCGCCATACTTTAGAGTCTTTAATCCAACCATCCAAGGGAAGAAATTCGATCCCCTCGGTAATTATACTCGTAGTTTTGTACCTGAGCTTGCGAACCTACCAAATAAATTTTTATTTGAACCTTGGAAAGCTCCTATAGATGTTTTAAAAGCGGCTGAAGTTACCCTAGGAAAAAATTACCCTAAACCTATAGTAGAGCTTAGCGTTTCAAGAGCAAAAGCACTGAGCGCTTACCGAGCTCTATAGCTAATTTTATACTGACTTAGCTAATTATTGCTTTAACCCCATATACTTTACAAGCCATACCAGCTCAGCCTTTGGAAGCGTGAGACCAAAAACTGCAAGCACCTTCCTTTGGTAATTATCTAGCCAGGCTGCTTCATCCTTATCAAGCATCTTATAGTCTATTAGGCTGTGCTGAATAGGTGCGAGAGTTAGTGTTTCAAACTCTAAGTAATTTCTATTCTTAGCCTCTTTAAC
Organism: uncultured Candidatus Jidaibacter sp.; assembly: GCA_964458795.1. Classification (GTDB taxonomy): domain Bacteria; phylum Pseudomonadota; class Alphaproteobacteria; order Rickettsiales; family Midichloriaceae; genus JAJTHY01. Next base: position 4,456 of record CAYWJW010000022.1, on the reverse strand, counting down.
TAATAGCAAACTCTCAATCCTAATGCCCAGTTTTCCATCCTCATAATAACCAGGTTCATTAGAAACTATCATGCCAGGCTCTAATGCAACAGCACTGGCAAAGCTTTTGGAGATGCGATGCGGGCCTTCATGAACTGATAGGAAATGACCAACTCCATGTCCGGTACCATGTGCAAAGTCTAATCCTTCCTGCCATAGAGCGCTACGAGCAAGTGCATCTAAATGTGCGCCATTTGTGCCTTTTGGGAACTTAGCTTTAGCAAGGCGTATATGTCCTTTGAGAACCAAGGTAAATAGATGCTTCTGCCTTCGGCTAGGCTTACCAAGGTGCATAGTACGCGTAACATCGGTTGTACCCCAATAATATTGCCCACCTGAATCCAGTAGGTAAAAGTTACTCTTTCCTATCCTACAATCGGATTCTGAAGATGGTTGGTAATGTATGATAGATGCATGAGAGCCATAAGCAGATATAGTAGCAAAGCTTGGATAAACAAATTGTTTGCACTCTTCTCTAAATTCTAATAGTTTTTGAGCAGCTTCTAGTTCAGTAATGCTGCCTGTATTTTTATAAAGCCAATAGATAAACCTGCCAAGTGCTAGGCCATCCAGTTCATGTGCTTTTCTAAAACCTTGTATCTCAGTGGCATTCTTACAAGCTTTAAGCAGCTCAATAGGGTTGGGAGCAAGCAAGGCCTTATCTCCTAGTAAATGTAAAAACTTAACTGGCGCTCGCCCAGCATCCAGCTGCACACGAGTGTTCTTATCTTTTCCTAATTTTTCAAGGCCAGTATAAATTTTATCTAGCTCCAGCACTTCTACTGCTTGCAGCTTGAATCCAACTTTGCGTGGGTCTGTAAATAAATCAATTTTGCCATCACGCCTGAGTATGGCAAAGCTGAGTAGGAATGGAGTATACTCTATATCCGCTCCTCTTATATTAAGCAGCCAACAAATTGCATCCGGGTTAGTTATAAGTAGGTGAGTGGCTTTCTCATCCATTCTAGATAGTACCTGCTTTATTTTGTCAGCTGTACTTCGGCCTGCGTATTTAATTGCAAGTTGATAGGCATGTTCTGCCTTAATATCATCTCTCTGCCAGATTTTATCAACTAGGTTGGGTACTGCTTGCATTGTGAAGCCATACTTCTTGCCAAGCTTTTCATAATAAGCAAGATTATCTTTGGAGTGCAACATTGGGTCATAGCCTAGTCTATCACCTTTTTTAAGCCCGATGTCAAACCAATCGCATGAAGCCTTAGCGCCAATATCAAGTACCTGAAAGCTTTTATCTAATTGTTCCCTAGCTTGGAGTAGGTATCGCCCGTCGGTAAAGAAGGCGCTTTTATTAAGCCCAATGATTGCAACGCCATTAGATCCAGTAAAACCAGTGACGTATCTTAGGCGATTTAAAGACGATGGTACATATTCATTTTGAAATTCATCGGTAGATGGTATGACAAAGCCAGCTAGCTTATGGCTTTTTATCTGGGCTTTCAAGTTTTTCAAAATAATTTTACTCATGTACTTCCATTCATCATTAGCAGTTAGGTATAATATAATAAGATATATAAAAGAGAGTACTGTTTTATGAAAGTAAATGAACAAAATTCTGTTACTAATTCACTTGAAAAATTTGCTCATGATAATTTAAAGAGCTTTGTTATTAAATCTTTTCAAACTTTGAACCCCAATATTAAATTTGTTGATAACTGGCATGTGGACTTGATCATAAATTATCTTAAGGCTGCCTCAAGTGGGTCCATTAAGCGCTTGATCATCAATATTCCACCGCGTTCGCTTAAATCTACGATAATCAGTGTTGCTTGGCCCGCTTGGCTTTTGGGCATAGAGCCTACTAAGCGTATAATTGTTGCGAGTTATTCGCAGGCTTTAAGTATAAAACATTCAGAAGAATGTAGACTTATCATGCGTACAGATTGGTATAAAGAGCAATTTCCAGAAGCGCGCATTAGGCGTGGTTCAAATGGGAAACATAAGTTCATCACAACAAAAAATGGCTTTCGGTTTGCCACCTCAATTGATGGAACATTAACCGGCGAGGGAGCTGATATACTTATTGTAGATGATCCACATACCCCGCTTCAGGCGGCCAGTGAGCTTGAAAGGACGCATGCTCTCAATTGGTTCGATCAAACTTTTGCAACACGGCTTAATGATAAAAAAAAGGGTACTATTATCATTGTTATGCAAAGGCTTCATAGTAGTGATTTATCCGGACATTTGCTTAAAAAGAAACACTGGCTCCATTTGAAATTACCAGCAGTTATTAGTGAAGCTATCACTTATAAGTTTGATGATTTTATCTACTTGAGAAAAGCAGGAGAGTTGCTTAATCCCAAACGTGAAAATCTAGATGAAATAGAAATGGCAAAGCTAGAGTTAGGTTCATATGGATTCAATGCTCAATATTTGCAGGAGCCAATAGCTATCAAGGGTGGTATCATAAAATATTCTTGGCTTATAAGGGTAGGTGAAATGCCAGAAAGCTGGGAATGTATTTATCAGAGTTGGGATTGTGCTGTAAAAATTAAGCGCATTCATGACTATAGCGTTGGTACTACATGGGGCGTAAAGGATAACAAATACTACTTAATTGATATGGTGCGTCAAAAGTTGGAATTCCCGGAATTGAAAAGTGCAGTTTTAACTGCTGCAGCCAATTATACTCCAAGTGCTATTTTGATTGAGGATAAATCATCCGGTCAGGCGTTGATACAAGAGCTTAAACAAAAGACTATTCTGCCTATAATTCCAATTGTGCCTACAAAAGATAAATTTCTTCGCTTGCTGTCTGTTTCTAGTTTATTTGAAAGTGGCAAAATCATATTGCCGCAAAAGGCCTCTTGGCTTGCGGCTTATGAACAGGAGATCACCAATTTCCCAAATGCAGATCACGACGACATAGTAGACTCAACCACTCAGTTTTTAGAATGGATGCGAACCAGACATGCCGACATCGGGAACATGAGAATTATATGAAGATTAAGGTCTTACTTATACCAATTACTGGAATTGGTATTACACAATGAACGAGTATAGGTATTGTACCCATCCTTGAGCTTCAGATTCCATAGGCTGAACCAGAGGTTGTTCCCCCATATTTATAGCTTCACAACCTTCATTAACTACATCTTTAGGATCCATAGGCGGCCTCATTTATAAGTTATGATAATTTTGTAGCATCAGCTTGAAATTTGCACAATAAAAATAATGCATTAGCTTAAAAAGAAAGGTCGCTTAAATATGCGACCTTTCTTTTTATTGGTACTTAAGCTTCCACATCAGTAGAAGTTGTAGGTATAACCAGTTCATCAGCTACAGTTTCAATAGAACCTTGATCAGCCACTTCTATAGTTTCGATATCAGAAGCAGTGTCTTCAGCAACCACAGTAGAATCTTCGCTAGCCACTTCTTCAATATCGCTATCGGTCTGTTCTAAAGCAGTAACTTCTAAAGGCTCAACTGCTTTAACTACCTGAGAAAAGAATAGTGCTTTAGCAGAATCGAAGTCGGTAGCACTAGGAGTAATGCCTTTTTCAGCAGCTAAAGCTTCCAGTACTGGAACCTGAGTCTTATTAAAGTCTTCCACTATGCTTTCTTCTTTCTCCACAATATTAGCCGAGTTCAATTCGCAATCAGCAACATATTTCGCTATGATTTCAGGGTTGTAGTAAGCAGTAGCTAGGTCAAAAAAAGTTTGTGCTTCAGTGGTCGAATCAATTGTTGTTTCTGTTGGAATCGTCATTTTATGCCTCTTATAAAAGTTGTGAGACAAGCTTATATTAGAAACTACTTCATTAGGCAATAGAAAAAGAATGCTTTAAGCAATTTCTTTACATAATAGCAAACTTTAAAAACTGGGCATAAAAAAAGGCCGCCCGTTTGGACGACCCTTTTTATACCAATTCCAGTAAATAACTGTACAGAAGCGTGATAAATTTTGATTTTTTGGGAAGTCGCTGAAAGCCCATAATATTCTACATATTTTGGGTTTTCAGTGGCGACTAAAAAAATCAAAAGATGAAGCGCATATGTACAGTTATTTACTGGAATTGGTATTATTGATTATAACCGAGGTAGATTACTCAGCTGAATCAGAATTAGGTTCAACTGGTGGAACTAATGGGCTTACATTAGAACCCAAGTCAATAGAAGAAGGCTCTACTGGCTGGGTAGGGTCAACAGGAAGTGTTGTATTGGGTTCATTGCTAGATGACATTTTAGACCTCTTTATAAAGTTGCGATGGGGCTTGTAGCAGAAATATTAAGCTCTGGCAATAAATTATTTTGTATTAGTACTTCCATACCCCCTACAATCTGCAGTATAATAAAAATATAAGATAGAAAATATGAGTGCCATATATGGATAGTTCAGTAAGCTTAAAGTTTGAAAATAATGCTTTGCTCCCAATTCTGTATGGCGAAAAGAATC
>CAYWJW010000021.1:0-25145 GCA_964458795.1 uncultured Candidatus Jidaibacter sp. | reverse complement strand
TTTTCTTCTCATCTCTTCCACATAACATTTTTATGTTATCTGGTACAGCCCCAAAATATTTTGGCTTTTATTTATATGGGATAAATATTAGTTCTATAGCAGTATAAAAGGCGGATGAAAAAGATAAGCGCATATTTGTCATGCCGTACTTGATACGGCATCCATGTTTCAACAAAAAATACTTCTATCCTTTCTCTCTGTAGGTCCAAAACTCTATTTTTATACAATAATTATGCTTTAGAGAAGCCTGAATATAGATGCCGTATCAAGTACTGCATGACAATTTATTACACACTATTCCGCATTTTTCATACTCTTTTTATACTGCCTTAGCTATATAATACTTCATCTAGCCTTCTCTTGGATCACCTGGTCAAGCCAGGTGATGACATTAGGATTGATAGGTCTTTTACTAAGCTGCCAAAAACGAATTTAATCTGGTGATGAAAGCTTTGGGGTCGGTGACGCGTTCGCCTTCTAGTATGCAGGCTTGATCATAAGTTAACCAAACTAGCTCTGTGGCTTTTGTAGTTTCATTGTTTTTGATTAACATATCAATTCTACGCATTAAGAAATGCTTTGGATTGATCTCAAGTATTTTGGCCGCAGCTGCTTTTAATTGCTTTTGCTCGATAAGCAATTTTTCCATGCGCATGCTCATGTATCCTTCTGGAACCGCAAGACATGCTGGGCTATCTACTAACTTAGTAGTAATGCTTACATCTTTGATATGGGTAGTTAAAGTTTCTTTAAAGAACGCTATTAGTGCTTCTTCATTAATATCAGCACTGCTTACAGATTCATTGGTAGCTGATTTTTTGACTTCTTCCAAATTGATATCAGAATGGCTAATGTTCTTAAGTTCTTTATCCTTATATTGGTTGATAACGTTTACCCAAAAGTCATCGACATAATCTGGTAGAAGCAGCACTTCAATACCGCGTTGAATAAAGCCTTCTAAGCGAGGGTGGGTGCGTAGTTTTTGCAGATCATCCCCAGTTAAGAAGTATATGGTGGTTTGGTCATCTCCCATGCGCTCTATGTACGCATCAAGCGAGGTAAGCTCCTCTGAGCTTGAGCTTGAGAAGCGGCAGATTTCAAGCAGCAATTCTTTCTCGCTGATTGCATGCTCGCATAGGCCTTCTTTGAGCACTTCACCGAAATTGCCCCAAAACTCTGCATAGGATTTAGGATCATCCTTGGCTTTCTTTTTAAGCTCGGTAAGGACCTTGGTAACGATCGACTTGCGGATTTTATCTAAGATATGATTATGTTGAATCGTTTCACGACTGATGTTTAGCGGCAGGTCTTCTGAGTCTACTATACCGCGCAAGAATCTTAAATATTGTGGCACTAGAGCTACAGTATCATCCGTGATGAATACACGTTTGATGTATAGCTTAATTCTAGGCTTACGATCCGGATGGAATAGGTCAAAAGGCTTGGTGGATGGAATATAAAGTAGGCTAGTATATTCTATATTGCCTTCAACTTTATTGTGCACTCTAAGCCATGGGGTGTTTGGCTCGTGCGCTACGTGGTGGTAGAACTCTGTGTATTGTTCCTCAGTGATCTCCGCTTTTGGGCGCATCCAAAGGGCGGAAGCTTTGTTGACTATTGTAGCATTTGCATCTTCATCAATTAGTTCAATTGGGAAGGCTATATGGTCAGAATAGGTGGAGATAATATGTTTTAGGTTAAATTTATCTAAGTAGTTTTCATCCTTGGTTTTAAGTTTTAAGGTGATGCTGGTTCCAATACCTACTTCCCCTTTGAATTTACCAACTTCGAATTCGCCTTGCCCATTTGAACGCCACTGGTAAGCTTGCTCTTCACCGGCTTTGCGGGAAACTACATCAACTTCAGTTGCTACCATGAATGCTGAGTAAAAGCCCACACCGAATTGGCCGATTAGGTTAACATCATTTGCCGTGTTTTCAGCCATGGCATTTAAGAATTTCTGCGTGCCAGAGTTGGCGATTGTGCCAAGGCTTTCGATGAGATCATCTTGATTCATACCAATGCCATTATCTGCAATGGTTAGGCTTTGATTCTTTTTATCTATGGTAACGCTTATTTTAAATTCGTGTGCAGGCGGCATTAGATCTTGGTTTTCTAAACTTAAATACCTGAGCTTGTCGCAAGCGTCAGATGCATTGGAGATTAGCTCTCTAAGGAAAATATCCCGATTGGTATAAAGCGCATTGATCATGAGATCTAGTACTTTGCCGATTTCAGCGCTGAATTTTTTCTTCTTCATAATACCCTACCCTTTTACTTTAAGTAGCACAAATTATAACAGAATATTTTGGGGAATCAATCATACCAGAAGAAAAATTTCTTGCGCCTTCATGTCAATTAATGATATGTTTTGAGTTTATTTATATTCGGGTTATTATGTCTAAACTTGATGCTTTTAAGTCGTTTTTTACAAACACTGCCACAGGTCGTGGAGCTTGTGGGTTCGCTTCGGCAATGTTGATTTCTAGATTTTGTACAGGTGTACTTGGTGCTTCCGTATCCAATACACGTGATCTGGATAAAGCTGTGGTACCTATTTTTACATTTACTGGATTATTTTATGATCCGTATACACGGTTTGATGATAAGTTGCACTTAGGCTTTACTGCACTTACAAGTTGTTGGGCAGTATGGGATGCTTATAAGGGTTGTGGTGCAGCGAATAAGAGAATTGATAATAAGTATGCAAAAGATTTGAGGGAGATCTCTGAAATTAGGCGGGCTGGAAGGATGGCTCATCCTACAGAAGAAGGTGATAAAAAGCTTGAAAGATTAGATAAGAGAGAAAAGGAGATAGAAAAAGTTAGGTGGCAAGATAAGCGTGCGATTATAAGCGCCATTCCAGCGAATATAGCTTTCTTCTCACTTCTAGCTAAAGGCGCATTGGAATTAGGTAGGTGTGCGGTTAGTTACTGTAACGGACGGTAACTGAAGCTTTTTACAAGCAGTGGTACAAAGAGCTTTAAAAACAATGCATTACTTGATAATCTCATATAAATCTGCTATAATGCTGCTTAATTAAGCAATGTTTCAAGGTTAGTATGTCTAAACTTTATGCGTTTAAATCATTCTTTAAAGATACTGCCACAGGTGGTGGAATTCTTGGACTTTGTTCAGCGATACTATTTGCTGACCTTGCTGGAAACCCATCTAATAAACGTATAAGAATGATAGAAAAAATAGCAGTACCTATTTGTACATTTTATGGCTTATTTCATAATCAATATCCAAGATTTGATGATAAGGTTCATCTATATTTTACTGCTCTTGTGGGTTTTTATGAGTTGTCTGACTTATATATTGATTACTCAGACAAGTGTGCTGAGATAGATAATGCGTATAAGTGCAAGTCGAATGCCCTTAAACATGAGTCGGCTAAAAAGGCCAAAGAAGAAGTTAGATGGTGGTGTATAACTGGACTTCCAGAAAATATTGCTATTTACTCATTAGGATCTACCGCTGTGGTGGAAATACTTAGGTATGCTGCTAAATACTATAACGAACGGTAAACCAAAGGTTACAACTTAACCGAATGCAGTCTCAGACTATTCATCACAACGGAGACGGAGCTGAAGGACATTGCGGCGCTTGCGATTATGGGGCTTAGTAGGATTCCGAAATGTGGGTATAGAAGGCCTGCTGATATTGGCACGCCTAGGGCGTTATAAATGAATGCGAAGAAAAGATTTTGTCTGATGTTTCGCATGGTCAAGCGGCTTAAATGATAGGCGCGGACAATGCCCATTAAATCGCCATATAATAGAGTAATACCTGCACTTTCCATTGCTACGTCTGTTCCGTTACCCATAGCGATACCAACTTGGGCTTGAGCCAGTGCTGGGGCATCATTGATGCCATCACCGGCCATTGCAACAAAACGTCCTGATTCTTGTAGCTTCTGGATAATGGAGTATTTTTGATCCGGCAGCACTTCGGCATGCACTTCTTTAATGCCTAGTTTCATTGCCACTGCATTTGCGGTAGCTGTGTTATCACCAGTAAGAATTACTATGTGAATGCCAATCGATTTAAGTTGTCTTATGGCCTCAGCTGCGCCTTCCTTTATGGGATCAGATACGGTTATGAATCCAGCAGCTTTGCCACCAACTGCTAGATAAAGCACGGTATGACCTTGAGATAAATAGGCTTTGGATTGATTTTTAACATCCAAACATTCTATACCGGATTCTTCAAGTAGTGCAATGTTGCCAAATAGCACATCCTTGCTTTTTATAGAGCCTTTTATTCCCTTGCCAGTCAATGCTTTGAATTTGGTAAGCTTAGAGATTTTTATCTGACGAGCAGTAGCATACTTAACTATAGCACTCGATATTGGGTGCTCGCTACCACGCTCAAGATTCGCTGCAAAGAAGAGTAAGTCTTCTTCGGTAAAACCTTTTGTTGGTATAGCATACATCAACTTGGGTTTGCCTTCGGTTAAAGTGCCGGTTTTATCAATAACCAATGTATCGATCTTTTCCAATGCTTCTATAGCTTCAGCATTTTTGACAAGGATTCCAGCTCTTGCACCACGCCCTGTGCCCACCATAATCGACATAGGGGTTGCAAGGCCTAGTGCACATGGACAGGCTATGATTAATACCGAAACTGCACTCAAGAGTGCATAAGGCATCTTCGGTTCAGGGCCAATAAGCCCCCAGACTATAGAGGATAATATTGCAATTAGTATAACTGCTGGTACAAAATAGCTTGATACGCTATCAGCGAGTCTCTGGATTGGGGCGCGTGAACGTTGAGCTTTGCTTACCATATCAACTATTTTAGCCAAAAGGGTTTCGCTGCCTATCTTCTCAGCTCGCATGATAAAGGTTCCTGAAGTGTTAATAGTAGCCCCTATGACCTTATTACCTGGAATTTTCTCGACTGGCATAGGCTCACCCGTTATCATGGCTTGTTCCACAAAGCTACTGCCTTCCAGAACTTCACCATCAACTGGAATTTTTTCTCCTGGACGCACGCGTAGCAAATCACCTATATGTACTTTAGAAAGTGGAATGTCATTCTCGTTACCATCCTTCATTACCCTCCTTGCGGTATTGGGTGCTAAATTAAGTAATGAGCGTATGGCGCTGGAGGTTTGTGAACGCGCTTTTAATTCCATAACTTGGCCAAGTAACACAAGTGTAGTAATAACAGCAGCTGCTTCAAAATAAACTGAGATTCCAGGCATATTACCAAATAGCTGAGGAGCAAATGTTACAACTAGGCTGTATAAATAAGCAACACCTACACCTAGACCTATTAGTGTAAACATATTAGGGCTTTTATGTAATATAGATTGCCAAAAACGTTTGAAAAATGGAAAACCTGACCATAGCACCACAGGTGTAGCTAGCGCTAGCTGTACCCAAATAGTAATAGGATTCATAAGTAATTCATGAAGTTTATCACTGAAGTGTGCGCCCATATCTAATACCATAAGAGGCAGAGAAAACAAAGCTGCTATCCAGAAGCGTTTTGTCATATCTTTTAGCTCAATATCAGCAGTGTCAACCACTTCTGATATAGTCTCAGGTTCGAGTGCCATACCACATTTTGGGCAAGAACCTGGGCCAGCATTGCGCACTTCAGGGTGCATTGGACAAGTATATATAGGTTTGGCTAATTTCATTGTACCGACTCCTCAAAAATAGTAGCGACTGCTGCAACTTGAGCAATAAAGCATTTAAGATCGTATAGGATATCTGATTTATTTTGTACTGAAAATTTCATACCAGGTGTGTTAAGGCTTGAGTATTTATCCTTATCCTCATGCCAGCGATCAAATAGCTCCAATGGCTGAACTGCACATAAATAGGCCATGGTTTCTGCAGTGGCTAATGAATGCTTTTCAATAGTAGGGATTCCTTCTTGAACTATAATAGTTGTATTAGGCACGCCTTGCTTTAAGGATTGCATGCTATGGCGATGTTTCTTATTTATTTTTAGTATCTCTTTACCAGAACGCACAACCATTATTCCCATGCCATAGGTACCTTGATCTGCCTTTACAAAGGCAAATGGTTCTTCTTTAATTCCGTATAACGTATAGTTATTTTGAACTTGTGCAATTACCTCATCTACACTAGCAGCTACACAGTAAAGACCTCTATGACTTCTGAAATCTACTTGCTCACAATTTCTAAATTCTGTGCTAAGTAGCCAAGGGTCTATACCACTCGCCTTACAAAACTCAGTAATGATATTATTATAGCTTAAGAAATGGTTATGCTTTCGCCTTGCATACCACCCCTTTGACATTGCAGGAATTATTGGGATAGAACACCCCTTGAGAGCTTCTGGTATCCCACTTGTAAGGTCATTATTAAGCACTATCAAATCCGGTACCCAAGCTGTCTTGTTGGTGATTATCTCGTTCATTTTATGGAATGATTCAATACTAAGTGCCTTTTCTATTGCAATAAAATCATCATTTATCAAGGTAGAACCTAGCTTTACATCAAACCCCGCATTACTTACGGCTTCTATAAGCACTACGAGATTATCTAGATAGTTGAGATTACGAGTAAAATTTTCTGGAAATATTAAGACTCTTCTGGCATGTGGGTAATTATGTTTTATATATTCTTTGAGCTTTGTGCATAATATCCTACGGCCTGCTTCACTTAAGTTATTAAACCCTGCTGGGAATAGATTGGTATCGACTGGAGCAATTTTAAATCCAGCATTGCGAATATCAACTGATGTGAAAATCGGTGTAGTAGCTCCCTTTAACTTTGAGCTTAAAAATTCATTTACCTTAGGGGCATTAGCTTTTATATACTGATTAAATTCTTGCAAGTTTGAAGATAACGTTTTCAAAAGCCACTCCACCTTTTTACTAGTTTATTATCGATATTGCATAAATCCAATACCCTACCTATCGTCTGGTTAATTAGGTCATCTATAGTTTTGGGTTTGCTATAAAAAGAAGTAACCGGTGGCATAACTATTGCTCCCATTTCTGTTACGGCTTGCATGGAACGTATATGCCCTAAGTGCAAAGGTGTTTCACGGAACAGTAAAATCAAGCGTCTGCGATCTTTAAGTGCTACATCTGCAGCTCTTGAGATAAGGGACTCTGTGCAGCCGGTGGCAATTTCTGATAGAGTTTTGACAGTACATGGGGCAATTATCATGCCTTCATTTATAAATGATCCACTGGCAATAGCAGCCGCGATATCATTATTATTATAATAATGATTGGCGAGAGATATTACATCATCCAACTTAAAATCCGTCTCATGCTCTATAGTTAGTTTACCAGACTTAGTAATTACCAGATGAGTTTCTACGTCCAGAGAGCGAAGCACCTCGAGTAATCTGATCCCATATATTGCACCGCTTGCTCCTGCAATACCCACAATGATTTTTTTCTTAGGACTACTCATGCGTCCTCATATTTGTTGGTTGCTGGGTATCGTCTATCTTTTCCCAAGTCGCGAATAGAAACTTTTGTGCCAAGCGCTGCTTGTTTACGTTTGTACTCAGAATTTTTAAGTAGTTTATTAATTTTTTGTACTACTTCTTTATCATACCCCATTGCTATTATATTTGAGGCACTTTGATTGCGTTCTACTAGTTCATATAAGACTCTATCGAGGATCGAGTATTCCGGCAAGTTATCAGTATCAAGCTGGTTTGGTGCAAGCTCTGCACTAGGTGACTTTAATATAGAATTTTCTGGAATGATATTAAGTTTTTTAAAAAGTGATAAGCTTGGTACATTGCTATTGCGATACATACATAACTCATAAAGTTGAGTTTTATAAATATCCTTGATCGGAGCATAACCACCACACATATCGCCATAAATTGTTGCATACCCGCATGCATACTCAGATTTATTTCCAGTAGCAAGTAACAGAGCTCCATTTTTATTTGATAACGCCATCAGTATCACGCCACGTATCCTTGATTGCAAATTTTCTTCAGTCACATCGGCTACTTTGCTATTAAAGTGCGGATTTAATTCAGAAAGCAATAGATCCATACTTGGCTGAATTGGGAGTATAATGGGTTTTATTTCCAAAGCTTTTGCCAAGTCATCAGCATCTTCAATACTATGTTTACTTGAATATTTGGATGGCATCTTTACAAGTTCAACATTGTCTGCTCCTAATGCATCAACAGCAAGGGTTGCCACAAAAGCTGAATCAATTCCACCCGAAATCCCAACTAGTACTTTTTTAAAGCCATTATCTACGACATAAGACCTAAGACCAATTATTAGGGCATTGTATATATCTTCATGCATTGTAAATTCTTTTGCGTATGTAATAGATTGCAAATCGCTTGCTATAGAAAGTTCCTTCCAGTGTGTTGGCTCGACAATATATGCGCCAATCTTATCCATTATAAATGAGCCGCCATCGAAAACTATTCCATCTTGTGCGCCAAAAAGATTTACGTAGACTAGAGAAATTTTATTTTTTACTACAATACGGCTTGCAAGATTATGGCGAGTTGCTGCTTTACTTACATCATAAGGAGAAGCATTTATAGATATCAAGATCTCAGCTCCTTGCGCAACGAGTTTCTCGGGTATCCTCAAACCCCATGCGTCTTCACAAATTAGAAATCCTATTTTTTTACCATGCCAATTGATTATATTATTGTTTCGCCCAGCTTTAAAGTTTCTCTTTTCGTCAAACACACCGTAGTTTGGTAAGTGGCTTTTATAGATTTTTGCAACAATCTTGCCTGCTTCTATAAGCATTAGTGCATTATGCACTTTCTTACCATCACGCATGGGATGAGTAATCACTATGGCTGTTTTTCTTGAAGCACTTATATCCAACAGGTCTGCTAATGTTTGTTCGCAGTGATCTAGAAATCCCGGATTCTCTACTAAATCTTCGAGAGGATAGCCGCTTAAGGAAAGCTCGGGAAATATTATGAGCTCAGTATTGCCTTCATATTCATCCCAAACTTTAATAGTTCTTACAAGGTTTCCTTTTAGATCACCAGTTTTAAACCCAATTTGCGCCATTACTAATTTCATCAATTCTTTTCCTCTAAAACTTCAAATGGGTTTTTGAGGTTAGAATTAGCTGAAGATGGCTTTTTTCTTTCAGTTCCAGCTTTTAACTTAACCTCAGTCTTTGAATTTTCAACTGGTAGTGCTGGTGTAATCTTTTTATTTACTTGCTTGGGGGAGCGCAAATTAATATTAGCAGAGTTGTTTTCTTCCTCCATTTGGGCTCCAGTCCTTTTATTGTACTTAAAGCTAGGGTCTTGTAGATTATTATATATCAACTTGTCCTGATTCAATATCTGAACTCCACCAGGATCATTCGGGACAACCCGTATCGGTGTATAGTCTGCTTTAATTAAAGGTATTTCATTTATACTAGTTGGGAGCTTTGAATACTTGAAGGCATTATATGACAAGTATATAAGTATTGAAGCACACATAAGGAGGAACACAATTCCAATTAATCTCCTTGTCTTTGAGCTTTTTACAACATCAATAGGACTGTTTGGGAACAATTCCAATTGTTCTTTTAGATCAGAGATTAAAGCTCTCGGGTACTTATTTTGGGTGGATGAAGGGGATCTCTGCGCAATCATTGTAATTTTTTCACCCTCCAATCAATCAAAGTTCAAATCTCCGCATATATAATACCAAATCTCATATTTAATAGAGCATCTACATCTTACCTTTGCAAGAGCTATATCGATAAAAAAGTCTATAATATATCTATATTATAGGACTTTTTTCTCTTCATATCTCTTTGCAAATTTAAGCGCATATGCCCATTAAATATGAGATTTGGTATTAACATTAAATCTGTTCATACTCAGCCTCAAGCTCAACCTTTTTATTCTCGCTCAATTTTTTATGTTTTCTAGTCTCATAGAAAATTGATATTAAGCCACCAATGATTATCAATCCATAGCCCATTATAGAATATTCATCAGGCACTTCCATAAGCACTACATAACCCAGAATGCCTGTAAACACTAAACGTGTATAGTCAAAAGGCATCACGGTAGTCATGTCTGCAAACTTAAATGCCTTAAAGAAAGCTATTGAATGAATTAGATAACATAAAGCGATACCAAAGATATACTTAAGGTGCCATAGCTCTAAGGTTTTCCACTCATAAAGTGCAAATGGCAATGAAAACATCGATGAAAATAACATCATATAAAAAAGTTGCGCCTTAGTACGCTCTGTACTTCCTAGCATCTTTATGGTTGTGCAGTTAAGCGCCCAAAAAGCAAGTGCTAGAAATAAGAATACATAGTATTTATTAAAGTTAACAAATCCAGGTTTAACAATCAACATAGCTCCAACTAGGCTTAATAATATCATAAATGATTTTGCTTTAGTGAGCCTTTCTTTGAAATAAAGAATGCCTATAAGTATAACCAATATATGGTCAAGATAGGTTATAGCCGCCGCATTTGATACCGGTAGATTAGAGACTGCGATAAAGAAGCATACAGTTCCAAGCAAGCTGAATGTACCACGTGCTACATGCATGCCAATTCTCTTGGTTTTCATATTCTTTCTAAAATCACCCCAAAAGCACCACGGAGATATTGCTAACAAAATAGTGAACTTGTATAGAAATGCTACCTGGAATGGATGCAATACCTGCGTTAAGTTTTTGGATAGCACATACAAAATTGACATACAAATAGCATGCAGTACCATAAGCAATATGCCAGAAAGTGATTTACTAGGTTTGTATCGTGATTTAATAGCTATGTCAGGAGTGCTCATATTCAGACTCTAATTCTTTAATTTGGGATTCTTTTAGTTTCTTACGTCGTTTTGCTTCCGATCTAATTAGGTATATGCCTGATACAACTATCAATACATACCCAATAACCGAACCGAACTCTGGAACTTCTCCAAACAATAGAAGACCCAAAATCCCGGCAAACACTAATCTACTATAGTCAAAAGGAACAACCGTAGAAAGATCAGCATATTTTAAAGCCTTGAAGAATGCAATACTATGCGTAAAATAACCAATTGCAAGCAGTACTAAAAATTTGATGTGCTCAAGTTTTAATCCTAAGTCATCAAATGGTATAAATTCATTTGGATATCTAAGATGTATAACTCCAATTGTCGCAAAAGTATCCCACTTCATAAATGCAAGTGGACATGCGATGAGTGAAGAGAATAGAAGTACATAGAACAGCTGTACTTTAGTTTTTTCGGTTTTGCCAAGCACTTTTATAACCGTGCAGTTACTTGCCCAAAAGCCAATGGACATAAACACAAAGATATAATAAGGATTGACGTTGCTAAAAAGCTTAGGCGAATCTACTGCACCAAAATCTAAAAGATCAGGATTCACAACTAAAATAGCACCAGCAAAGCTAAGTATTACCCCGATTGCTTTTGCAAGCGTAGCTTCTTCTTTGAAATAAAAAATGCCGATAATCACGAGAACAACTTGCTCTATATAGCCTATAGCTGTGATATCAGCTAGTTCAATATGTTTGATTGCATAAAATAGCGATAGTGAACCACCAACACTCAAAAAGCCACGCGATGCATGCAATAATATTCGGTTAGTTTTCATACTTGCTATGCCATCTTTAAAGCACCAAGGAAGAATGCAAATTAGAATTGAGAACTTATAAAGGAAAACTGCTAAGTTAGAGCTTATTTCCTTAGTAAGTTCCTTAGAGACTGCATATACCAGTGAGATAGCTGCAGCGTTAAGCAACATGAACAATATACCTATTATGGTTTTGTGATCAGGTTGATGCAAACCTTGTTGCATTGTCATCTAAGCCTCCAAACGGAGAATGCGCTTTTATGCGCCATACAGACGATTCTAGTTACTTGAATATTTATTTTTAAACACTTATTTTTCATCATTTTACTCTCAACTTTCAAGCGGATTTTACTAGAGATTTTTCTATCTCACAAGTCAATTAATTATTTTTTTGCGACGTAGCTCCGCTATGATTTCCGGTAACTTTCTAAGAGCGGCATTTTTCCCCTGTTGGTAAACCTTATAATTGTTGGTATCATCAAATAGACCATGGTCAGTTAAATTAGGATGTATCACCACATCTGCTTTAGTAGATTGCATCTTTGACATAGCATAAAATGAAATTGACATGGACTTGCTTACGATATCCATCATGTTATTAAGTTCAAATCCACCTCCGTTGGTAGAAATATCAACTGCGATCACTACTTTGGGGTTATATCTTCTTGCTATTTGCACTGGTACTGCTTCAATAACACCACCATCCACCAGTAATTTGCCATAGGCCTTAACCGGCGTAAATACTGGCGGTATAGCGGATGATGCATGTACGGCAACAGCTACTGATCCACTTTCAAAAACATAAGGTTTTTCACTTTCTATATCGGTTGCAACAGCAACAAATGGAATCTTTAACTTCTCTATATCTTTTATACACATGTTTTTATCGATGAACTCTTCTAGATAGTAACCTTGCACTGGACCTTTGAGATCGCTAAAGAATAGTAGAGAATCACTAAGTGATAAATCAAGCAAGTCCCATGTCTTTAAATCAATGAGTTTCTTATAAAGTGTTTTATGGTCTTTACAATCAGCATACATAGCTCCTACCACGCTACCGGCACTGGTACCGACTATTAGATCTATAGGTATATTATATTCCTCTAGCACCTCTAAAACCCCAAGATGGGCAATGCCGCGCGCACCACCGCCTCCCAACACTAAGGCTACATTGACATTCTCTATTTTGCGCGGTGGTGGGGGTGTAGCTTCTAGTTCATTTGAATCCTTTAACGCTACTGCACAAGCAGTGATATTTAACATAATGATAATTGGGAAAAATATTATTTTTAGCTTCATAAAAAGTACTTCCTTTTAATTTTTCCCACATTGTACCGTAAAAGAAATGCGTGTGGAAGTACCGCAGGTAAATTTATTATAGCTAAGACGGTATAAAATTGGCATGGAAACCAAGTATTTTTAAAGAAATTTTTCACATATTTTAACAGGTGGAAGGCGCATTTTTCCTGGGTTTTATTTTTTAATAACAGGTGGAAACAGGAAATTATCTAGGTTGAAGGTTTATCATACATGAATTCTTTTCAGCTTTTTTCAACCCTCTAACGAGATCCTCACGTCACTTCGTTCCTCAGGATGACAAAACCCTGGAAACACCGAGCCTCCGTCATCCTGAGGAGCCGCAGGCGACGTGAGGATCTCATTAGGGAAGAGAATAAAGTTTTCAAGAGCTGAAGCACAATTCTTCTATCTTATATTTATTAGTATACTCCACCATTTTTGCCAATGGAAGTCCCTGCTTAAAATATTTTTACATAAGAAGTTAGGTTGCTTCTTCGCATAAATTGCATTACGGTTTTCTCCAAATAAAACAATTGGTAGTCTTTATGAAAGGCGATAAAATATGGCTTGCACGATCTGTAATAGAGGAGTTCGCAAATATACCTGCATATAGTGATATTGAAAATTACTTCTCTACTGCAGAGCATATAAGGGTTTCTCCACTTATGATAAAAACGCTTATTGAACACTTCCTCAAGGCTCAACCTCATTTTACAAATGTGCATACAACGTTTTGGGATGGATTATATTATGAAAATGATGGGCTAAAGAAGTTTATAGATGTAGACAATACCCGCGGTCAAAGCGATGCTTTCTGGTATGAGCATTTTTGTGAAAAATTTAAAAACCCATCCGTTGACTGCGGTAGTGTTCGTATTGCAGTTAAACTAATTAATTATGATGCTTTTTGGCTTTGCAGTAGCCCGGTGACAGATAACCAGCCGATATGCCAGCACACTATAATGTCAGACTTTATAATTGCTCGTATACTGGGAGCTAGTAAAGCGTTTACAAATATATATCTAAAGGCCATTGCGGCTCAAACTAAGATTGGCTCTGATAACAATGGAAAGCTTAAAGATTTTGATAGTACAATGAAAAGCATGACTGCCGAGCAAAAGAGCTCTTTTGATGTTTTGTTACGCAATGGGCACTATAGCCATTATAATTCTACCGAGGAGCTTTTGGGGGAATTCAGGAATTGTTTTAATGAGCCCAAATTCGACAACCTATATCCTTATCTCAGTAAGCTTACCCCTTTACATTTGTGTGTAGCGCAAACTGTTGGCTCCTTGTGTATTGGATTATTAACTGGCCAGAACAAGGAAGTACGTCTTGGAGCTCTTACGGTTATAAACATTGTATGCTGTGCTATTATGTACAATGTTTATCGCAAGAGCAATAATTTTACAAAATTTACTAAGACATCCCTTCAAAGTTTTAAGACGGTTATATCCGAGGACAATGAAATTCTGCCATATACTTTTATGATGCAAGCTGTGGTTTCAGCGACTAACCTGTCAATTTCTGGAATATCAGGATATCGATTGTCTTCAATTTTTAACCTAGCAGTAGTTGCAACATCTGCGTGCAGAGTACTCCAGCTCCAAGCACATAAGGAGGATGTGTTTACCTTTGGGTTAAATCAGTAATGACATTGGTGGTTGAAACACCATAACTTAGGCTCTAGTGGCGAACTTCAAATAACCATGACTACGCCTCTTAAATTTTTTCTTGCTTTCCACAAAGATAGTGGGCTAGCATATAAGTTATGTTATAATTTATATAGGCTATAATTATGATACTAAGCTATGGCGTTACCTTTGGAACTGCACTTGCAATAGCAATTTCTTTCAATAAAAATAAATCTGTACTATGGGCCATTATACATGGATTTTTTTCATGGTTTTATGTGGCTTACTACCTGCTATTTAAGGATTAAGGTTTAATACCAAGTCTCATTATTAAGAGACTTGGTAATTTAACTCTTGCAGGCCGCGCACATTGCTCTTATAAGTTTCACTATAAATATTTGAAATAGTGCTACAAATGCGGAAACTAAAAATTATTATCACACTAGCAACACTACTTTTGTCACCTTGTTTAGCGCTTGGCAATGATGTGGGTAAAATGCTTGATGAAATACCAACAGATGGTTCTTATGATATCAACCTTCTACTGCCTATACATGTACCTAAAAAAATCAGCCTGTCAGTTAATATTCCAAAAAACTTTAAGAAACTATCGGACCCATCTGGACTCATGGAATTTACTCCCAAAGCAGATAAGGACCCTAAACAATGGTCTCAGATGATAACTGTGGTTCCTTTTATTGGTAGCAAATTATCGGCTAAACAACTTTTAGAAAACTTTGTAAGCCTTATAGGCAAGCAAAATAAAAGCGTTAAAATATTAGATGGTAGTTATAATAATAAAGACGATATCGGAATGGCTAATGCAGTAATGTCCTATACTGAACAAGGTAGAGAGGAGCTCTTGGAAGTCTATGCTTTTTCCGGGCCTTATGATAGCGTGATAGTTCAGAATGCCGTGCCAGTTAAGCCATACGGCACCATTGAAAAAGCTAAAGAAAAACTGAATGAGTTCTTCGATAAAAATCTTAGTATGGTTGATGGTAATAAAGCTATTGAGTAATATAACTATAGATCAACTACTTGTTTAAGCAGCCACCTTATCCTCTGCTTCACTTTCGATAGACATACCAACTGCGTGGAAGCCGCAGTCCACGTGGAGTATCTCTCCGGTAGTACCTGAGCCTAAATCGCTTAGTAAAAACATTGCAGCACCTGCAACATCTTCAAGCGTGGTGTTGCGTTTTAGTGGGTTAGCACGTTCACCTGCTTTTAACATAGCACGGAAATCGCTAATTCCAGCAGAAGCTAGCGTTCTAATTGCCCCTGCAGATATTGCATTTACTCTTATATTTTTAGGCCCTAAATCATTAGCAAGATAGCGAACGCTGGCTTCTAATGCGGCTTTAGCCACTCCCATAACATTATAGTTAGGAATTGCTTTTTCAGAACCATAGTAAGTTAGTGTAAGCACGCTTCCACCATCATTCATGAGCTCTTCCGCAGCTTTACAAATTCTAGTCAGTGAATAGCAAGAAATATCCATAGTGTTTAGAAAATTGGCGCGCGATGTATCAACATAACGGCCCCGAAGTTCATTTTTATCGGAAAAGCCGATTGAATGAACTATAAAGTCCAACTTAGGTATTCGCTTTGCTAGCTCAGCAAAGGTATGTTCAATAGCGTTTTCATCCGCAACATTGCACTCTATAAGATTATTCTCAAACCCTAACGATTTGGCCAATGGCTCAACACGCTTGTAAAGCGCATCAGATTGATAGCTAAAGTATATATTTGCCCCAAAGCCTGCTGCCATCTCAGCAATTCCAGAAGCAATAGATTTCTCATTAGCTACTCCCATAATAAGCCCATTCTTGCCAGCAAGCAGTTTTGTTGAGTCCATATATATTACCAAAAATTATTTATAAAAAAACGGGGAGAATAATCTCCCCGCAAAGCTTATTTTACAATTTCCCAGGTTCCGTCTGGATTACGACAAGCAGTGCCATGCCCTCTTACAGTTTTACCACCAACTTGAATATTTTGATTATACTCACGGCAATATCTACCACCACTATCATAAGTTCTGATTGGAGTTATGCTACCGGACGCACCAGTATCTGGATTCCTCCAAGAAGATGTTGTACCAACACGATTGTACTCTAGCGCTTGAGTTTGTGTACGGTTATGGTAAGCAACATCAGCCTTATCCAATGATTTACCAACTTCGCTACCAAGCAATCCACCAAGAACTGTACCACCGATAATAGCAGCAGTTCTACCTGAACCCTTACCAACGTTAGAGCCAATAACTCCACCAGCTACTGCGCCTGTAAGACCTACTAGACCTTGCTTGCTAACTTCACCAGATTCATTTAGACACCCTGTTGCAAGGGACCCTATAATAGCAATTGCAGCTAATTTTACTAAAAACTTCGACTTCATGTTAATTACCTCCAAGTAATTCTGTAAAGAACGTAGCATAAAATTATGCATATGTCTAGAGAAGTGGTGATATTATATACAATCCTAATAGTCTAACTCAAACGAGGCTGAACCCGGATGGCCTTGCACATCCTTAACTAAAAAATGTTCGGTCATCCACTCATAAAATTCACCACTTCTTACTTCTACTTTAATAGCATCTGGTAAATCTTTACCATGTATCTCCATAGTATAAAGCTTATCAATGTTATCAATGCTATTTTCTTTGACCGTAACAACACCATTCTCTATAGTTTCTCTGAGCACATCGTAATCCTGACGACAAATTACTGTTACTATATTGACCCCTTGTGAAGCGTCAAAATTACCCATAATTTTAACAATCTCTGGATCAGTGCCCGGTGCAAATCCTCCTTCCTTATTCATCTTTATCCCGTACTTTGCCATAAAATTCTCAAGCAACGCTGGATTCTTACCTATATCGTCAATTTTATCTAGCAATACCTCAACAAAGGCAGTTTTGAAATTACAATTATTAATAGCTTCTTTAACCGCAGCTTCGACAGCATCCTTTCTGGCAACAACACCAACAGAGACTGAAGTTTTGCTTAAAATTTTTAGAATATCATTCTTGCTGAACAAAGCATGTATTACTTCATTATACTCCTGGTTGTTAAGCTTTTCACACAGCTCTTTCTTCTTTGCTAGAGCCTCCTTTCTATCCTTAGCAATCACATCATATAAGTTTTGCAAATCAGCTTTGAATGCTTTCTCGTTTATCATGTTCACCCCAAGTAAATCAATATACAAGGACGTATTGTAACAGGATCGCAAATAGTATCCACATAAAAATTATGATTTATTTTAAGGCATTTCTAAACAAATATAGATGCAATCCTTATAGCACCAAACTTTGTCATTCCGGACTTGATTATACAAATCCTTAATTCATAGATAAATCCTGTATATGGATTCCAGATCAAGCTCGGGGGGCAAGTAGAGTTGATTGGTTTAACAGCTTTCTGGTGCAAATACAAAAACATCTGAAACCAAATCAGAAGTAGATATCCCATAAAGCATAAGAAGATTCACATCATCACCTGAATCCTTAACATTAACTGTTAGATATGGGGCATCACCTAATTTATGTTCAGAGATATCCAAATCTTTTACTGAATGGACATCCTTAATCAGTGAGAAATCAACTTTTGCTGTGAGCTTTTTATTGTGAGTGTAAATAATGAGATGATTTAAAGGCTCTTTAGATACCGTAGCATGAGACTTAAGAATTGGACTCGGGTTCCAGCAAATTCCTCCTCCATTACCAGGCCATATTTTCTGCACTAAATCGGACTTAAATACCTCTGGCAACACATATATATGGTCACCACCGTTAGCGATTATCATAGCAGAATTCAACAAAGTTACTTTCCCTATCAGTGTTGGGTTAGCTTCTATTTTATCAATAACTCTAATGATATCATCATTACTTAGAGAAGTAGTTACTTTGTTGTTAATTACCAAATCTTTGTATTCTTTCAGCACAGTAAACGCAGCTTTTTTCCTAGCATCCATTTTATATGAAGATATAAAAAACTGAGTACTGTTCTCAGTTCCATATACCCCATCTTGAAGACAATTCAAAAAATCTATGAACTCTATAGAATTATTATGTTTAAGCAACATTTGAGCTATTTCAATATTCCCAATTTTAATGGCATGGCTTAAAGAAAATTTATATTCTTCGTTTATTAATGGCTTTTTATCTAATATTAACTGCACCAGTTCTTTATTTCTAACGGCAACCGCATATTCTAAAGGCAATTTATTTATATATTTCGAAAGATACGAACCAAAATCCTTAACTTTTTCTTTGGACGCTACATCAACTGAAGCACCAAGCTCTAACAATACTTTAACAGTATCTATTTTTTCAGCCAGTGTTAGCTTTGAGTGTGTTATTGTGTAAGCAATTGGAAGTTCATCTTTTAGCTTTCCTATCGAATTAAGCACAGCCCCTTCCTTCAATGCTTGCCTGATAGCTTCATGGTCATTTGCATCAATTGCTGACATTAATTTTTTTTGAGAAACATTAGCCATAATAAGTATAAAAATCTGTTAACTTTCAAGATATTATACATATAAATCATCTAGACACAAGTTTTACGATTTATTTTCATTCTCATACGGGTTATCACCGCTTTTGCAGCGCACTCTGATGGGCACACCGAATAGGCCAAAGGCTTCGCGCAGTGAATTGTATAGGTAACGTATATAGCTTTCTGGCAATTGAGTAACCATATTGCCAAATACTGTGAAAGTCGGAGGACGTGACGCAGTTTGAGTAATATATTTCAGTCTAATCCTTCTGCCGTTGCTTGCAAGCGGTGGAATATGTGCCTCAGTGACTTGATCTAAACAGCGATTCAAAGGGCCAGTACCGATCTTCTTATTAAAGACAGCCATAACATCTACCACAGCTCGCCATATTCTATCAAACTTCTTATCCTTAAGCGCAGACATATACATAATAGGCAATCCCTTAAGCTCAAACAACCTCTGTGCTACATATTCTTCTATATCTAATTTATATGCTACATGGTCGGTGATTAGATCAAACTTATTGATAATTAGGATCACCCCCCTACCCTCATTTATCGCTACTCTAAGAATGCTTAAATCCTGCTTTTCCAATGGGCAAGTGCCATCGATTACCAATGCTACTACATGTGAACGCCTTATGGCATTTATGCTCTCTACAGTTGAAAGTTGCTCTACTGAATCAGTAATCGCAGCTTTTCGCCTGAGCCCAGCTGTATCAATAAGTTCAATGGGCTGCTCCATAAAATCAATAGTATGGCTAATCGCATCTCTTGTAGTGCCGCTAACATCAGAAACTATAGACCTCTCAAACCCAAGTAGCTTATTGAACAGGGTTGACTTTCCTACATTAGGGCGACCAATAATTGCGAGCTTTATGGATTTTGCTACTTCAGGTTCTAGGTTAATTTCATTACCATCTTCATCCTCAAGCACCGCTGCAGGCGGAGGAGCATAGCTTCTCAAACTTTCTTCAAGATCTCCAAACCCTAGATTATGCTCGGCTGAAACAAATACAATGTCTTTGAAGCCAAGCTTATATATTTGGTTTTGATCAATTATCTTCGGATTCTCCGCTTTATTGACTACAAGTATAACTGCTTTACTAAGCTTCCTCACCACATCTGCAAACATTTTGTCATCGGCGTTTATGCCATTCCTACCATCTAACATAAATAAAATTACATCTGCTTCATTCGCACTGGCCAGGCTTGAGGCGAACATCTTTTGTGTTAAATCATCATTAGTTTTATCAAGACCAGCGGTGTCAATCACCTCAAATTCCAGACCTCCTAGACGTGCAGTATTAATTTTAGAATCCCTCGTAACCCCAGGTCTATCATGCGTGATAGCAAGACGCCTTCCGCATAACTTATTAAATAAGGTAGACTTACCCACATTGGGCTTACCGATAATTGCAACTTTTAATTTCATTAGATATTTTCCCCGCGTGGGACAAATTCATAGCTTCGAATCGCCTCTATTTCAAGAACTTCTGCAACTGATTTTAAAACTGAGGCAATCTTAATCACCGTCAAAATTGTATCAACTGGCACGCTTCTTTTTAATAATTCGTTGGTAAATTGCTGAGCATCCACTTGAGAGTTGTTTAAAGTAGATACAGCAAGTAGGCACATAGTAAGAGTTATTTTATCAATATTAGCATGAGATAAAGCCTTCTCTGCTAAATTGATCTCAGCTTGGCGAATTTCCTTGTGTGTAGAAACCCCGGTATATCTATAAAATATATTATCTCTTGTCATCATAACTACTGAAGCCCTAATATCCACAATATTGGATTCTTCAAGGTATATGCGCGCCTCATATTTGAAATTATTTATTAACAATTCATTTTTCAAACAATAGCAAATTGCCAGAGCTACTGACGAAAACTGCTCTTGGGTTAAGTTATTACCCTTGAAATTTAAGCACAGATCCTCAAAATTACTTCGAAGATCGGTGACATATGCCGGTATTCTTCTTAATATTGAATGTAGTGACATTGTAAGACCAAGCTATAATCAAAGTTTATTTCATATATATTTTAATTTTTTCTTCACCAAAAGGCAATTAAAATTGCTTATTGCATTCTTTGCATATATAATAGGCGCATTATATATATTAATATTTATTCTAAAATGTTCTTAATCAATCGAAAATATTTGATAGGTATTTCCTGGTTTATTGCCAGTCTCTTAATAAGCATACTAAATGACACTAGTATGAAGCACCTCTCAGGTAACTTACCACCGATGCAAATAACATTCTTACGTTTCTGCTTCGGTTGCCTGTCTTTATTGCCGTTTATGCTTTATTTTGGCAAACAAGCATTTCACACAGAACGAGCTTGGATTCATTTTGCACGGGGTCTAATATTATTTTTAGCGATGAGTATTTGGTGTTATGGTTTAACCGTTGTGCCTATTGCACATGCGACCTTGACCACATTTACAATGCCGCTTTTTGTGTTAGTGTTAGCCCCAATATTCCTTAAAGAAAAGATTAGCTCAACCTTGATTATAGCCACCATTTTAGGCTTTTTAGGAGCTATAATTTCGTTTGATGTAATGCATGCCGATTTTGAAATCGCCTCTATGATACTATTACTCTCAGCACTATTCTTTGCAAGCCTGGATATAATCAATAAGAAATTTGTAAAGAAAGAATCAATGCTGAGTATGCTTTTTTACTCCGCATTAGTAACTAGCTTGCTTGGAGCATTCCCGGCATACTTGGTGTGGCAGACACCCTCTTTTAATGATCTTATGATATTACTATATCTAGGCGCCGGTGGCAACCTTATCTTATATTGCCTACTCAAAGCATTTAACTTAGTACCAGCTTCAAGTATCGCACCTTATAGATACTTAGAGCTAATATTTTCCTCGGCTGTTGGCTTTGCAATTTTTAGCGAGATACCTAGTTTAATGATGGTTGCTGGTTCATTACTAATAATTCCTACCACTTTGTTTATAACCTTCGTTAAAACTAGGGAAGCATCTAGAGAAGCATAGTTGAAATTGGAAATTTTTATAACTTACTGTCTAATTATGTTGCAATTGGTGTGCTTTTCCTTTATTAACCTAATCTGCGTAAATGAATAATATATACATTTTATGGGTATACTCTCCGAAATTTTAGGCTTTTTTTCCTCCGATATGGCCATAGACCTGGGCACAGCTAATATAGTTGTGTATGAATCAGGCAAAGGAATTGTCCTTAACGAACCTTCTGTGGTTGCACTTCTAAACGACCGTGGAGTAATGGTTCCGTATGCTTTTGGCAATCAAGCAAAGATGATGCTTGGACGCACACCTGCTGATATCAATGCTATACGACCTCTTAAGGATGGTGTAATTGCCGATTTTAAAAGTGCAGAGGAGATGATTAAGTATTTCATCAATGCTGTCCATAATAAAAAATCATTCTGGTTCTTTGCGCGTCCTCGGATTATTGTATGCGTGCCTTCTGGTTCAACACCTGTAGAGCGCCGCGCCATCCAAGATGCTGTGGAAAGCGCTGGAGCACGCGAAGTTTACTTGATAGAGGAGCCAATGGCAGCTGCTATAGGAGCCAATCTACCTGTTACTCAACCTACTGGATCCATGGTTGTGGATATTGGAGGCGGCACAACTGAGGTAGCTGTTATCTCGCTTGGTGGTGTTGTGTATGCACGCTCAGTACGCGTGGGCGGAGATACCATGGATGAAGCAATTATCTCATATATACGCCGTAATCATAATTTATTAATCGGCGAATCTACTGCTGAGAGAATTAAGAAAGAGATTGGTGCAGCTTGTGCACCAAAGAGCAACCCTAGAACTATGGAGGTCAAGGGACGCGATCTACTCAATGGTATACCTAAAGAAATAGTATTAAGCGAGACTCAGGTAGCGGAAAGCCTTGCAGAACCAGTAAACCAAATACTAGCTGCTGTTAGGACTGTGCTCGAATCTTCCCCTCCAGAATTATCTTCTGACATCGTTGATCATGGTATAGTCATGACCGGTGGTGGCGCATTACTAGAAGGCTTAGATAAAGTTATCTCTGATCAAACTGGGTTACCCGTTATTGTTGCTGAAGAGGCATTATGCTGCGTTGCACTTGGCACTGGTAGAGTTCTAGATAACTTCGAAGAGCTAAAACATGTATTATTTAGGCAAGATTAATAGCTAATGACCTTCAATTTCAAAACTCACTTCGACGACGTATTATTTGTTCCACTAGGCGGCACAGATGAAATAGGCATAAACCTTTATTTATATCATTATAAGGGAAAATGGCTGATTGTAGATATGGGACTTGGCTTTGCTGGGGAACATTATCCTGGTATTGATATACTAGTGCCTGATATATCCTTTTTAGATGAAATCCGAAATAACATAGCTGGCATGGTAATTACCCATGCTCATGAGGATCACATCGGTGCTATTCAGTATCTATGGCCTGAAGTGCGAGTACCAATCTATGCAACAAAGTTTACCTCTGCTGTTATAAAAACAAAGCTTGCCGATGTAGGCATTGCAAACGACGTTACAATGCATGAAATCAAAGAGAATTCCGCATTTGAAGTTGGTCCATTTTCTTTAGAATTTGTCTCTCTTACACACTCTGTACCCGAGATGCAGGGACTTATAATACGCACAGATAAAGGTATATTATTTCACTCTGGAGACTGGAAGTTTGACCATGACCCATTAATTGGACCGCCATCTGATTTAGAAAAGCTAAAGAAATTAGGTGATGAAGGCGTATTGGCAATGGTATGTGATTCCACTAATATCTTTATCGATGGCAAAGCCGGGTCAGAAGGTGACCTTAAGCAAAGCCTAAGCGATCTAATCGCAAGTTTTACTACCCAAATGGTAGTAGTTACCACTTTTGCTTCTAACATTGCGCGTGTTTATTCTATTATGCTAGCTGCCAAAAGAGCAAAGCGTAAGGTTGTGTTAAGCGGTACTTCTCTTTGGCGCATGTACAATGCTGCTATCGAATGCGGGTATCTTGGAGAGGTAGAACCTCCTCTTCATCCCAAACAAATTGGCAAACTCAAACGAAGCGAATTGCTTGTTATTGCTACAGGCTGCCAAGGTGAACGCTTTGCAACTATTAATAAACTTGCCAAAGGTGAGCATCCAGATATCAAGCTTTCCAAAGGTGACATGATTATCTTCGCTTCAAAGATAATTCCTGGCAATGAGATGAAAATCTTCGCATTATTCAATAAACTTAGTAAAGAAGGTATTGAAGTGTTGACCGAGAAGGATCACTTCGTACATGTCTCTGGCCACCCATGCCGCGATGAAATGGAAGAAATGTATAAGCTAGTGCGCCCTAAATATGCAATACCTATGCATGGCGAACCAATGCATACCCACGAGCATTGTCACTTTGTTAAGAGTAAGAAACTAGCAACACCTCTGCAGATACATAATGGATCTGTGGTACTAATATCTGAAGAAAGAACCGAAGTATTAACCAAGGCTCCTACTGGCTATATGGCTATAGATGGTAATTTTATTCTGCCATCTAATAGTGAGATTTTAAGCCTACGTCGTAGAATGCGTGATCAAGGTGCAGCAATAATCAGCATCGTATACAATAAGAAAGGTGTGCTAAAAGCACCTGACATTATAGCTCCGGGCGTACTTGACTCTGTGGAAGACACAGAATATTTCGATAAGTTAAAGTCTGAACTTGGACAGTTTTTAGACACCGCAAACTTCCGGACAGAAAAAGACGTAGACAATAAAGTAAGAGGGATAGCCAAGCGCTTCTTCAAACGAGAAACCGCTAAGGAACCAAAGATTTTTGTACAGTTGATCAAAGTGGCTGGCTAAGACATCACCTTGTAACCAGACAAATACGGGGCTAACAATATGTGTTATAACTTAATATTGCTTCATATTGCATCGTTTTTCAGCATGACAAAAATGTGGTATTTTCAACGTTTTATCATCACACGGCTTGACCGGGTCATCCATGTCTCAACAACAAACTATCTTCTAAACTTTAGAGATGCCTTAAGATGGATGCCGGATCAGGCGGCGTTGTTGCATGGAAACTTGAGATCATTCAAATCAAGTACCTATGGGGATAGGAGCAGTGTTTGTTATGACCACCATCTGACCTCTAAACTTCCTAGATCCCCACGTCGCCT
>CAYWJW010000020.1:0-27166 GCA_964458795.1 uncultured Candidatus Jidaibacter sp. | reverse complement strand
AATATTAGGAAGAAGTTGACACGCAAAATCCCTCTGTTATAAGGCGGGCAGTATATATTTTCATTTAGGAGAAAGTTGTGCAAGCACAAGGAGAAGCAGAATTCATTCCCGAGAATATTAAATAGCTCTGACAAGACATTCGAAGAAGTATTGGAATTGTTAAGTAATAATAGAATCGGTAAGCTTAACATGTCTCAATGCCCTTTAAATGAGAATAATATGGCGTCTCTAGCTCAAATATTGAAGGCAAATACAAGTCTTACAAAGTTACGCTTCAATCATTCTTATCTTCAAGATAAAGAAGTTTCTATATTATTTGGAAATCTGTATGGGGATCCGGCTTGCGTTAATTCTACTCTTATGGAGATAGACTTCAGCAATTGTAACATTGTAAACGAAGATGGGTGTATAGCAAAGTACTTAGAAACAAACCAGTCTCTAAGGTATCTGAGCTTTAGAAACAATGATATAAGTTGCCATGGGGCAGTTTCGCTCGCTGAACCTTAAGCATGAATAAAACTCTCTGTGTATTCGCTATAAGTGGACATAATATAACAGCTGAAGGTGCGAAAGCTTTGTTGGATTGGGCTTTGAGCAGTACAAGTATTATATCATTTTCATGTTTTCCAAAACTTGAGGGTGGTGAAGGAAGGATAGACAGAAGAAAAGAAGGAGTAATGGAGCTTGCTAGAGGATGGATTAAACATAAAGAGATGAAAGAGCCTTTAACTAGATTGCTTATGTGTTTTGAGAAATATTTAAATGCTATAGAATATGTTCTACAGGATGAAGATCTTTCTAGATCGGATCTAGCTGTCTCTTTCAAACAGGAGTATGATATGGAAAAATTTTCTGCTACATTTTTAGTAGCTTATGGAATTACTAAAAATGCTCCTCCCCATTTTCAAGATGTTTCCACGATTATAGATACGTATTTAAGCTATAGTGATATAAAGTATGAAGGACGTACGTTATAACTAGTTAGCCTATCCTACTAAGTTGTGGTAAAACATATTGGCATTATATGAAATTTGCTATTAAGTAGTAAGTATTATAGATGCGGGTTTTATCATGAAAAACATTAAGGTAATGGTTATTGATGATTCAAAATTCATCAAGACTGTTTTTGCAGGGATCTTGGATAGTGAGCCAGATCTTGAGGTCGTTGATACCACTGAATACAAAGATGATATTCATAAAAAAATAAAATTACTAAGTCCAGATGTGATAACGCTAGACGTTGAAGTGCGCAATTTAGATGGCTTAAGTTTTATTGAATCGTTGATGAAGCATAATCCATTGCCGGTTATTATAGTATCTGCAGTGAACAAGCATGATGCTGATCTTGCTATAAGTGCGTTGGAGTTTGGAGCGGTTGATTATATTGCAAAACCTAATGACATTGAAGGGTATAAACAGATTGCTGAATTTGGTGAGCGACTTGTCGACATAATAAGAGTGGCAGCTAGTTGTAATGTAAAGAATATTTCAAGATCATCACGTAATGCGAATACCGTGTCTAAATTATCTGAGCTAAAGTTCAAGCCAGGAAAGGTTATTGCAATGGGTGGAGCAATGGGTGGGATTGAAGCCATCCGTGAGATATTAACGTTAATGCCTAAAGATTGCCCACCCATTGTTATAACTCAGTATATAACAGAAGGGCTCACAAAAAGTCTTGCTAATCGCTTAAATGGTATAACTACGATAGAGGTTAAGGAAGCGACGCACGGTGAGAAATTGATGAAGGGTCATGCTTATATATCTCCAAGTAACCGTGGTATGCGTATAATTAATGATTCTAAAAATGGCTATCTGGTTAATCTCTCAGATAGTGACTATACCACATCACTAATTGATGTACTGTTTGAGTCTATTGCTACATCAGTTGGAGACAAGGCAATAGGTGTAATTTTAAGCGGCTCTTCTAATGATGGGGTCGAAGGTTTGTTGAAAATGAGAGATGCAGGAGGGTTTAATATAGGTCAATCACAAGATAGTTGTATAGTATATATCAAGCCAAAGGCTGCTCTTGATAAAGGTGCTATAAATGAAACACTACCAATATACAAGATCGCAGAGAAGCTCTGCTCTCTTTGTGCTGGATAATGTTTGATATACAGTCCCTTAAATATTTATGGGAAACTATGAAGATACGTTGCTGTTACTTTTTTCTCTGAGCTTATTTATAAGTGCATCATAGCCTTCGTTGTTAAGTATAGATGCGAACTCGGATCGCTGAGTTGCTATCATACTTACACCTTCAGCAATTATATCACGCATTTTGAAGCTGCCATTATCATATTTTATACGGTACTCAACTTTGTAAGATTGTCCTTGCTGTTCAGGTTGATTTTGCCGACCAGGAGTTGAGAACTCAGACGAGAAGTCATCACCAGATTTGATCTCAGTAGTAACTAAGTATTGATCAGCACTTAACTTTTTTATATTGCGTATATCTACTCTTTGACCATTATAATTCCTAAATAATGGAACATAAGAAGCAAGCAGGTACTTTTTATAATCCTGCAAATATTGAACTTTTTGTTGCTCATTCAAACTCTGCCAATACTTGCCTAATACGAACTTACCAATCCAGTCAATATCTGCAACATCAGAGAAGATTGCATTAAGCTTATTTTCAGTCTCGTTGGGAGATCTAGATTGTTTTAATAAGTTTTCAACGCGTCCGGAGGTGGATTGCACGAAACTTCGGGCATCTTCCGGGTTGTTAGCATAACCATATGAATAACTGGCGAATGTTAATATTGTAAAAAACAATGCGGTTTTTATAAATTTAATCATAGTTATAATCCAAATATCATATAGATAATATTCATACGCTTTTATCGTTTTTGCAAATAAATACTTCGTATAGTTGAATATTTATCCATAGATGTGCGTTCAATCTGGTCTATCAGTTTAATCAAGCGCACTCTATTATCAATAAGTTCCAGTGAATATCTGGTTATAAATACAGCATTCCGTGCTGCTTTGTCTTCAAAGCCTGGAAATTTATAATAATTCCAAGGCTCCAGAAAGAGGTCAACAACTAATGCAGGGGCATCTCTCATACTAGAAGGCCCTATGATTGGGAGAACAAGATATGGACCTGTACCAATGCCAGCCTTCTTCAGTGTTAGTCCAAAATCGGTAGGAGCCGGATAAACACCAGCAGAAGTTGCTACATCTAGTATGCCAAATAATCCTACGGTTGAGTTTGTTATAAACCTTCCCATTGAATCAGCAGCTTGGTCTGCATTGCCTTGTAATATGTGGTTTACTATATTTACCGGTTCATTAAGATTGGCCAGAACTGATCTTATGCTATTTCTAGCAAATACTGGAATTATAGTCTCGTATATTTGCGCTACTGGCTTTATTAGTATCATGTCCATAAACTCGTTGAAGCCAAAAACAAAGCGATTTATGCTTTCAAAATCGTCAGTGTCTAGATTTTGATATTCATATGAGTCTGCATCGGTTATATCAGAGATATCGATTATGTTAGGTGTAAATTCTGGATTTTCATGCATTTCAGAGTCATAGAACATTGTATCTGGTACTTGTGCGTGAGACAACTTCACTAATCCAAATATATTAAGGTAAATAGCTAGCAAAATGATACTTGAAGTTCTAGCTAGGACTAAAAGGTTTGATCTACTTTGTACGCAATGAGACATATTAAATATTTTTGAAAACTCTATTCTTTAATTAATAACATTATTTTTCCTTGATCTCCATCAGGAAATCGCACATCTGCTGAGTTTTTTAATAATAAACCAGACTCTTCAGCTTGTTTAGCAATATATTTATAATTGAACTGAAACTCTTCAAAAAAAGCATCAAATTGCATTGGCTCCTCATCGTTGCTAGTTTTAAATGTCAAAGCCAATGCTCCCTTAGATTTAAGAATATTTTTGCAGTTATCAAATAGTTTTTTGGTATCGTTAAAATAGCTAAGCACCTTTGATGCTATAATAATGTCAAATTGACTAGCATCTCCTTTAGCAAATAAGGTGTCTAAACCATCTCTGTTTAAAGTGTCATAACAAGGGATGTCGTCGATTTTAAGATCTCTGCAAATAGCTAGCATTTGAGAGGATATATCAACGCCATGGGCTGAACCAGCAAGCTTATGGCGCTTTAATAGTGCTACTATATAACCAGTTCCACAACCCAAGTCTAATACACGATTTCCATAAGGAGAGCCTATCTCATTCATATATGCGCTTATAGCTTTATAAATCTCATCTTGAGGTGGATTGGGTTTGCTCAAGAAAATGCTATTATACTTTGGTGCTAAAATATCAAATGTTCTTTCAACTATACTTATTGGTATCTTTTTAATATTTTTAAGTCTTCCATAAGATAAATCATAACAATACTTTGCTTCTTCCCGAAAACGGGTGTCAGTGGACTTTAAGTAGGCGTCTATATATGGTCTGGCCTTCTCAGCCATATTACGTTCTATGTAGCATCTACCAATAAAGTAATCTAGTTCATCTGCGTCCTTATAAAATCTCTTTAGCAATTTAAACCTAAATAGTGCATCAGGTAAGTTGCCTGTATTATAATGATACATACCCAAATCGTAGTTGGTTTTGCGTAAATCTTTAATTTTATATCTTATAGATAGAATTTCATTTTTCAAATTACCAAAAAAAGATGATATTACTTCCCTTATGCTTTTTCCGCGGAAGTTCTCAGCAAGCCTTTCAGCGGCTTTATTATAGGCTATGCGCCAACTTTTCGTGAAGTCAGATATACTCATTATCAATCACCGGATTTAATTTTTACTTTATCAAATATAGTTAATGCTTGGGCTATCATCGAGCCAGCATCATTCGCGTTAGCTGGTACGATAATTGTGTTATTCTTTTTAGCAAGCTCCTTAAAGGCACCTACATATTGCTCTGCTATTCTAAGTGCAAC
This sequence comes from uncultured Candidatus Jidaibacter sp., assembly GCA_964458795.1. Taxonomy (GTDB): domain Bacteria; phylum Pseudomonadota; class Alphaproteobacteria; order Rickettsiales; family Midichloriaceae; genus JAJTHY01. The sequence continues at coordinate 22,231 of CAYWJW010000020.1, read as the reverse complement.
AGCATCTTTGCCACCTGTTTGTTGCATGGCATGGGCTACAGATTCTATACCTGCTGCAGTAGCTGTTGCGACCAGTTTAATAGCATCAGACTGGCCTTTAGCACGGTTGATTTGATCTATCATAGAACCCTCTGAGTTCAAGACTACCTCTCGTTTTGAAGCTTCTGCCAAGTTTATTTTAGCTTGTTGCTTACCTTCAGATTCCAATATATCTGCACGCTTTTGGCGCTCTGCTGCTACTTGAAGCTCCATTGCCTTCAGTACTGTGATTGGGGGGCTTATATCCTTAATCTCATATCTCATGCATTGAATGCCCCAAGTTGAAGCTGCATCATTAATGCTCAGGACAATTTGAGCATTAAGTGACTCGCGTTCTTCAAAAGTCTTATCCAGTGTTATTTTACCAATCGCTGATCTCATCGAGGTTTGCGCTAATTGAGTGACAGCGTAATATGGATTCTCTACACCATAAGACGCATCCTTGGGGTTTATAATGCGCACGTATATTATGCCGTCTATGTGTAAGGTAACATTGTCCTTAGTGATCGCAGTTTGCTCCATAACATCTATTGCTCGTTCTTTTAGTGTGTGCCGATAGCCTACGCGGTCCATAAATGGTATAATTAGATGAAGTCCAGCCTCAATCTGTCTATGAAAACGACCAAGGCGTTCTATGATCCAAACCTGCTGTTGCGGAACTATCTTTACGCCCGAATAGACAAAAATGACCAATACAAAAAAGGCAGCAAATAATCCATAATCCATAAAAATAACCCTAACTAATTTCCTTTACTATGAAGATATTATCTTTAATAGCAATCACGATTACAGTAGTACCGGCTTCTAAAGTTCTATGCTTACTATTGGTGTCCAGCTTCGCCTTCACTACGGTGCCAGACCAAGCAACCAAACCAATTTTACCTGCGCGCAGCGGACCATTGGCTATAATTGCTTCTTGTCCTAGTATATTTGTTGCAGTTGCATCAGAATTGTAGAGCTTTTTAACCAATGTTCTGAAAGGCTTCCATAGCACTATTGTCCAAATGGTTGTAGCCAAAAAGAAAGCTGCAAATTGAGCCACTATTGAGTTTAGCTCTATATAGCCAAAATAAATTAAAGCAGCTACAGTGAAACAGGCCAGTCCAGAAAAGAATAAGACTACCGTAAAGCCAAGGACAACTTCAAGCACCATTAGTAGAACTGCTAGTATTAGCCAAAATTCAAACATTACATAATACTCCATAATAGTGGCGCTAGCTCATGTTCTTAAGTACGAATTGCAAGATACCACCATTATTTATGTAATCAACTTCAACTTCGGTATCAACACGGCTTTCAAGTTCGAATTCCCTCTTGCTACCATCACTGCGAATCATTACACATTTAACTATTTTACGTGGGCTCATATACTTTAGGCCTAAAATATCAAATAGCTCATCACCTTTGAGTGCTAGACTAGCTCTATTCATACCATCTACAAACATTAATGGTACAATTCCCATGCCAACGAGATTTGAACGGTGTATGCGCTCAAAACTTTCGGCAATTACAGCTTTAACACCCTGGAGATTCGGACCTTTAGCTGCCCAATCTCTGGATGAGCCTGTGCCGTATTCCTTACCGGCAATTACAATGGTTGGTATATTTTCTGCACGATAAAGCATAGCGGCATCATAAATACTAACAGGATCACCTTTGCCGTTATACCGAGTGAAACCTCCTTCAACTTCCGGAGTCATTTCATTTTTGATACGCACATTGGCGAATGTACCGCGCACCATTACTTCGTGATTACCTCTCCTTGCGCCATACGAGTTAAAGTCTTTATTCTCCACTTTGTGATCATTTAGGTATTTTGCTGCGGGACTAGTTTTCGAAATAGAGCCAGCAGGACTTATATGATCAGTTGTTATACTGTCGCCAAAAATAGCGAGCAACCTAGCTGACTTAATGTCTTTAAGAGCTGAGTCAGATAGCATATTTTCAAAATATGGAGGTTGTTTTATGTATGTGCTTACATTATTCCAAGTATAGGTAACACCGCTTGGTGCTACCAATGACTGCCATTCTTTATCTCCACTAAATACATCACTATACTTTGTTCTGAACATCCCAGCATCAACATTCCCTGCGACATACTCAGCTACTTCAGCATTAGTTGGCCAAATATCCTTTAAATATATTTTCTTTCCATCCTTGCTTTCACCAATTGGGTCAGTAACAAGATTTGTGTAGATCGATCCTGCGATCGCATATGCGACACAAAGCATAGGTGAAGCAAGATAATTTGCTCTGACAAGTGGATGTATACGCCCTTCGAAGTTGCGGTTGCCTGAAAGTACAGACGCTACCACTAAATTATTATCCACTATGACTTGCTCAATTTCTTCTAGCAACGGACCTGAATTACCGATACAAGTAGTACACCCATATCCTACCAAGCTAAACCCCAGCTTATCTAGGAACGACTGTAATCCAGATTTGTTAAGGTATTCAGTTACAACTTTAGAGCCAGGTGCAAGCGATGTTTTCACCCAAGGCTTTACTTTAAGACCTAATTCACACGCCTTGCGAGCTATAAGCCCGGCTCCGATCATGACCCAAGGATTTGAGGTATTAGTGCAGCTAGTTATTGCAGCTATAGTTATATCTCCATTCTTAATTGAATAAGCGCCAGATTTGATAAGGAACTCTTTGCCGATGTTATCTGGGTTCTTATTGAGTAACGGTAATTCTTGTTCAAAATTCTCATTTATCATAGAGAGTAAAACCTTATCTTGCGGTCGTCTAGGGCCAGCCATTGTAGGCTCTACAGTGCTTAGATCTAATTCGATTGAATCACTAAATTGTATGATGCCCGTATCCTCGCGCCATAATCCTTGGGCTTTAGAATATTTTTCCACTAGTTCAACTTGTTCCTCTGAACGTCCAGAAAGTCTTAGATATTTCAGAGTCTCATTATCTACCGGAAAGAATCCACAAGTTGCTCCGTATTCAGGTGCCATATTGGATATTGTAGCGCGATCTGCAAGAGGCAGGTTATTTAAGCCATCTCCATAGAACTCTACAAATTTGTTAACTACCCCCTTTTTACGGAGTATTTGAGTAACAGTAAGCACAAGATCTGTTGCTGTAGTGCCTTCTTTCATTTCCCCTATTAATCTAACTCCTATAACTTCTGGAATTACCATTGAGATAGGCTGCCCAAGCATAGCTGCTTCTGCCTCTATTCCACCAACTCCCCAACCAAGTACAGCAAGACCATTTATCATAGTTGTATGACTATCTGTGCCCACTAAAGTATCAGGGTATGCAAAATTTTCGCCAGCTATAGATTTTTGCCAAACTACTCGCCCTAAGTATTCCAGGTTTACTTGGTGGCAAATTCCAGTACCTGGTGGTACAACTCTAAAATTATCAAATGCATCTTGCCCCCATTTAAGGAATTCATACCGTTCCTTATTGCGATGCATCTCAAATTTAACATTATCTACAAATGCCTCTGAAGTTGCATATTCATCAACCTGTACTGAGTGATCTATTACCAAATCTACAGGTATAAGTGGATTAATGCGCTTTGGATCTCTACCGATTGCAATGGTGGCATCCCTCATGGCTGCTAGATCAACCACAGCTGGCACGCCGGTAAAGTCCTGCATTAATACTCTAGTAGGGAAATATGCAATTTCATGATCTGATCGTCTTTCTTTAAGCCAATCGGCTACTGCTTTTATATCTGATCTCTTAACAGATTTATTATCTTCAAAGCGTACCTGATTTTCTAATATAATCCTTAGCGTAATGGGCAGCTGGTTTAATTGCAATCCAATTTGGCTAGCGACTGTTTTAAGGTCGTAATAGCTAAAAGTTTTATTGCCAACTTGCAGTTGTTTCTTTGCTTTGAAAGAATCAATTGTGGAAAATCTCATGTACAATCCTAAATGAATGCCCTAAATAATCTTAGCTAGGAAAATGCATTTAATGCAACCTCAATTACAATACATTAGTCCCCACACACTTCTCCTATCTTATATTTATTAATATATCACATCAAAATAAAGGTATGGAAGTCCCTGAGCAAAATATTTTTAAGAATTTATATTAGCGATTGCCGTGTAGTCATCTGGCTCATTTGTGTCCATTGCTACCTTGCATGCTTTTTTAACCTTGCAGTCGAGACAGAAATGAATAATTTGCCAGCCTTTATTCTTTTTATATACGAGTCCAATGGGCTTCATCAAGCCGCCACACGAGCTTGATCTATCTCCAGGATTTATGTCTACATGCATAGAATACAGGCAGAAAGGACAATGGTTCCTGTAACTTCCATTTGTCACAGGATTGACCGTCAGCCCACAATTTTTACATATAAATTTAGTATTTTCTTGATTTCGCGCCATCTCGCACCTCTTAAGTTTGTTAAAAAACTTAAGAAGGCGGGTTCCGTTTGTTCTTAAGAAGGTGATCCTTCTTATCCAGGCTTGATTTAGGGAGGGACAAATTCACCGCTTAAGGACGCGATTACTTCCAGTTCCAGCTTCAAAAAGACATACCTTAATACCAAATCTCATACTTAATAGGGAATATGATATTTGGTATATTTGTCTTTTATCCGAACCTCGGCTTGTTTTGCGTATTTATACAAGCCACTGTAGTGCGGTACTACCACACTCCACGGGTAAGTGTCACCAAAATCTCACTGGCGATATTCGGCTTCGTCCCCAATTAGCGGATGAGCGAATAAGTAGTTTTCATATTGTTTCTCCAGCAATGTTTATTGCCGGCCATTGTACACTAAACACAGAGTGTTTTCACCAGGAATTATCGCTTGTGGCCTTTTGGCTCTTTTTCATGCTCAACTGGGGGAGTTTTAGGAGCTTTTACTTCCTCAAGTGTGGCATCCTGTACAATGCCAGTAGTATCAAAGCTGTGTTGGATGGAGTCTAGGACCCCCATCTCTTCACCTAAGATATTGGGCATTGGTGCGTCCACTATTTCCTGGGCTTCATGCACTTGCTGGGCTCCTGCACTTTGCATAATCATATCAGTAAATTGTTTGACCTTACTAGCATCTATCATATCTGCTACCTTGCCTGGGGTTACAGATCCAGTTACTGCTTTTTGAAATTCATGTGGCTCGAGGAAAGCTGTAGCAGACACAAGCAGAACTTCCTCAATTTCATTGCGAGGGCCTCGGCGGACTATATCGCCAAAAGTCCGGCTGAGCGTGTACATTTGCTCGCGGTGTTTTCCAAAATCTGCAACTAGTTCTTCTCGTTCTTCGACGAACTGGCTTAGGTCATCCGCATTAAAATGTTTGTATATATCTCTGGCTGTCGAGCGTAAAAATTTGAGATCAATGGAGTTCTCATCGTAACCTCCTGCTTCCTCTCTAAGGCTTGCTTCTTTTAGCGCTTGCTCAAATACTTGCTGATTGCTCTGTGCTTCATTTAATTTAGATATTTGGTATATAGTATTTAAAAACTCACCATTCTCTCCCATGAGCTGATGTACGTTATCTATAGCGTTTTGCCAATTTGTATCCATACTTAAACTCCCTTACTATACATAAATAGTAAACGTTATCACTTATATTTCAATTGATTACTTATAGTATTAAAGGCGTCGCTCAAAGTCTATCCTAGGGTCAACCATAACATAAGCAATATCAGTTATAAGATTTGCGATAAGCCCAATTAGAGTAAATATGTATAGAGTGCCGAACACTACGGGATAATCTCGGCTGATCGCAGATTCATAGCTTAGTAATCCCATGCCTTCTAGGGAGAATATAATTTCGATTAAGATGGTTCCGGTTATGAATACTTTAATTAAAGCATCCGGGATGCTGGTGATCACGATCAACATGGCATTTCTGAATACATGGCCATACAGAATCTTATTTTCGGTAAGGCCTTTGGCACGAGCAGTAACAACGTATTGTTTATGGATTTCTTCTAGAAACGAATTTTTCGTGAGCATTACAATAGTGGCAAATCCGGCGATAGCGAGGGTTATAGTTGGAAGTGTCATGTGCCAAATATAATCTGTAATTTTACCAAAAGTACTAAGCTCACTCCAATTTGGTGAGGTAATGCCCCTGATTGGGAAACAAGAAAGCGGACCATCACTTGCAAAGACAGTTAGAAAAATAATTGCGACTAAAAAGCTGGGAAGCGCATAGGCAAATGCTATAATAAAGCTGGTCCATGCATCAAAGTTCTCGCCATTCTTAACAGCTTTTTTAATGCCAAGTGGTATGGAGACGAGATATATAAGAATAGTAGACCAAAGTCCAAGAGATAGGGATACAGGGATTTTTTCCAATATTAGGTCACCTACCTTTTTATTGCGGAAATAACTGTGTCCTAGATCAAAGGTGGTATAGTTTTTAAGCATGATCCATAAGCGCTCAGGTGCCGGCTTATCAAAGCCATAAAGCTTTTTTATATATTCAACAAGCTCGGGATCCAAGCCTTTTGAAGATTTGAATTGCCTAGAAGCTGATAGCTTTCCATTTCCTACCTCAGATTGTTGCATATCTCTCATTTGTGCCAGAGTAATTTCTACAGGTCCACCAGGCGCAAATTGCACGATTACGAAGTTAATCAAGATGACAAAAAACAGAGTAGGAACTATAAGGAGTATACGCTTTAATATATAGCCTAACACTTTGGGCTCATGAGAAATACATATAAACTAAAACATAAATGATTAAACGTTATTGCCAAGTCTAATCCTTCCTTTTTGTTACATAACTCAACAAATCATATAAAATCTGCCTTATCGGATTATCTGGTAGGATGATTAGTGCTTTGTGAGCCCTATGTAGGTATATGTGTTCATATGCTTCAACACTTTTCGCAATATCATATTTGAGAATCAACGCAGAAATCAACTCTATTTTAGGGGTATCAGAACAAAAGTTATCTATGATCAGTTGCTTGTCTTCCTCGCTCGCTAAATTAAGGAGCACAATAAGAGGCAGGGTCATCTTTTTTTCTAAAAAATCAGAGCCTATGCGTTTACCAAATACTTTTTCTTCAGCGGAATAGTCTAATAGATCGTCAGTAATTTGAAATAAAATACCTAAATTTAGGCCATATTCATAGAGAGCATCTAATACCGCTTGATCTGCTTTATTTAGAATCCCAGCAACTGCACATGAAGCTGCAAAAAGAGAAGCAGTTTTGCCTAGAATCAACTGTATATACTTATCCTTTTCTTCCATCACCTTTCCAATTAGATCTAGCTGCCAGACTTCTGCTTCTGTAATAGTTATAGAAGCACTTGCTAACATTGAGAGAGCTTCTAGACTGCCGCTATGTACCATTAGTTTAAATGCGTGACTGAGTAAAAAATCGCCAACTAGTATACTAGCCTTGTTTCCCCAAATGCTTTTAGCAGTCTGCTGGCCGCGCCTCAAATCACTTTCATCGATTACATCATCATGAAATAGAGTTGCGGTATGTATAAATTCAACTGATGCGGCAAGCTTAACTATAGCAGGGTTTGTACATCCTATCATTTCAGCGCAAGCTAAGGTTAATAAGGGACGAATCCGCTTGCCTCCTGATTGGGTAAGATGGTTTACAATCTCTGGTATCAATTCAATATGACTATCAGCTAGTTTTAAAATTATATCGTCAACCTGCCTAAGACCATTGTCCAGCATGTTTTTTAGCTCTGTGTACGGGTTAGATTTTTGCTTGTCGACCATAACATAAATTGAGTTTCACATTTACAAATATAATTAATTAACACATTTTATGTTACCCTGCATTACGTTTATAAAATATATGATCGATTTTAAATCTAATGGCTATGTTATCGGTGTTGATGAAGTTGGAGTAGGGCCGCTTGCCGGCCCTGTAGTAGCTGCTGCGATTCTGGTGGACGCATCGATTATGGATATTGCAGTTAAAGATTCAAAATTACTTTCTGCAGCACGTAGAGAGGAGCTCTTATCAGTTCTTTTAGGTAAATATAAGTACTGTATATCTATTGTAGAGCCATCTGTCATTGATAAAATTAATATTCTCAATGCAACTAAGAAAGCTATGACAATGGCGATCTCAGAGCTACGGCAACTAGGCGATTACCCAGTTTATGTGGACGGCAACCGAATGCCATTTGAAGATAATAAAATGCAGGCAGTAGTAAAGGGGGATGTATTGCTCAAACCAATTTCTGCGGCATCAATACTAGCAAAGGTTACTCGTGACGCTATAATGGCTAGACTATCTGAAAAGCATCCTCAGTACGGCTGGGAGCGCAATGCTGGCTATGGTACTAAAGCCCATATCGAGGCTATTAAGGAATTTGGAAGTACTAGGCAGCATAGGCAGTCCTTTTTGGGGAGCATCAATAGTGTTTAGTTCACTTATGACGTTTAGTATCAATATTCAAAAGATAGTCCTGAATCAGAATATCATAGGGTATATGCAAGTGGGTATGCAGATTGCGCATCATCCTTAAATTTAATTTTCGTTTTTTATTTAAAATCTCAGATACCCTGGTTCTTCCACCTAATATTCTATTTAAATCTTTAGAGGCCACTCGTTTATGTGTAATAACAAACTTGATGGCCTCAATGGGGTCTGGAGCTTCAATAGGAAAATGCTCTGATTCGTATTTTTCAATAAGAGTGATCAAGATTTCAAGAGTATCACCTTTAATAGTATTGGGCTTAGCATCCCATAAATGATCAACTTTTTTAAGGGCGGCTTGATAATCATCTTCTGTTTTAATGGGTTTTATATTGTACATATGGACCTCTCATATTGTTCTTGCATCAATTTTGTCATATTCAGAATGTGTTCCTATAAATCTTATATATATAACTTTAAACTCATATTTTATTGCAACTATAAGTCTGTATTTATTGCCTTTAATATTAAATACCACCCTGTTTCCTGGCAGAAAATCTGCTGAATTGAAGATCATCTTTATATCATTTGGGGTTATCCAATTGGACTTTCTAGTAATATCATGCCATATTTTTAATGGTTGCTCTGCATCTTTATGTTTATTCCAGAATTGAACAAGAGACCTTTTTGATATGATTCTCATTTGGTTTATACATTATGTTACCAATATGGTAACATAATTCCATATATTAGCAACGCAAAAATATCTGTCTGTAAAATTCTTAAGAAAAATTTCATACAGGGACTTCCATACCCCTATTTTGATGTGATATATTAATAAATATAAGATAAGAAGAGTATGTCTACGATGAAGAAAACGAGTTAACTATGAGAGAAGCGAAGAGAACTCTATTATGGAAATTGCATAATGTACCGCCTATTTTGCTTAGGTTGGGGTTGTTTTTTATACCTATTTATTTCTTTTGGGGAGGGTGGTTTATTGACATAGATGAAGTTGAAAAAATGAGTGTTAGAAATACTTTGCTAATAATGCGAGGTGTTACGGCGCTTTGTGCAATTTGGATTATCGATTGCCTAACCAGAATACATGGTTTTACAAACCCAAAAACTCTTTTGATCTATGAAGTTATAAAAGCTATTGGATTGATATGTTGCATACTATTTATCTCTATATTGCTAATTGTAAAAGGGTATTATGAGGTTCCCATATGGTATTTTGTAGCACCTATCGGGTTTATAGCAATATTACCAATCAGAAAGTTAAAGCAGTTAAGTTATATAATTAATGGATATAATATTATCCAAGTACGAGATATAGAGACTATTAACATCTCTATGCAACAGCTTGCGATTGACATTCCTAGTGGATCTTTATTTTGTTATACAGCATACCTTGACTATGAAATTAAGGTGGATGTAAAGTCGTATAAGTATAGTGATATGCTCAACAGCATTATAAGGCATAAGTTTGCTGATTATAAGAATGGTAAGCCATTAAGAATTATATATAGCATACAAGATCCAAAATTTAACATCATATTTCAGGAGTAAGGTAAATGACAAAAGATATAGTGATTATAGTGAAAGATGGTACGAAGCTAATAGAAGCAGAGGCAACAGCGCAGCTGCAAGCGCAAGGATTACAGTTTTCACCAGATGCCGGATCCATAATTACATAAACAACCTTTAAAAGATAGTCCTGAATCGGCTTCTATCTCATATTGTTCTTGTATTAATCTTTTCATATTCAGAATGCGTTGGATTCTCACTGGGCTTATGCATTATATTATCAATGCGATAACATAGTGTCATATAGTGGCAATATAAATATCTTCAACAACAAGTTTATGAACGTGGTTAAAATATTTCATGTAGGTACTCCCATACCTCTATTTCGATGTGATATATTAATCAATATAAGATGGAAAGAGTATGTCTGTGATGAAGTGGGTTTGAAAAAATAATGATAGATAGACCATTGCAATACGTATTATGATAGCATATCTTCTTATCTAAAATTAATACAATATTTCAGTATTGAGTAACATAATGATAAATAACGAAAAAAGTAGAGTTGGTCGGCAGTGACAAAGGGAGTGGGTTAGATATGAAACATGAAGAAATAAAAAGAACTATATTATGGAAACTACACAATATACCACCTATTTTGTTTAGGTTGGGGTTGTTTTTTATACCTATTTATTTTTTCTGGAAAGTATGGGTTATTGACATAGGTGAGATTGAAAAAATTAGTATTAGAAGCACTTTGTTAATCATGAGAGGTGTTACAGCATTATGTGCAATTTGGATTATTGATTGCCTTACAAGAATACATGGCTTCACAAACACAAAATTTTTTTTGATGTATGAAGTTATAAAAGCCGCAGGTTTGATATGTTGTATATTATTTATCTCGATAGCACTGGTTGTAAAGGGGTATTATGAAATTCCTATTTGGTACTTTTTATCACCTGTTGGATTTTTAATAGTGTTCCCAGTTAGAAAGTTAAGGCAACTTAGTCACATTTTGGGAAATTATGAGACAACTAAAGTAAAAGATATTGATACAATCAAGATATCCGTTGAGCAAGTTGGGCTAGATATATCGGGCGGGTACTTATTTAATTATATGTGCTACCTTAACTATCAAATAATAGTTAAACGAATAGTATACAAGAGTGACTACATGCTTAACAGTATTATAAGGCATAAGTTTGCCGATTATAAGAATGGTAAACCACTAAGAATTATATATAGCGTACGAGATCCGAAATTTAACATCATATTTCAGGAGTGAGGTAAATGACAAAGGAGATAGTTATTGTAGTAGAAGATATGAAATTAACAGAGACAGAAGTGACAAAGCAACTGCAGGCGCAAGGTCTCCAATTCTCACCAGATGCTGGGACAATAATTACAGCAGTATTTGATGCTAATGGTTCCGTGCTTGCAAAAGCAATGGAGGCTGCTGGACATAGAGGTGCAGTAATTAAGCATAATGTTTTTATGATCCCGATGACTTACGCACTTTATCTCAAAGATGAAAAAGATAAACATGGTGATATAGGGCTAAAAAATCATTTAGAAGCTGCAGCTAAAACAGTGGTGTCAGTAGGATTATTTGAGGCTAGCAGTGCTTTGGTAACGGCAGCTGCTAGTCTTATGCTTGCCCCAGGCATTGCTGCATCGGCTACGGGCGTAGTGGCAGGATGTCTAGTAACAGCTGCAGCAGATATGGTTGCGCGCAATGACATAACCTTATACGACTATTTACGTAATGAGCTGGAAGATGCTGTAGATTTTATAAAGGACGCACTTGTTGACTCATCACAATCACTAGATTCTGAAAAAGCTTTTATTGGCGAGCCGTAGAGTCCTTAGATGACATGCCTATAATTGAAATACATTCAATTGAAGAGTATTATATATATCTTGCCAGCCTTAAGAAGCCCGCTGACTCTATAGAAGAGACGTTGATAGAGCCTTAGAGAGGCGGTGCATCCTGAATAGAAGGAGTAGGCGTTCGAATGCTATTCTTTAATATCAAGCTTGCAGGCTTTAAGAATGCGGTGTAAATTATTAGGCAAAAAGTTGACTCATGATAGTTCTATCCTTAGGTACTAATTTAGGAAATCGTCTGGAGAATTTGCACTTAGCGGTGGATTCTTTGAGTAGAGTTTTGAGTGATATCCAGACCTCTATAATATATGAAACAGAAGCTCTTCTGCCGGAAGGTGCTCCCAGGTCTTGGAATATACCATATTACAATATGGTCATCACAGCCAAAACCAAGCTAAATCCTGAAGAACTACTTACCGCAATTAAGCAGATTGAGAGTGATTTAGGCAGGGAACCTTTGGGACGCTGGGCTCCCAGGATTATTGATATAGATATTATATTCTATAATAACTTAGTTCTTAAAACTCCTGATCTTACCATACCGCATAAAGAAGCTATCAATAGGCCATTTGTGATGGTTCCACTTTATCAACTAATACCCAGCTTTGTACACCCGGTTCTGGGTCTTTCTATTGAAGAAATTATGGGGAATTTCAAGGCATACGTTGGTACTTTTTATAGAAGTTTCGCATTTGCACCTAAGATTATGGGAGTGCTTAATATTACAGATAATTCATTTTCTGATGGCGGCAAATTCTCTCAGGTGGATAGAGCTATTTCACATAGTTTAAAGCTGGTTGATGATGGAGCTTATGTGTTGGATATAGGCGCCTTCTCAACTAACGTGACATTAAACCATGCCGCAAAGCTTTCTGATGTTACAGACGATAAACCCTTGCTTTCATGGAGTGATGAACTCACGCGTCTAGTGCCAGTGCTCGATGGCATCATGTCTGAAGTTAGATTGCGTGGTAAACAAGTTAAACTTAGTATTGATAGCTTCCACCCTGAAGTGTTTAAACGTCTTTTAGATAAATATCCAATACATTTCATTAATGATGTAAGCGGTGCAATTAACCCTAAGCTTGTTGATATTGCAGCTGCCAGTGGTTTGAAATATGTGCTCATGCACTCAATCGAAGTTCCTACTAGAATCAACAAGCTAATTCCCTTTGAGCCCGCTCCTGTATACCAATTAAAATCATGGGCTATGGAGAAGATAGCAATGCTTGAGTCTCAAGGAGTAGATAAAGCAAATATAATCTTTGATCCAGGCATAGGTTTTGATAAGTCTCCTAGCCAATGCTTAAATATAATGCGTAATTTGAATGAATTTCGAGATATGGGGGTAGAGATCTTGTTGGGGCATTCTCGCAAGTTCTTCATGAACTCATTTCTCATGCTACCTCCTGCTGAACGAGATTTGGAATCTGCCGTTATCTCAGCGCAGCTTGCGGGGAACGTTGAGTACCTGCGAGTACACAACGTAGAAGCCACGCATCGGGCCATCATAGCAAAAAACTGCACTACTTAAAAGTAGTAGAAATAAACCTGCCCAATTTCAAAACATCGTCAATGCGGCGATCGATGAATTCATCGGTTTCATGATGATTTTTGGAATGGTCACTAAGGAAAAATTGTATTGAAGCAATATACACTCCATAAAGTAAGCCACGTTTAGTATAATAGTTAAAGTCATGTGAAGCATCACCTACGACTTCCCCCCAAATTAAATCCATTGTTCGCCAACCAAGTTTTAGCCCAAATGCCGCATTCCATGGAAGGCTTAAAAAACTTACAGATTTGGCAACCACCTGTTTATGTGGGGCTAGAACTTTGATACGCACCTTAAGTGCTAGCTTAATTTTAGCAGAGATTCCCAAATCCTTCATGTTTTTACTGCTTAACAATTCCAGCATTAACACATCTATATAGGAGAAGTATAAATCGACTAAATCTTTTATTCCGCTTATAAATAACAGCCTACCATAGTTTTTGCTTAAGCCAGCTTTAACGCTTGCTTGTTCTAGCATTTCGTCTGACCAGCCCTCTGTTGGTACCAATCTTAGTGCGGATTGGAGAATTGAGAGTTTTTGTGCTTGAGTATCTTTGTTCATATATGGTATAATATCGGTTAATCTACTATAGCAATTAACTATGTCCGGCGCAATTAAGATATATACTCCCCAAGACTTCGAAGGTATGCGAAAAGCAGGAAAGCTTGCAGCAGAAATTTTGGATTACATTACGGAATTTGTGCAACCCGGTGTTACTACCGAGCGATTAGACGAATTATGCCATAAAATGATCATAGATAATAAAGCGCTTCCAGCTCCACCGGAAAAAGGTTTTCCAAAGTCGGTATGTACCTCTGTTAATCATGTTATTTGTCACGGTATTCCGTCAGATAAAAAACTACAGAACGGAGACATAATAAATATAGATGTCACTGTTATTGTAGATGGTTATTATGGTGACAGCAGCCGCATGTACTATGCTGGCACGCCGCCTGTTAAAGCAGCGCGCCTAACCCAAGTAACTTATGAGTGTCTAATGCTTAGTATAGAAGAGGTGCGTCCTGGTGCCAAATTTAACCAAATAGGACTGGCAATCCAGCAGCATGCTCATAAAAATGGATACTCAGTAGTACGTGATTTTTGCGGACATGGTATAGGTAAGGTATTCCACGACGCCCCCCAAATTATGCATTATTATGATGCAAAATTTGATACAGTTATGGAAGAAGGTATGCTTTTTACCATAGAACCAATGATCAACGCAGGATCATGGGAAAGTAAAATCCTTGCAGATGGATGGACTGCGGTTACAAAAGATCGGTCTCTTTCTGCGCAATTTGAGCATACACTTGGTGTAACTAAGGATGGATATGAGATATTTACTTTGTCTCCCAAAAAATTTAAGTCTCCTCCATATACTACATAAACTTAGTGCTAGCTAAGGCCTTAAGTGGGCAGCTTAACCAAAACTTAACAAAAAAGTGCCTGTATTCGTTTGATTTTGCATGAATTTTAGCATATAATCTGCGTAAATTTACTTATCTTTGGTAATAATTATGAACATTAAAAAGAATACACTTACTCGCGAACATCTAGCTCGTGCAATAAAGCGCGATACGGGTATGCCAATTAATAAATCTCTAGACATAGTTGATCAGGTTTTTGACTCGCTAATCTCAGAGCTTTCTGATAATGGTGTTGTCAAACTCAGGTTATTTGGCACCTTTTCTACTAAACATAAGAATGCCAGAATCGGACGAAATCCTAAAAGCTTGGTTGAAGCAATTATACCTGAGCGTAAAGTTGTGAAATTTAAGGTTGCACCAACACTGAAAAAAAGAGTAAATAGCAATATTCACTTAATTAGCTAGGCTTAAATGCTGGTCGATAGTCACTGCCACCTTGAATTTCCAGATTTCAAAGATGACTTCGACCAAACCTTAAAAAGAGCATCGGACGCATTGGTTACAAAAATGCTCACTATTGCAACTTCTATTTCCGACTTTGCTTCTGTAATAAAAGTTGCAGGTAAATCTTCTAATATTTTCGCAAGCATTGGCGTACATCCAGAAAATGTTGTGCAAGAAGGAGTTGTTGACAGCTCCTACATAGTAGCCCTTTGCGCCAGTGCAAAAGTTATAGGCATTGGCGAAACTGGGCTTGACTATCACTATGATAATCATGATAAAGATTTACAAATATTAAGCTTTATCGAGCATATAAAAGCGGCGCAGGCAACAGGACTACCTCTAATTATCCATACAAGAGATGCAGGTGATGATACCCTATCCATTATGGCAGATGCTCTTAAAGATAGGCCATATAAGGCTGTCATTCACTGTTTTACTGAAACTCTTGAGTTTGCAAAAGCAGCCTTAGCGCTCGGGTTCTATATATCGTTTTCTGGAATAGTAACTTTTAAAAATGCGCTAACTATTCAAGAGATTGCTAAATTCGTACCAATTGACCGTATATTAGTAGAGACAGATGCTCCATATCTTGCGCCCACACCATATAGAGGCAAGCGCAATGAACCTTCTTATGTAGCTAGTACGGCAAAATTCTTAGCTGATTTAAAGAACGTGAAATACGAAGATTTTTGTGATATCACTACTGATAACTTTTATCAATTATTTACAAAGGCAACTCGCTAATGAAATGCACTATTCTAGGTTGTGGCGGCTCTTTGGGGGTTCCACAGTTATTGTGTGAATGCTATGTTTGCACGTCAACTGACCCAAAAAACAGAAGACTACGTAGCTCCATATATGTGGAGTCTAAGAACACTAAGATTCTTGTAGATACCACGCCAGATTTCAGGCAGCAAGCCCTGATAAATGGCATAAAACAGGTAGATGCAGTACTATATACGCATGCTCATACGGACCATATCTCTGGAATTGATGATATAAAACCAATATCCGTTAATTCTCATAACAAGATTGATGCATATTTAAATGCAGCAACTCACGAAGGAATACGAGGTACATATGAATATATATTCACAACCAGAAGCTCTGTCTATAGACCATTATTACTACCAATTATCATTGAAGATTACTCTAAATTCACAGTTGGTGACATAGATATTACATCATTCCCGCAAAACCATGGAGAGATAACATCGTTAGGCTTTAGATTCGGATCATTAGCATATTCTACCGACTTTAAGGACTTGCCTGAAAAATCTTTGAAAGCACTGAGAGGCATAGACACATGGGTTGTGGATTGCTTACGCTACGCTTGGGCGCCTACCCATTTGTTTTATGAAAGGACGCTTGACTATATAGAGCAGGTAAAGCCAAGAAGAGCAATACTGACTCATATGGCCCATGATATAGACTATACCGAATTTAAGAAGATGTTACCCTCTCATATAGAACCAGCTTATGACGGCATGGTTATTACGTTCTAATACCAATTCCAGTAAATAACTGTACAGGTATTTACATAGGGCATCTATATATCAAGTTCTTCAACCAATATTCTATCTTCTATTGTAAGAGGCGCTTCATGCTGCATTGAGTGCGGTGTTTCGCCGGAATTAGGAAGACCTAATTTTTGTAGTTGGGCTTCTTGCTCCGGAGTGATCTTCATTCCTCTTTCTACTAATAGTCTTATAATTGGAGTATAGAAGGTGATTAGACTATCGGTCTCCTCAATGGCAAGGCTATAAAGCGTTGATGCCAAATTAACATTTGAATTAACATCTGCAGAATTATCTAATAGCAATTTGCTTATAGCTATATTTCCAGCACTCGCAGCATAATCTAAAGCTGTATAGCCTTTCGCATCTTTGGCATTAACATCTGCCTCGTGCTGCAGAAGCAAACAGACCATATCAAGATTTCCAGTGCCTGCAGAATAGCATAAATGCGTGTTTCTGCCAACAGTTCCGCAATCAGCAATTGCGCCGTTTTCCAGTAATAACTTTGCCACATCAAGCTTATTTAATGCAACAGCTATAGATAACGCTGTGAGGCCACCAGATTCTTTGAAATTAATATCTGTGTTCTTTAATATTAATTCTATTACCGTTAAGTTTCCACGTTTAACCGCATATAATAAGGCTGTATACCCATTTTCATCTACAGCATTAACGTCTGCACCATTCTCTATAAAGAACTTTATAATATCCATATTACCTGATTTTACTGTATGGTAGAAAGTAGGGGAGTTTGCCACGCAACTTTTAGAATTTATATCTGCATTATTCTTTAAGGCATATTTTGCAAGGTCAATGTCTCCTAAGTCTGCGGCAAGAGATAGCAGCACATCATATGTAGATTCTTTGGTCAACCAAGCTATGAACTTGGATGTATAGAGGAATATATTATATTTAACGGTTGTACCAAGCATCATGACTTATAAAGTATAGAGTTTACATAATGGATTATACACGAGTAATGTTAAATAAATGTTAAATGTACTTTTTTTCTTGAACTTCTATTAGCGTATTTATGAGGTTCTTTGCCAAGTTATACTAATACCAGTAAATAACTGTACAGATGCGGGATAAATTTTGATTTTTTAGGAAGTCTCTGAAAGCCCGTAATATTCTCTTTTCACAGACTAAATATGGGATTTAGCATAATTCTCTGATCTTATATTTATTAATATATCATATCAAAATAGGCTTATGGAAGTCCCTCAGCAAAATATTTTTATACTCTTAGAAGCCTCGTATAACAAGGGATGCAACTAGCGTAATTAAAGTGATTAAAAAATTTTCTTACAATTACTCAATAACATTTTCTTCATCACCATCCTCATCTTCAGATTTGGAGTAGAACACATTGCGATTTAGATTGTTTTCCCAAGCATCCACTAGCACAGTCACTGTACAATCGCCTGTAATGTTTATAACAGTCCTTAACATCTCTAAGAATCTATCCACTCCAAGTATCAAAGCTATGCCTTCTATAGGTAAACCCACTGATGTAAGTACCATTCCCATCATTACCATAGACCCTCCAGGGAAGCCTGCTGCACCAATTGAACCGATGGTAGATGTAAGAATAATTATTAAATATTGAGAGAAGGTAAGGTCAATTCCAATAATCTGTGCAAAGAATACACTGCAAATGCCAAGATATATAGCAACCCCGTCCATATTCATCGATGCGCCAAGTGGCAAAATAAACGATGCCGATTGTTTTGAAACGCCTACCTTCTGTATAAGCTCACGCATAGCGCTCGGCAAAGTGGCTTTAGAACTCACAGTTGCAAATGCCACTGCCTGGGTCTCAAGCATTTTACGATAAAATGGGAGCGGGTTTAGGCCTGCAAAAGCCAATAAGATAACCCCGAAGAATATATATTGAGTTAA
The DNA here is from genome assembly GCA_964458795.1 of uncultured Candidatus Jidaibacter sp. Taxonomy (GTDB): domain Bacteria; phylum Pseudomonadota; class Alphaproteobacteria; order Rickettsiales; family Midichloriaceae; genus JAJTHY01. Next base: position 3,596 of record CAYWJW010000020.1, on the reverse strand, counting down.
TAGTGCAGCTACAACTGTAAACACGAATTTGCCAAGTGATAGCATAACATCAATACCATAGACACCTACTGTAACTGCCATAAGAGCAAACACGCCATATGGTGTCAGCTTAATGACAAGCTCAATCATTTTGAATACTAATTGAGTAGCAGATGCGACAAAATCTCTAACGTTATTACCCTTATCTCCAATCAGTATCAGTGCAAAGCCAGTAAAGAAGGCGAATATAACCACTTGAATAGTGTTGGCATCTACCATGGATTTAAAGGGATTTTGTGGAATTAATCCCACTAAAATATCTATCAATGGTTTTTGCGCTACATCGCTTTCAACATTGTGTATAAGGTCTATATTTACACCTATACCGGGTTCAAATAAGTTGGCAAAGGTCAAACCTATAATTACCGCAAAAATCGTAGTGGACGTATATGCAATCAACGCCTTAAATCCTATTCTACCAAACGTGCTAGCATCGCTCACACTGGCAACACCATTTAGGATAGAGAAAAATATAAGAGGCACTACTACCATTTTTATCAAATTGATAAAGACTGTGCCTATAGGTTGTAATACCAATGCTTCTTCGCCATATATATGACCTACTATAACACCGAGAAGCATGCCTAGCAGAACTTTCTGCCATAGCTTCATTCTACTCCAAAAAGATAAAATTTTCATATAATGCAGCCATTCAATTTAAGGTTGTGCACAGCTAATATATTGACAAACTTTTCATAAGTAAAAAGCTTTTTTAATGCTTCTTAGCACTATTTTTTCCAGGACACCCAAGAATACACCCTCCTATAGTACCAGCTATAATAGCCATTAAAATAACCGTAATTGTATATAAAGTAGGATAGTTCATAGCTAAAAGCTTAATGCGTTCTATATACGACTCTTTTTTCACTATAAACTTTAGTTTTTTATGTGCTACTAATTCTTCTGATTTATTAAAGCCTAAAACATCAACTTCATAACTACCTTCGGCAGAAGACACAGGCATTGTAAACTCGAATTTATAAGAATTATCAGTAACCAATTTTATGGGCTGTATTTCAATGGTATATAAGCCAAGTTTACTTAACTTGTCAATTACAGCTTTCTCTGCGGATTTATGGGTATTGTTGCATAAAAAATTCTCACTATAACTTTCCAAATTCTTAAGGGAATTTGATACAACTAATTGTTGGGTATCCTTAAAGGCAAATACCTGACAATACGAACTAATGTTATAAACAAATTTTGGTGGAGCAGATGTCCAAATTCCATATTGCTTTTCTTTTTCAATAACCCGATAACTTCTCTCAGGACCTTTTACTTTCGCCAATAAATTTATACTTTTATCGACTTTGCCAGAAACCACCACTTTATAGTCTTTTTCTTCTTTAAAAAATCTAACTACTTCTGGGGATAATTCAGCTGTTATTGGCAGAGCAATTGCATTGTTGACACCTAAAAATAAACCTAACGCCCACAATAACAACGCAATTTCCCTCATCTCAGTAACTCATAAACTTGATATATTTCATTAGGTGCTATGAATATATTCTTAAGCATAAATGCGCTCATAAGTAATAACAATGCAGCTAGGAATAAGCGATATCTTCTAACTTTGAGTTTTGCACCAACTATCGCACCAAAACGAGAACCAATGACTGTTCCAAATATCAAAATCGCAGATAAAAATATATCTATTGGCACAGATTCTATAGAGTACAGAATTGTAGCTATTATGCTGGTAAACAACATCTGAAGTTGAATCGTACCTGAAATATATGATTCTTTAGCATGTAGAAAATACAATAGCACTGGAATCATAAATACACCGCCGCCAACTCCTAAAAACAGTACTAGGATACCGGCTGCCATGCCGATTAGTATAAACGGTATAGCGCTTAACTTAACGTTGTGAGCGATAAAACTCATTTTGAATGGCAACCGTTCCAAATGAGCGGTCTTTTCAAGTACTTTTTCTTCACGTCTGAGTACTCTTATTACATCTCTAGAAGTTGAGGTGATAATGCCTGAGATAAGCACTATAAAGCATAAAGGAATTATCAATTCTTCTGCGCCTGAAGCGATCACAAGTTTGAGTAATATATAGCCTATTACAACTCCACCCAAGCCACCCAGAGTCAAGAGAGCGCTCATTTTATAATCCACACGCTTCATTTTGGCATATGTGATGAAAGATGCTAAGGTTCCTGCTGTCATTTGATTAACTGAAGTGACTACTGCGGTTACAGCTGGGATACCAAAAAAAGTTAAAAATGGCACTACTATTAAGCCACCACCAAGACCAAACATGCCGGATACGGAACCTGTGAGGAAGCCAACAGCTAACAAAGCCAGAATGTTAAGTTCAGTCTGCACTATAGGGAAGTAAAAGGAGAATATATCAAAGATATGCAAAACTTAAACTTGATTAAAATTTATACTCTTGGATTTCAGTATATTCGCAAGTTCACCTGATGCAAACATTTCTCTTATAATATCGCAGCCGCCTATAAATTCACCCCTGATATATAGTTGAGGGATAGTTGGCCAATTGGTAAATTGCTTGATTCCTTCTCTAACTTCACCATCTTCTAAAACGTTGACATCCTTAAATGGCACTCCCAGTTTTTTAAGGATCATAACCACGGTACCTGAAAATCCACACAGGGGCATTTCTGCAGTGCCTTTCATATATAGCACGATATCATTTTCTTTTATATCATGAGCAATCTGCTCAAAAACTGGATTGGACATTTTGTATTACTCCTTTTCTATAGTTGGATATGTTCGTATCGAAAGTGCGTGCAGTGTAGTTCCTACCATATCACCTAACGCCTCCATAACCATTTTATGCTGTGTAACTTTACTTACTCCATTAAAAAGCGCGGATTTAATAATGATCTCGTAATGATCATGGTCACCTACTGTATCCTTTAGTTCAACTTCGGCGCCAACAAAGGCTTTATTAATAAGTGATAATATAATTTCCGGAGCTACTGCCACTACTTTGCCCTTTCCATATACTCGCGCGTTGAAATTCTTACCAATACTTTGTCTCCAATATTCACAAACTGCGGTATGCTAATCTTTACGCCATTCTCAAGCATTCCGGGTTTGTAGGAGGACGCGGCTGTTTGCCCTTTAACCACTGGTTCACATTCTGTTACTTCAAGGACTGTGGTTTCTGGAAGAACTACGGCTATGGCTTCTTCACCATAGAATTCGACAGTTACATCCATACCTTCTTGTAAAAAGCCCGCATCTTCACCAGCTAATTCCTTTAGTACAGACATCTGTTCAAAGTTAGCCTTATCCATAAGTTCAATGCTATCGCCATTTTCATACAAATATTGGAAAGTTCTTTGATCCAAGCTCACTCTAGTTACAGTTTCACTACTCCTAAAACGGATATTTAGTTTGGTTCCTGCTCGGATATCTTTCATCTCCACTTGCATAAAAGCGCCACCTTTACCAGGCTGGGTATGCATGGTTTTAAGAACCACCCAAAGCTTGCCTTCATGTTCCAGCAAGTTACCTACTCTTATATCATTTGCTATTATCTTCATAATTCCCCACTGAAATCATACTGTTTAGACTTT
>CAYWJW010000019.1:0-28739 GCA_964458795.1 uncultured Candidatus Jidaibacter sp. | reverse complement strand
CCGGAATCAATAACGTGATATTAAATGTAATTGTTGAAGATGGTGGATGTGCATTTATGAAAATAATATATAACCAAGAAAGTGCTCAAAATGGTGTTAGGGCTAAGTTATAAATGTAACTTTTATTCATGCACTTCTTGTTATACCAAAAGGTGAAACGCATATATGCGTTATTTACTGGAATTGGTATTAGTCATATTTGATAGGAGTTTTGACGTTAAATAATAAATTGCAATTGTAACTATTCAAAATGTCGAAAAAATAGTATATATACATAAGAGTAAGAATTTTATTGTGTGACATATGATTGTTGCCTACGTGTTTTCGCAAAAAGATGGTGTGAAGAAGATAGAACTCGAAGTTGGAGACTCTATCCCCAAGAATACGGTCTGGATAGATCTTCTTGAGCCTTCTATTGAAGAAGAGAGAATTATTGAGAGGGCTTTCAAAATCGATACTCCCACTCGTGAGGAGATAGATAAGATAGAGGTGATGAGCCCGTTCTATAAGGAGGGTGATTCCTATTATATGACGGTAACAGCCATTAATAAACCCGATAAAGATTTGCTTGAAGGCACTGCTATTATCTTCATTTTACATCCAAAATGTCTAATCACTTTGCGCTATACCAAGCCAAAAGCTTTTAGTTATTTCTCCACAAGAGTAATGCGGTACCCGCAAATGTGCACAAACCCGGATGTAGTGCTAGAGGGATTGGTAGAATCTATTGTGCATAGCATAGCTGATGTGCTAGAAAAAACCGGGAATGAAATTGACCAGTTGTTGATTGATGTTTTTGAAAAGCCATCAGATATTAAGGCGCGTAAAAGAGCTAGGCGCTTAATTGGTAAGGATAAAAATGAGGCTGTTGCGCGCGAGGACAGGCCTGGACTTTATTATACCAATATCATTAAACGTGTTGGTAGGACCGGGAACTTGATCTCCAAAATACGTGAGAGTTTGGTAAGTATACACCGTATGCTTATATTCTTTGGGCAGATTGATGATAGTAGGTTTCTGTCAAAAAAAGAGCAACGGGCCCGTTTTCGTAATTTAACCCGAGAGATGCATTCTCTTACCGAATATGCCAACTTTCTTGCACAAAGAAATAGCTTCTTACTGGATGCAACGCTGGGCATGATCAATGTTGAGCAAAACATGATCATTAAAGTATTTACAGTTGCTGCAGCGGTATTTCTACCTCCAACACTCATCGCAAGTATTTATGGTATGAATTTTAGAGCCATGCCAGAGCTTAGCTGGAGTTTTGGATATCCTTTAGCCCTGCTTTTAATTATTCTATCCGCATTGTTGCCTTACTATTACTTTAAGAAAAAAGGCTGGTTATAGGGGATTTGGTATAACTCAGGACGCACGCGAATTAATTACTTTACATGTGTGTAATTAGACAATATTTTTATTTAAAGAAAGTGGATATCAAAGATGGTAGTTAGTTGCATAGTGTGTGGAAAATCATAGGGTTAGTTCTGTTAATAGGTTCGTTGATGGATCCCTCGCATGCCGAAGCTAAAAGGCGTTCCCAAAAGGTTTCCACCAATTATGATATAACTCAAGGAGCTAGGTATGCATCTCTTGTGGTCAATTCTCTAACGGGGGAAGTGCTACATAAGCATAATGCGGATATTCAACGGCATCCGGCTTCTCTTACCAAATTGATGACTGTGTATATAACTTTTCAAGCTATTAAAGCAAGAAGCCTTTCACTGAATAGCCAGCTGCCAGTTAGTAGCTGGGCAGCTCTACCTACGCGCCCGCCAACCAAACTTTGGCTTAAGGCTGGGCAAGTTATAAGTTTACGGGATGCACTTAATGCTGTTATCATCCACTCGGCAAACGATGCTTCTGTAGTTATTGCAGAAGCGATTAGTGGAAGTGAAGATGCTTTTGCATATAAAATGACGCAGACGGCTCGTCAATTAGGAATGAAGGATACTGTATTTACCAATGCTCATGGGTTGCATGATCCAGAGCAGGTGACAACCGCTCTCGATATGGCCAAACTCGGTATAGCGCTTAGGCGTGATTTTCCGGAATTTTATCCAATGTTCTCCAAGAAATCCTTTGTTTTTAAAGGCTCAGTAATTAACGGGCACAATCGAGTATTGTCGAGATATCGTTGGGCTGATGGACTCAAAACCGGGTATATTGCTGCATCTGGCTTTAACTTAGTGACTTCAGCAAGTCGGCCAGAAGGTGTAATTGTTGGGGTGGTCTTAGGTGGTCCATCAGCAACTGTTAGAGATAATCATATGATAAGTTTATTAGATATGAGTTTTGATAAACTTGCATATGGCAAAACTAAAGCGCGTATAGACAATAGTAATTATGCAGTCAATAGAGCTTCAACCTACGAACCTATTGGTGCTAATGCTTTTGAAATGGCATCTATTGATCAGGAACAAGCAGAGACGCCAAATTATATGCAAGATACCAAGCATAAAAGCGCATTTGACACTCTTTCAAATAGCAGTGATACATTTAAGCTGCCCTCAAGCGAATCACAAGTCTTGGAACAAGCTAGAAAAAAGCCTATAACAAGAGCAAATGTTGGCAAAGCGCAAGTTAAGCAGGCATCAAAGCCAAAACAACAGAGGATTGCGCTTCAAAAACTTGAACCTAACAAGAAGGGTAAGGCAATGATTATCCTAAGCAATTCCAAGAAAGCTGTGCAGGTCTCTAATAAAGTTGGATCATCGGTTAGCTTGAACACTAGAAAGACCAAGCCGAGTTCAATAAAGGCGAAACACGTAACTCCTAAAGCTTCATAATACCGTGCTGATCCAACAAATTATGTAGTTTATAAAAGCCCAGCGTACAACATAAAGTCATCCCTGCTATTGTAGGAACTTTCTCTATAGAAAATGCAGATGTTGCCGCAAGCGAAAGTGCATAACCCATCATGGAACTTTGCTGCGCAAAGTAGAATTCCTTTGTCGTATCTTTATCCTTATATTTATTGCACATCACATTTATACCTCCTGCCAAAAGTCCAATAGTAGTAAATCCTATGAGGCTTTTCCAGGTGTAACTTGGTATTTCCATATGCAAGAGATAATCTATTGTGAGGCCCAATACTAATTGCGCAGTTATATATATTGCAAATTGAGGCGCTTCCTTCTTATTGATATCGGATGCTTGAAGTTTGGCCATTTCTTTCTCAAGCTGCTTTTTTTTATCTTTAAGTTCTTCTATCTTTTCAACTTTTTCTAGCAATTTGTCTAGTGATTCAAGTACTTCTATTTTATAAAAGCTAGCATTATACTCAACTACCTTATCATCTTTTTCTCTTTTTGCTTTGAGTAATGCCTGTTCTGGGTCTTCTCGCAATTTTTTTAATTCTATATTAATTATAGATTCTTCTTCAACAGCATGAATACCAATGTCTTTCAATAGTGTCTCCATTTCACAAAAGGCAAACTTTCTATTGAAGTTAAGCATATCTTCAATGGCATCAAGATATAACCTATCAATAGTAAGGTCACGCAAGTATATATCAGATACCACACTATTCCTTTGTGACAACCCATAGAATAATCTCTTGGCGCCTTCATTTCCAATTTCATCATAAAAGTACAATTTTTCAATTTTGGTATTACACTCTAGCAAATCCAATACAAACTCTATATCCACGCTATTTCTGATAGAAAGATACTTGATGGATTTATTACACTTTAATGCGGTTAACAGTGTATTTTTCCCTATTTGCGTCAAGTTAATGTCAAATAGCTGGAGCATTTTTAAGGAGTTGTTGTAAGCCATAGCCTGGGCTAATCGGGAGACTTGACCATCGCTCAAATCTTTCCCATTAAGGCAGTCCGCAGAGATAGGCAGGTTATTTCTAATATTGGTGCACAGGCAATTTAGTTTCATTTCTGATAACTTTTGGTACATAGCAGCATATATATTTTAAATATTTAGCGAAATTATAGCAGTTTTGATGCAACTTTACAAGTAATGTCAAATTTATGTAATATCACAGTGACGTATAGGTTTTTTTATATTTTCCATTTGAATTAACGCTTTGTTAACCATTAGAGGTGCAGAATCACATTAATAAGATAAGTGATGAGTGGTTATGAAAAAGCAATTGAACTTAGACAGAAGTTTATTAATCAAGACGGGGATGCGAGAGGCATTGCTGGATAAGTTAGATGTGAATTCTGTTAGACTCTTAATCGTCTATGCAATGGATAATATAAAGCTTCCCGACTTGCTAAATTCATTGATAAACCTAGCCAGTATGGAGCTACATAATAAACAAGGTGCTATTTATTTAGCAGCTCATGATTTAGCCACACCTTTGCAACTTAAGGGTCTGAGCGCGCAACAAATTAAAGCACTTATTGGTGACTACGAATTCCATCAGGATGCAAAATTAATACTTAAAGCTGTTAAAGAACTTCTAATAATACAGCAACAAGAAAAGCTATTTACTAAAACTGGTGGCACCAAAGGCGAATATTACATAGACCCGCATGAACGCGAGGATTTTGAAGACACTACAGATTACGTCTAGGGTATTAAGCGGCTTTTTTGTTATTCCTTGTACACTCTGCCATAGTTTTGGAGTTCCTCGAAATTGGATCTGTCATATAAAAATTAACAATCGGATTCTGAAGGCGGTCAAGCGTAAAGTCATGTGACCTCCCCAATTCTGAATTTATAGATTCCTGCCTAATCACATCCGTCTTGGCAAAGATAGGGTTAGCTTTCGCCATTGATTTCCTTATTGAGACCCAGTTTTCTTCAACACCCATAAGTTCTGCAAAAATCTGCCACTCAGGCTTAGCTTCGCCTAGCGGTAGAACTGCTCTGCGTGCAAGCTGTACACGCCCCTCAAGGTTAACATAAGTACCATTTTTTTCGGTATAGGCAGGAGCAGGTAATATAACATCTGCTCTAGGAGCTGATCTGTCCCCATGGTGTCCTATATAAACAACACAAGTGCGTTTGGAAAGCTTGGACAAATTGAGTTCATCTGCTCCAAGCAAGAACAATAACTCCATATCAGTTTGAAGCATATGAGCAACATTCCTGCCACCATCCTCTGGAATAAAAGCAATATCTAACCCGCCAACTCGCGATGCTACTTTCTGCATAACGTTAAAGCCATTCCAGTCATCCCTAATAAATCCAAATTTAAACCCAAGCTTCTTAGCATAGTACATGATGGCTTCTGCATCTTCACGAGCTACAGCTCCAGCGCCTATTATCAACATTGGGCGTTTATAACTCTTTAATGTCTCACAAAAAGGATGTTGTCCATCTGCCATCTGTTTTAACAACCATGGATTATCACCCAAGTGCTTATATTCATAAGTTAAATCTACTTTTTCACCAATTACTGCAAAGTGCATACCCTTTTGGGTATAGGCTTTGCGCAAACGTGAATTGACAATTGGAGCCTCATGCCTTGGATTACTACCAATAATTAAGCAGAAGTCTGATTCTTCGATACCAGCTATAGTGGTATTGAAAATATAATTAGCTCGTTCAGTATTATTAATTGGACTGCTATCTTGCCTGCAGTCAAAATTATTGCTGCCAATTTTTTTCAGGAAAGTCTTGGCAGAATACATTGTTTCCACATCAACTAGATCACCTGCAATTGCACCAATCTTTTTGGGATCTGCTTTAGCTATCACAGAATTTATAACTTCATATGCCTCTTCCCAAGTAACTTCAACAAGCTTTCCTTGTTTGCGGATCATTGGCTTGTCAAGACGCTGATACTTGAGGCCATCACAAGCAAAGCGGGTTTTGTCTGCTATCCACTCTTCATTAACGGCATCGTTGATACGCGGTAATATCCTCATGACTTCAGACCCGCGGCTATCTACGCGTATATTGCTACCAACTGCATCAAGAACATCTATAGATTCGGTCTTTGCAAGCTCCCACGAACGAGCTTTAAATGCATATGGCTTAGAAGTTAGTGCGCCAACAGGACATAGATCTATGATATTGCCGGAAAGCTCTGAGGTAATAGACTTTTCGACGTATGTGCTGATTTCCATATCTTCACCGCGGCCTACTGCTCCAAGTTCATTAGTTCCTGCGATATCTTCCAGGAATCTTACACATCTAGTGCATTGTATACAGCGAGTCATGAAGGTTTTAATCAAAGGACCCATCTCTTTATCTTCAACTGCGCGTTTATTCTCAACGTAACGATTGCTTCCTTTTCCATATTGAAGTGATTGATCCTGCAAATCGCACTCCCCGGCTTGGTCGCATATAGGGCAATCCAGTGGGTGGTTTATCAATAAGAATTCCATTACCCCTTCACGCATTTTTTTCACTTCTTCGGTATTGGTGAATATCGTCATACCATCTGTGATGGGTTGCGCACAGCTAGCTACAGGTTTTGGCACCTTATCAACTTTGACTAAGCACATACGGCAGTTGCCGGCGATTTCTAATCGTTCATGATAACAGAATCTAGGTATCTCTGCACCAGAGTCTTCACAAGCTTGAAGCACCGTATATCCTTCTGGAACTTCTATCGTTTTTCCGTCAACCGTAACAATTGGCATAAGCAAATATATAAAATTTTCCTAAAAAATATATATCATAACCAGTATCAATAGACCATATAAATATTGCAAGAGCATACTAATCTACTATACTGCCAGCGACATCATTTTGGGTTATACTACTTCGATAAATCCTATTGGTCGCAAGACTGGTTTTAAATTAAACAATGATAAGTTAAAAGATTTGATTTATCTGAATATTTTGATAATTTATCTCACGCAAACATTGTTTAGTATTCGATTATGTCCGTTTATGATAGAATTTTCAAAGAAATTTCTGAAAATAATACAAATATTGTGTTTGATTCAGATAAAGTATCAAAGCAAAAGTACTTGACCTTTAGTAGTTATGATGACGCTCTTAAATGCAGAGAAGCTTTTGGTACTTTTATTAATGAAAAAACAGAGGCTGCAGGGCTTAGTAATGTTACGTACTTAGATTTCAGTAGCAATAAATATACTCCTGCAATTGAAGATCCTAACGCGCCAAAACTTAATATAGTCACGGTAAAGCTCGATAACAACCACTTGATAATTATCAACAATGCAGACCTTGAGACTGTACGTAAAGAGTTCTTAGGAGACAAGACTGAATATACGCATTCCGTTATCTTTAAAAACGCTGAGTATCACGGCTATCCACACTTCAAAAACTTAAAAACTGGCGTAGAATCACTCCCAGGAACCTCTGTAAAGCCATTTGGCAAATGGTTTGGGGAAAATATAGTTAGAAATGAACGTGCATATGAAGATAAATATTACCGAGGAAATGTCTTCATTAAAGCCGGGATAAATCCGAAAGAGAATAAAGCATCTTTCGGCGTTGAAGTGTTAATAACCAAAGAGCAATTGGAAATAGCAAAGAAGGTGTTTAGCAAGTACTCAGAAGATTTTGCTAAGAGTGCGCCAAAAGCCCAATATTTAAATGCTTCTGATGCGTCTAAGCTATCAAAAGGGCTTTATTTTTTCAAACAAACATATCATGACGGTGAGAATTTTTACTGTTTCTACAACAATACCTGTCATGATTCCATAGCAAGATTATTCAGAGAAATGGGCTTTAAAGGGCATTTTCTGAACTTTGTTCGAGCGGATAACCTTGATATGAATGATCAGGGAACTTTTTATGACGCTATTTCAGCACATGGAACTTATACCATATGCTCACGCATACCATTTGCGGAAATAGTAAATAAACATGTACCATTATTTAAACAAAGCTATGACCTTGGTTATCTAGATTCATCTACTCTTTCGTATTCCCTGCTACTAGAGCAAGCTAACCAGCAAGACAAAGATGGTAACAATGCCTTGCATCAAGCTTTAATAATGAATGATATAAAAAAGGCTACACTACTAATTGACAAACTTGGTGTTGATGTCAATGTGCCGAACAAGCGGGGTGAAATTGCTCTACACCTAGTAGCTAAAATGAAGCCATCCGATGAGAAGCTTGTGCTCCTTAAAAAGGTTGTTGACGCTACCTCTGACATAAATGCACCTGATTTGTTTGGTGATAACATCCCACTTAGTTTTGCCGTATGGGCTGATGACCCTGCTGCTATTAAATTTATGGTAGAGCATGGGGCTAATCTGCATTTTGTTAATGATACTCATGAAAAACTGAGCAATATAGCTGCGGAGCATAGTGCTAAAAATGCTGCTAAAGCTTTGCAGGAGCTTGATCCAGAAATTATGTATCATGATAACCTTAACCGCCAGGTGCCAATTCATCATCCTAATATTAAAGATGCCCTTGAAATACCTGAGGAAATACCTGTTAAGGCTAAGACTGTTGAGGAAGAATATGTTATGATTGGCAATATTAATCCATATTTTGATATTTTAGTTAGTCATAGCACTCAACCTGAGATTGTTTAAGGTTATATATACAATATAATTGTTTTTTTGGACTTTTTGCAAGCATTTAGCAGTGCAAAATCAAATTTAACAAAAAAAATATTGACTTTTTTTGGCTATAATCGTTTACAAACGTTGTTACTTAAGTTACAATTACATTAAATAACAACGTATTAAATATTATGTCCAAAGAATTAAAACCTTCCATACTAGTGGTAGAAGACGAAGAATCAATAGCTTCCATCATTAAATATAACCTTAAAAAAGAAGGGTATCTGATCTTCACCAGTGCTGATGGAGCGGATGCCATTAACATAGCAAAGCATCACAAACCTGATCTAATATTACTTGATTGGATGTTGCCATCTATCTCTGGCATAGAAGTATGCCGTATTATTCGTTCAACTCCTGAAATAGCTAATGTTCCTATTATTATGATTTCCGCTAGAGGTGAGGAAATGGATAAGATTATGGGTCTCGAGAAAGGAGCTGATGATTATCTATCAAAACCATTCTCTCCGCCTGAATTAGTAGCTAGGATTAGAGCTATACTTAGGCGTATGCGTCCCGCTTTCTCAAGTAAGCCATTGATATTTGAAGACATCATTGTAGATCTTGCTTCACACACCGTACACCGTTCTGAGACAGAAATTAAGTTATCGCCAATCGAGTTTAAGATCCTACAAATACTTATGGAAAATCCGGGTCGTGTACTGTCTCGTGAGGCCTTAATGGATAAGATTTGGGGTACTGATGTTTACGTAGGGTCGCGCACTGTAGATGTTCACATTACCCGTCTTCGCAAAGCATTACTAGATGCGAGTTCTGATGATTTTGACATTATCCAAACAATTCGTCTTAGCGGGTATACTTTAAAATCTAATAAGGAGAAGAAAGCTACCAAAAAAACCAAGTAGGAGTTTTATAATCTTGTGCGAGATAGTCTGAAGATAATTTTAAAGCCACTTACTATAATAATTGGGGTTTTCTTCATCAGCTTCTTGTCATTCCTAGCAATATTAACTTGGGATCGCACGGACAACATAGCCATCTTCTTCAGTTATCTACTTAGTTTTGGGTTTGCTTGTGTCGCGAATGTGATTGTACTTAGTCACTTTGGATTGCTGCTTAAACAGAGCAAAGATAAGTTCGCCATATTGAATGAAGTTGCAAATATTGATGGAGAAGTCCTGTGTTTTGTTGATGGAAATTTAAACTGTTTGAGTTATACAGCAGAAGCCTTCCGTATCCATGAACAAAACAATAAGAAGTTGTCTGCTTTACTGACCGATCTAGACATAAGTTCAATAGAAATCGCTCAAATAGAAAAGTTCATTAAAGGTTACTCTAAAAATATCAATAGTGAGCGCCTTATAAAACATCTTGATACTCTATATGTACCGGATGTAAGATATGGCCATAACTGCTACGATCTAATAATAAAGCCACTTAAAATCTCAAGTGAATTGCATTGCATAAAGTTGCGCCAAAGCTTTGCCAATAACAACTACCGCATGTTCTATGAGCAATTGCCCATTGGATACTTTGAACTGGATAAGTATGGGTTTATAACTAAGACTAATATACATCTGGCCAATAGCATTGGTTATAAATTGTCTGAGTTCTTTGAAACATCTATAGCCTTAAAAGACCTAATAATAAACGAAAGCGCTGGAAATATGGATACTGGTATTCCCAACCAGGCAAATTACTTACAGAAATTTGTAACTATTCGAACACGGCATAATGATATTGATAACTTCCTATTAATAATTGCCAATAAGTTTGATGATACTAATACTGTAACTAAAGCTTATGGATTTCTAATCCGCCTGCGACAAAAGGAAATAAGCTATTTTACCGATCATTTAGAGAAGCACTGGATCGATTATAGTTGGAAGTGCTTTTTTGATAAATCTCCGTATCCAGTATGCATTCTGGATGAAATGGGCAAGATTTTGAGATTCAATCAGACTTTTTTAAAAATCGTTTCAAAAAAGAATCTTATAGGTATGGAATTCGCTGGGTTATTCCTTGAAGAAAGTGGGAAAACTATTTCAGAAAAAATATCAACTATCGCATCTGGATTTACAGAGCCAGAGAATATCCCAAGCATGTCACTTAAGAACTCATCTAAGGTCTTCGAGGTTTTCTTAAGTAAAATATTAAATCTTGATGGTAGATTTCATGGTTTTATGGTGCGTATAACAGATGTTACTCAGCAAAAGCAATTGGAAGATAATCTATCACATGCCCAACGAATGCAGACCATAGGGCAACTTGTTGGGTCGGTTGCGCATGATTTTAATAATATACTAACAGCAATTTCTGGTTTCTGTGATCTGCTTTTACTTCGTCATGGCATGGGAGATCCATCGTTCTCTAATATAATGCAGATTAAACAAAGTGCTGATAGGGCATCTAGTTTAGTAAATCGATTGCTTGCCTTTTCTCGTAAGCAAACTTTAAAATTACGAGTGGTAAGTCCTATAGATTTATTTAGTGAGTTTACCCCGCTCGTTCACCGTCTTATAGGTACTCGCATTAAGTTTACCCAGCAAATAGACCCAGATATTTGGCACATAAAGGTAGATATTGTGCAGATGGAGCAAGTAATACTTAATCTTGTAGTAAATGCTCAACAGGCAATAGGAGGAGAAGGGGAGCTTTACATATCTGTGGAGAACTTTGTTTGTGATCCAGATACAAAACTTTCTGGATATGTCGCTCCACTAGGTGAAAAGAAGCCTCCGCCTGGTGATTATGTTCTTATATCTGTTGAAGATACAGGTTGCGGAATTGCGAAGGAAAACATCAAAAGTATTTTCGAACCATTCTACTCTACCAAATCTCATATGTCCGGCACTGGATTAGGGCTTTCAACTGTGTATGGAGTTATACACCAATCTGATGCTTATATCTTTGTTAAAAGTAAAGTCGGCAAGGGTACCAAGTTTATTATCCTATTCCCTAAATATGATCTTGTGGAGGAAGATAATAAATTCATAGAAGCCAAATCAGAGCTACTCACAATAAAAGATTCTATAAGCACCGATGTAACAGGGAGTGGTACTATTGTATTAGTCGAAGATGAGGATGCGATAAGAATGTTTGCTAAAAATGTGCTAACCAATAAGGGATATACCGTTATTGACTTTGCTTCAGGCAGAGACGCCCTTGAAGAGATACGTAGTGGCAATATAGATTTTGATTTGCTTGTTACTGATGTATTGATGCCTGAAATGAGCGGCCCAAACTTGGTTACAAAACTGCAAGAGTTAAAGCCAAAGCTCAAAGTTATATTCATCTCTGGTTATGCTGAAGAAGCGTTTACAGAAGAATATGGTGATAAACGAGACTTCAACTTCTTAGCAAAACCATTTTCTTTAAAACAATTACTGGCGACGGTGAAAGATGTAATTAATTTGTAACCTCAGTTCGGGATTAGGTTATAAGTAATACAGCAAGTAAAGCCCAATTCCTGTCATCCTGCGACCTTGATCGCAGGATCCATATTAAACTTCACTAACGCTCTTAATGGAGGTTATCCGCTTTTTAATTCCGCTTCTGTACAGTCTTTACTGGAATTGGTATTACATGTTTTTTGCGCCACATTAAGGCAAGCCTTAATTTACCTTCTCCCAGATGTTCAATTATTTTTTGCATAGGGACTTCCATTGACCCTATCGAGTCAACTATACTAATAAACATAAGATGAGAGAAATATAGCTAAGTCAGTATAAAATTAGCTATATTTTGCGTCTCCCACATCAAACTAAAAAAGTGAATATTGAAGTGCATCTGTTAATTTATTTAGTGGAATTGGTATTATGATTAGGATTTGATATCAAGTTTACAGAGCGCCTTGCTATATAAAATTTGCTGTGGTAAATTCCTCTAACTAAATTATGTTGTAATAAATGCCCCACCCTACAAAAGAATCAGAACAATTACAGAAGGCTAACCAGGAATACGGTGCCCATTCTATTAAAGTACTTAAAGGTCTGGAAGGCGTTCAAAAACGTCCAGAAATGTACATCGGCAATACCGCAGATGGTACAGGCCTTCACCACATGGTATATGAAGTGGTGGATAATGCTGTAGATGAAGCATTGGCCGGGCACTGCAAGAATATCTATGTATCTATAAATCCAGATGGTTCTGTAACTGTTCGTGATGATGGTAGAGGTATACCAACTGATATCCATGAGGAAGAAGGGATATCTGCCGCTGAAGTAATTATGACGCAACTGCATGCAGGAGGTAAGTTTGATAGTAACTCTTATAAAGTTTCAGGCGGCCTACATGGAGTTGGTGTATCTGTAGTTAATGCACTTTCAGATTGGCTAGAATTAATCATTTGGCGTGGGGGAAAGAAATATCAATTACGCTTTGTTGATGGCATTAAGGAATATGACCTTAGAGAAATAGGTGATGCAGGTGAACAAAAAGGTACGCAAATAACATTCTACCCATCTGATAAGTACTTTGCAGTTAAGGAGTTTAGCTTCACAACGCTTGAGCATCGCATGCGTGAGCTGGCATTCCTTAACTCAGGGATTCATATAGTAATAGAAGATCTACGCGAGAATCCAAAATTGGAAGCTGATTTGCTTTATACTGGGGGTATCGAGGCCTTCGTAAAGGAATTGGATAAGAGTAAGGCGCCACTTCATCAAGCTATCATAATACAGGGAGAAGCTGGAGATGTTGCGGTAGACATGGCAATGCAGTGGAATGATAGCTATCATGAGAATTCACTATGTTTTACAAATAACATTCGTCAGCGTGAAGGTGGTACGCATCTAGCCGGATTTAGAGCAGCACTTACGCGATGCATAAATAACTACGCTAACGAAAGCGGTGCATTTAAAAAAGAGAAACTTAATTTATCTCCTGAAGATATGCGCGAAGGACTTACTTCAGTGCTTTCTGTAAAGGTTCCAGATCCAAAGTTTGCGTCACAAACTAAGGATAAACTGGTTAACAACGAAGTGAGAACTGCGGTGGAGCATGTGGTTGCAGAACTGCTTGCCAAGTGGTTTGAGACGCATCCTCATGAAGCCAAAGTTATCGTAGGAAAAATTTTAGAGGCAGCAATAGCCCGTGAAGCCGCGCGCAAGGCGCGAGATTTATCTCGTAAAAAAGGTGGCTTGGATATTTCGACATTGCCTGGAAAGTTGGCTAACTGTCAATCTAAAGATCCATCAGAGTGTGAATTGTTCCTAGTTGAGGGTGAATCTGCAGGTGGCCCTGCAAAGCAAGGCAGGGATCGCAGAACTCAGGCGATCTTACCCCTCAAGGGTAAGATTCTTAATGTGGAACGCGCGCGTTTTGATAAGATGTTGAATTCAGCTGAGATCGGCACCATGATTACCGCGATTGGTACTAGTATTGGTAAAGAGGAATTTAATCTTGAGAAATTAAGATATCATAAAATTGTTATCATGACTGATGCTGATATTGATGGAGCGCATATACGCACATTATTGTTAACTTTCTTCTATAGGCATATGTCAGATGTTATAAAAGCTGGCCATCTTTATATCGCGCAACCTCCTCTTTATAAAGTGAAAAGAGGGCAAGTTGAGTTATACGTGAAGGATGAGCAAGAGCTTCAAGAGTACTTAATCACATCATCGATTGAAAACACAGTCGTTACATCAGGTGGCGAGCAGCGTGCTGGAGCTGATTTATCAGCCTTGGTAAATACACTTAATGAATATTATACAGCGCTTTTAGCCTCCGCTAAGTCTGTTTCTACTAGAATGCTAGAAGCTGCCATAATCGCAGGGTTCTATAGCGTAGATGCAGATATGGATAAAGTTGTTGCGCGTCTTAAGTCGTACTTGAGCGCTCTAGAAACAGGGCCACAAGCTTCTTGGAATGTAACATTTGAGAATGACGAGCTTCGTATGACCCGCAATGAGCGTGGAGTGAATGAGGACACAGTGATAAATAGGTTCACAATATCATCCCATGAGGCTGCGAAAATTGAATCTTTAGTATCGTCATTGCGCGATGTGTTTGCAAACCCAGTAGAGGTTTTGCGCAAGGATAAAAAGTTTATTTGTAGAACTCCTTCAGAGTTTATGGAGAACTTTTTTGAAGCTGCGAGATCTGGTCTTATTATACAACGCTTTAAAGGGCTAGGTGAAATGAATGCCGACCAGTTATGGGATACTACACTAAACCCTGAAGCTAGGACTTTGCTGCAAGTTAGGATTGAAGATTTTGATGAAGCTGAAGAAGTATTCACCGTACTTATGGGAGATGTAGTAGAGCCAAGAAGAGCATTTATCCAAGATAATGCACTCAAAGTTGAGAATCTTGACGCATAGCAAGGCTTGCCTTTTGATAGCACAATTGTAGACTGGACCTGTAGTCACTTACTATAATCGTGGAGCATGACTTTAAAAATTTTATTTCTGGGCGCTTTTGGGGCACTCGCTCTAAGTTTCAGCGCTTGCGCTGAGGACGGATTTTTATCCGATCCTCTCAGAACTAAGCGAGAAATAAAATCTAGTGATCCCAATAGTTGTGCGTACTGCAATACGTTGCCGAGCAGCGCTAAACCACTTACCTTAAGAGACTTGGTTAACACAGCACTGTGTAATAACCCAACCACTCGCAGTGCATGGGCTAGTGTTCTTGAAGCAGCTGCAGCTTTAGGGGTCAGTCGGTCTGCCTATTTGCCTACAATTAGTGGGGAAATCATTGAAAGCAGGACCCTGATTCACGAGTATAGTAATGCATTTCTTAAGAGTGATAGACAGGATGCCCGTTCCAAACGGTTAATTGGCCAAACTTTATTTAACCCATCAATTACTCTAAGTTATTTACTATATGACTTTGGTGGCCGGGAAGCTATGAACGAGGTAACTAGACAGAGCTTATTTGCATCTGATTACACTTTCAGTTCAACCATGCAGTCTGTGATCTTTAATGTTGTGCAGGCATACTACAGCTACATTGCATCAAAGGCTTCGGTAATTGCGGCTCGTGAATCATTGAAGGCAGCTGAAACCAGTCGAGACGCAGCTTCCACAAGGTATAAAGTAGGGAGCGTAGCGCTTGTTGATAAGCTTCAAGCTGAAACTGCATACTCGCAAGCTAAGCTCGTAGAAATACAAGCCTTGAATCAGCAAGATGTTAACAAAGGTGCGCTTCTTAATTCTATAGGGCTTGACCCTGATTATGAGATACAACTTATGCAACCAGATTTGAATGCGGATAAAAAGTATGATGAATTCTCGCTTAGCGTGCATGATATGATCAAGTTCGCTAAAGAGAACAGGCCAGACCTTATGGCTGCTGATCGTCTGGTGCAGAGCAATAAAGCGGCTATAGATGTAGCGAAAGCTGCGGGCTATCCAAGCATTTCCTTGAGCGCTTCACAGCAATATTATCATTATAATGCGACTGGAGGTATTAACCAAAATAGTGGCACTATAGCCTTATCAGTTGCAGTACCTATATTTACGGGTTTTAATAATACATACACAATTGTGGCGGCTCAAGAGAGTTATAATGCACAACTTGCTAGTCGAGATAGTATCGAAATCAATCTATCACAGGACGTATGGACCACTTATCATAATTTTAAAACTTCAGAACAAAATCTAATAACAACAAAGGAGCTTGTAGCAAGTGCTGAAGAAGCAAACAGGGTGGCATTGGGACGTTATAAGGCTGGTGTAGGTAATATAGTGGACTTGCTCATTGCGCAAGCACAGCTTTCAAGGGCTAAGCAAGAAAGAATTCTAGCTCAGTATAATTGGTTAACTAATAGAGTAAACCTAATACGGGCACTAGGTAGTTTAACGACTGAAAAAATAGGAAATAACTAATTATGAAAAAAAATATTATAATTATAGCTATTGCATCTACAGCTCTGCTTATAGCACTAGTTACTTTTTTTGTAAGTGGGAATAAAGTAGACCCAACTAAGTATAGAACTCAAGTAGTTGAGAATGGGGATATAGTTCAGCTTGTTTCAGCCAATGGAACCGTGAATCCAGTTACTGTAGTCAATGTGGGCACGCAAGTTTCAGGTACCATAAAGAAGCTGTATGCCGACTTCAATTCGGTAGTAAAAAAGGGAGATATACTTGCAGAGTTAGATCCTGCCCTGCTTCAAGCTCAGCTAAATCAAAGTAAAGGAGCACTCGCAAATGCTCAAGCTACACTCAAGTTGGCAGAGGTGAACTTGAAAAGAAATCGTGAACTTATCAAACAGGATTTCATAGCACGGTCAGATCTTGACCAATCTGAAGAAGCATATTCCATTGCAAAAGCTCAAGTGCAAACGGCAAGCGGGCAAGTTGATCATGATAGAACTAACCTAGAATATAGTGTGATAACCTCTCCTCTAGATGGAGTTGTGGTATCGCGTAACGTGGATTTGGGTCAAACAGTAGCCGCAAGCTTTCAGACGCCAACATTGTTTGCGATTGCTGAAGATTTAGCAAAGATGCAGATAATAACCAGTGTTTCTGAAGCTGATGTTGGAGTGGTTAAAAATGGGCAAAAGGTCAACTTTACTGTTGATGCTTACAGAGATAGAAAGTTTAAGGGGGTTATCAGTCAGATCCGGCTCAACTCAGCCAATATACAAAATGTTGTAACTTATAATGTTGTTGTAAATGTTAAGAATGAAGAGGGAATTTTGCTGCCAGGAATGACAGCATTTGTAGATATTATCATTGATAAGAAAAAAGATGTGCTTAAAGTCCCAAATACCGCTTTGCAATTTCGTCCGTCCAATATAAAGCCTGAGCTCAGAAAGAGAGGCAGTGATTATGGAGTATACGTGATTAGAGGTGGTAAACTACAGTTAATTAAACTTGAGATAGGGATAAGTGACGGTAAATTTACTGAGATCAAGTCTGGAGATCTTAAAGAAGGAGACGAGGTGATTGTGGAGGAAGTAAATAGAACTGCTCCGCAGAACCAGGGCAATCCTAGCAAATTGAAAATATAATTTTAGGCAAAAATGCATAACCTAATATCCATTTCTGATTTAAGCAAACAGTACATTACTGAAAATGGGATGGTTACGCCTGCGCTTAAAGGACTTGATGTTGAAGTGACTAGTGGCGAGTTTGTTTCTATCATGGGGCCTTCTGGTTCAGGTAAATCGACATTCATGAATATTCTGGGATGCTTAGATGTTCAAACATCTGGGAAATATATCCTAGATGGGCAAGACGTAGAGGGTATGGATAATAATCAACTAGCAAGTACTCGGAATAGTATATTAGGTTTTGTTTTTCAGGGATTTAACCTACTTTCTCGCCGCACAGCTTTAGAGAACGTTGAGCTTCCATTGCTCTACCTGGGTATTGCAAAAAGCGAGAGAAAGGAGCGTGCTCTTGAGGTATTGGGTCAAGTTGGTTTGAAACATTTAGCTAATTCATTTCCCAATGAAATGTCGGGCGGCCAGCAGCAAAGAGTAGCGCTCGCACGAGCTATAGCTAATAATCCAAAAATTATTTTGGCGGATGAGCCGACAGGTAACCTTGATACAGCAACTAGTAAAGAGGTAATGAATATTTTTACAAAATTAAATGAAGATGGCATCACAATAATATTGGTGACTCATGAGGCTGATATAGCAAGATACGCTAAGAGGTTAATCCGTTTTAGGGATGGTGTCATTACCTATGATGGTCTAGTAGATGGTGATTCTGAGGTAGGGCAACATGCTGATTGATATTCTTTCTGAAGCTTGGGTATCAATGAAGGCAACTTTGCTGCGTACCTTCCTCACAATGCTTGGAATTATTATCGGGGTTGCATCAGTTGTTTTAATGCTAGCGGTGGGTATGGGAGCTGAAAGCGATGTAAAAAAAAGTATATCCTCGATAGGCAGTAATATAGTAATAGTTCTATCAGGTAAAATTGTTTCAGGGGCGGTAAGGTTAGCCACAGGTAGTGCGCAAACTTTAACAGTTGATGATGCTAAATCTATTGCAGAATTTTCAGAAGTAGACATGGTATCTCCAGCAATTCAAGAAACAGCGCAAGTTGTTTATGGTTCAAACAATTGGAGCACACTTGTAATTGGGAGTACTCCAGAGATATTACCAGTTAGAGAATGGAGTATGCAGCTAGGTAGTGGTTTCACGGAACAGGATATGCATTCTGCAAGTAGAGTTGCACTAATTGGCAAAACCGTAAAAGAAAATCTCTTTGGGGATGAAGACCCAATAGGTAAAACAATCCGAATTACCAATGTGCCGTTTGAGGTCATCGGATATCTCACCAGTAAAGGCCAAAGCCTTACAGGGCAGGATCAAGATGACGTAGTTATGATACCGCTTACAACGGCGCAAAGAAAAGTATTCGGTACCCAATTTCCGGGTAGTGTACGTGCCATTATGGTTAAAGCCAAAGATACAGAAGGCTTGGTAACTGTGCAAAGCAAGATAAGCAAGCTACTGCGCGCAAAGCATAAGTTAAAGCCTAGTATGGATGATGATTTCAGTATACGGGATCTTAAGTCCATTGCTGAAAGCGCAGCTGCTACAGCACATGTAATGTCACTCTTACTTGGTGCAGTTGCATCTATATCCTTGGTAGTTGGTGGAATAGGTATAATGAATATAATGCTTGTATCTGTAACAGAACGCACGCGTGAAATTGGTATACGAAAGGCAATTGGTGCTCCAGAGAGCAGTATAATGTTACAATTCTTTGCAGAGGCTATCATAATCTCTGCAATAGGTAGCCTTATAGGGCTCGTCGTAGGCATTGGAGGGGCATTTATGTTAAAATGGGTATTTAATATATCAGTTGAAATAAGCATCTGGTCTATAATAGCGTCCCTTACAGTAGCTGCTTCGGTTGGTATATTCTTCGGTTATTATCCAGCTCAAAAAGCAGCTAAGTTAAATCCTATTGAGGCGCTCAGATACCAGTGATTAAAAATTTGTGGTGAGACAATTACTTAGAAATATGTCTTACCGAGGCTTGACGGCGGTATCCATGTTAAATATTTTTTACCTAGGGACTTCCATACGAACAATCTGTCAAGTATACTAATAAATATAAGATCAGAAAAGTATGTACTAACACTAATTAAATACCAAAACATGATAGTCTACACAGTCGATGCATTCACAACAATACCATTTAAAGGTAACCCTGCAGGTGTTTGTCTTGTTGAGGATTTTCCCGACATTACACACATGCAAAATATAGCGATGGAGTTAGCTTATTCAAATACAGCCTTTGTTAAGAAACTCGGAGATAATCACTATGCAATTAAGTGGTTTACCATCACCTCAGAAGCACCGCTTTGTGGCCATGCAACCATTGGCAGTATGCATATACTGGCAACTAACGGCCTTATAGATAAAACACGTGAAGTAAAGTTTGAAAGCATGTCTGGTGATATTACTGCAACAGTGAGTGGAAGTTGGTACGATTTAAACTTCCCCATCTACCCGGTAACTCATGTAGTGCTTACTGATGAGCTGAGAGCGGTAGTGAACTTAGATCCTACATACACAGGGTTTGCTCAAAACTGCTACTTCATGGAATTTGAAAATGAGGAGGCCTTGGCCGCCCTAGAGCCAAAGCTGGAGCTTTTGAAGAAAATAGAATGCCGTGCATTAATTGCTACAGCTGCGGGTACTAAATATGATTTTCACTCTAGATATTTTGCTCCAAGCGTTGGGATAGATGAGGACCCTGTTTGTGCTTCAGCGCACTGCCGTTTGATCCCGTATTGGTCTGAGAAGTTACAGAAAACTGATATGATGGCCTATCAATTATCTTCTAGAGGAGGTGAGCTGAAGTGCAAAAATTTAGTGAATAGGGTTTTAATTTCTGGAGAAGCTGTTACAGTAATGAAGGCTAACCTGCAAATCTAATGGGGCACAAGAGTATGCGGCATAACTACATAGGATCTGCATAATATTATGGAGCTTGGATACATGTTAAAAACTTTTGACTGGGATCAATATTTTATGACCATGGCCTACTTGGTCTCTATGAAAAGCAAAGATCCATCAACCAGAGTGGGCGCGGTTATTGTAGGGCCGGATAAAGAAATTCGTGCTACAGGTTACAATGGTTTGCCTAGAGGAGTGGCTGATCGCAACTATCGCTATGAGGATAGAGAATACAAACTTCTTGCTGTTAACCATTCAGAAGAAAACGCCATTCTTCACTGTGCACTCAATGGAGTATCAGCCAAAGATTGCACGGTTTATACGCCTTGGATACCATGCTCAAGATGCACTAAGTCCATAATCCAATGTGGGCTTAAAGAAGTTGTTTACGATATTAACTTTCCTGGCAATCAAGAAGGATTAGAGGGTGATTGGAAACGTAGTATGGAAATTTCCCGCGAGATGCTTAGCGAAGCTGGAGTTGTAGTACGAGGCTTCAGCGGCAAGTTGATTGCGATAGAAGGTCTGTATAAAGGTCAGGCTTTCCCACTGATTACGTCTCATCATCCATAATCATGGGCATATTTGTATATAGTGGTAAGATTGAAATCTATACAGAGACTTATGGTTCCTCTGCAAATCCAGCGGTTTTGTTGATAATGGGCGCAACGGCTCAAGGTGCGTTTTGGCATGATGATTTTTGTGAGGCTCTTGCGAAGCGCGGATTCTTAGTAATACGCTATGATAACCGCGATACAGGTAAATCTGCGCGTATAGATTATGTGAATAATCCATACTACCTGGAAGATTTAGCGTCGGATGCAAAAGCCATACTGGATGATTATGGGATAGATTGCGCGCATTGGGTAGGAGCCTCTATGGGTGGGCAGATATCACAACTAAATGCTATCTATAGTCCGCATAGAGTGAAGACACTTACATGTATTATGTCTACCCCGAATCACCAGGCGTTTATTGATGGTTTTGAAGGCAGAGATGTCATACATCACGGTTTACCAGCGTCAAGCCCCTATATCTTGAAGTATTATCAGGCAATACTTGGGATCAAGGCTACAACTAAAGCTGAGGCACTAAAAATGTATGAAGCTGCTTTGCATGGCATAATAGAGGCGCCAGAGCATATGGTTGAGATGAGAATAGTTGAGGGCAATATATTAAAGCGATTAAAGAACCGAAACCGTATTCATAATCATAGCCTTGCGTTGGCAAGCTCCCAAGATCTGCATGAAAGGCTACACAGGATAAAAGCTCCAACGCTTGTTATTCATGGTAGTGAGGATTTCATCCTGCCTATCGAACATGGGAGAAAACTGGCTCAGCTTATTAAAGGCTCTAAGTTTATAGAATATGAACATATGGGACATCACTTATCGACCCAAATTTTTAATAGGTTACTTGAAGACTTGGGTGGGTTTTTAAAGGAACATGAGGAAGTATGAGGATAATTTGGCTGGTATTTTTACGCGGTCTATGTTAATAATTTTATGAGTAAAAGGAATAAGACAAATGAGCATTGCGTCGTCAAAAAAAAGCGAGGTCAAAAATTTATCGATCAATTTTGGTCCGCAACATCCTGCAGCCCATGGTGTGCTCCGTCTAATATTGGAGATGGATGGAGAAGTTGTTGAGCGTGCAGATCCTCACATAGGATTGCTGCATAGGGGCACGGAAAAGTTGATTGAATATAAGACGTATATGCAAGCAACCCCGTATTTTGATAGGCTAGACTATGTATCGCCTATGAGTCAAGAGCATTCGTTTGCTCTAGCGGTTGAGAAATTACTAAAGTGTGATGTGCCTATTCGCGCACAATATATACGGGTTATGTTCTCTGAGATTACTAGAATACTTAACCACTTACTTAACATTACAGCCTATGCTTTAGATGTCGGTGCGATGACACCGCTACTTTGGATGTTTGAAGAGCGTGAGAAGATGCTTGAATTTTATGAACGTACTACTGGGGCGCGTTTTCACTCAAATTATTTCCGTCCGGGTGGAGTATCGCAAGATCTACCTGACGGGCTCTTGGAGGATGTTCAAACATTTATTAATGAATTGCCTCGTAGAATGGATGATGTAGAGGCCCTTCTTACTGATAATAGAATCTTTAAACAACGCTTAGTTGACATTGGTGTTGTTGGTAAGCAAGAAGCTATAGACTTGGGGTTTACAGGCCCAATGCTGCGCGCATCAGGGGTGCCGTGGGATTTGAGGAAATCTCAACCATATGAGGTTTATGATAAGATGGATTTCAAAGTAGCAGTCGGTAAAACAGGTGACTGTTATGATCGCTATTTAGTTCGGGTTGAGGAAGTACGTGAATCAGTAAAGATTATACAGCAATGTCTGGATCAAATGCCGGATGGACCTGTGCGCTCGCTGGATCGCAAAATTACTCCGCCCCCAAGGGCTGAGATGAAGACTTCTATGGAGGCATTGATCCATCACTTCAAACTGTTTACAGAAGGCTATCATGTGCCAGAAGGCGAAGTATATGCTGCTGTGGAGTCGCCTAAAGGGGAGTTTGGGGTGTATATGGTGTCAGATGGCAGCAATTGTCCATATCGCTGTTATATAAGGTCTACAGGTTTTGCCAACTTGCAAGCGCTTGACTCAATCGGCGCGGGTTATATGCTTGCTGATGTGGTTGCAATCATTGGTAGTATGGATATTGTATTTGGTGAAATTGATAGGTAATTACTATGTCGTCTATGTTTAAGTCTGTACATTTTGAACAGCCAGAAAAGTTTGCATTCACCAAAGAGAATTTGAAGCTTGTTCAAGGTATTATAGCAAAATATCCTATAGGCAACCAGCAGAGTGCTATTATGCCTCTATTAGAGCTCGCTCAGCGTCAGCATGACAACTGGCTTCCTATAGCTGCAATGGATGTTGTTGCGGAAATGTTATCTATGCCTAAGATCCGTGTCTATGAAGTTGCGAGCTTCTATACAATGTATAACAAACAACCAATTGGCAAAAATTTGGTGCAGATATGTAGGACCACGCCTTGCTGGCTAAGAGGTTCTGATGATATTACCAAGACCTGCCGTAAGAAACTTGGTATAGATATTGGTGAAACTACTAAGGATGGCAAGTTTACCTTAGTAGAAGTTGAGTGTCTTGGTGCATGTGTGAATGCCCCAATGGTGCAGATAAATGATGATTACTATGAAGACCTTGATTCTAGCTCAATGGGCAAGATATTGGACGAACTGGCTAATGGAGCGCTACCCAAAAGCGGCTCGCAAACAGGGAGACATAGCTCTGAGCCTTCAGGCATGAAGAGGGTATTGAGTAAAAAGCAAAAGTAATTTTGCATTTCTAGAATCTTATAACTTTTAACGTAAGGTCATCTTTGAGATTTCTACGGTAATTATGGTCAAATTCACTTATTATGATTTCTTTAATTACCGATGCTGTTACTGAAGAATCGTTATCTTTAAACGATTTTAGGACTATTCTAGCTAAGTCATCAGGGCTCAAAAACTTACCTGTCACGTCACTCGGAGTTTCAATTAGCGCATCACTATATAGAATAATTGCATCCCATCCATCTAGCTTTATTGATTGGGTTTGGAATGCATGACCACTTACCACACCTAATGGAAATTCTTTGGTGTCTATAAATTTAAACTCATTCCTCTCAAACGATAAAAGTATTGGATTAGGGGAGGAAGCATAGGAATATTCCAAAGTCATGTTTCGTTTATCTATGACTCCGTAGAATATAGTAGCAAACGATCCCCTAGAATTTATATTGTATAGAGTATTGTTAACATTAGTAATAAATTTTCCAGGGTTTTCAGTATATTTCTTATGATTATATATTGCGCTATTTAGACGTAAGGTATTAATTGCAGCTATTACACCATGACCTGAGAAATCCCAGAGATAAAAGCCCATTTTGCTATCATTGATTGGGAACGCGCCATAGAAATCTCCGCCCAAGATCGAAGAAGGAAGGTAATATGAATCAATACTGATATTATATTGTTTGCCAAGCTCGACCAAGTCTCTTTTTGAAGGT
This sequence comes from uncultured Candidatus Jidaibacter sp., assembly GCA_964458795.1. Classification (GTDB taxonomy): domain Bacteria; phylum Pseudomonadota; class Alphaproteobacteria; order Rickettsiales; family Midichloriaceae; genus JAJTHY01. The sequence goes on along the minus strand of CAYWJW010000019.1, from coordinate 4,368 downwards.
AAAAAAGAGTTTAATAGCTCTGCAGATTCCTGAAGCTCTTTCTCCATTCTAAGATGGGCTTCTAGTAAGTTAACATAAAGTGCTCGCTGTTTTAGTTGTAGCCCAAGCCTATACATAAGTTCAGATGAGTCAATGGGGTCTACCATGAGGTCGTTGGCACCTAGCTCAAATGCTTTGCACCTTTGCTTCGTGCTTACAGTGCTTCCTTGGAATATAATGCTTATATTTTTGGTCTTGGGGTTTTTCTTAAGAGCTTTGCACACAGCTAAGCCAGAGGTATCTGATAAATCTAAGCTCAATAGAATAACATCCGGACGTATCGCACGTGCTTTTTCCAAACCCTCATTACCGGTTACAGCTTGCTCAACTTTAAGAAATCCGTGCTCCTTTAAAAGAGAGCTCGTTCTATCGAGGTTTTGCTCGGCGCTGTCTACTATAAGTACAGTAGAATCTTTAATGTCTTTGATCATAAATAAATCACGACTAATTAAAAGCTTAGCTCAGAAACTTCTTTTTGAAAGTTACTTAACCTTAGGTTTAGTTATCTTAGCAACCTTTCGCTTAGGTGAAGCTGCTTTTGTTTTCTTGGCAACTTTCTTTAGTTTAACAGCTGAAGCTCGCGCTACCTTTTTGGGATGGTGCAGAGACTTAACGTCATGGTTAATAGTCTCAACAGATTTTTTGAGGGCTTGAAAATCTGTTTTGCTAACAACATCCATTCCTTTAAGTGCAGCCTTAATCTGGTGACTAATATATGTTGCTAAATCATTTTTAATATTTACCATGGTTGCCACGGTTGATGAGGCTACCTTAGATATATCGTGAAGAATTTTATTATTTTTGGTCATACAAACCGCTACATAAGTTATTTTTAACTCTAATCTATTGTATAATATATTTTTTCTATGAAATCAACACTTTTTCTAAATATATCTCCGATTGCTTTTAATATACTTGGCTTCTCAGTATACTGGTACTCTTTTGCCTATATATTTGGTGTATTGCTAGGATATCTATTACTAAGACAGCTTAATAAAGTCAGTAAAGTATATACCGCTCAGGCAATGGACGACTTGATATTTTATTGTGTTTTAGGCATAGTCATAGGTGGTAGAGTAGGGTTTAGCCTATTTTATGATTTTACAGCAACCTTCTCAGACCCGTTGAGAATCTTTATGATAAGAAATGGTGGTATGTCTTTTCATGGTGGACTACTAGGTATGATAATTGCCGTTTATTGGGTAGCACACAAACATAAACTCGTGTTTTTGCGAGCCATAGATCTGATAGCCTGCGTATCCCCTATTGGGTTATTTTTGGGTAGGATCGCCAACTTCATTAATGCAGAGATGTATGGCAAAGTAACTACTATGCCATGGGGTATAATATTTCCTAATAGCGGTATTTTACCAAGACACCCAACACAAATTTATGAAGCTCTAGGTGAGGGAGTAGTACTACTGGTTATTATGTTATTATTATTTCCTAAATATCATGCAAGGAGCGGTGCGCTTGCAGGAATATTCCTGATCTGCTATGCAATAATCCGCATGTTAATAGAGCAGCTTAAAGAGCCAATTGACGGATATGTACTATATCTTACAACAGGACAGGCATTATGCCTACCAATGCTCATATGCGGCATCTATCTACTCATTAGAAAACCCAGTATTAAGCCTTAATTTTCTGGCATGATCACTAATTGTGGTAGTTGGTTCATTGCCATTATCATTGCTTATATTGTTAGCTAAATTAGCTATAATAACCAATACTTCTTCCAATGGTAACTGTGATGTTAGATCAAGGCGTGTTAAAAAGTGCATATTCATAAATTTTTTAATAGTTCTATTTTGGTTAGTTTGAAATTGCTTTCTATCCAAAGCTTTTCAAGCTGCCTAATTTTACTACCAATTTCTTTACCTGCAAGCCCAAGTTTTAATAAATCTGTCCCAGCAATCGGAAATGTAGGCAGCTTAGGGCATTTTATTTCTGAGATGCCTGCCTTTGGGTATAAAACTTGTAAGAAACTTATATAACTTTTATATGCATCTATGCCAAAGCTATAAATCACAGCTTTATGCGCCAACTCGCCTGCATGCGATTTAATCTCGATTTTCCATAAGAGGTTGGCAATCATGGACTTCTCGGCGTTAAAAAGCTTAAGGCGGTTCATACAGACTTCTATCTCATGCTTATTAAGGGCAAAGATCTTAAGGATTGCTGCAAGGTTCACCAACGAGTTTGCGCAAAAGTTAAGCATAGTAAAATCTATTTCATGACGATATGGAATGATCTCCTTTAACACACCATATTTTTGCATAAGTAATAGTGATTGGGTTGCATACGGAGAAGCCAATATTTTAAGTAATTCCATACGTATACGTTCACCTGATAGATTCTCTAGGCCCGGAGCCAATTCAGCGCAAGCACTTAGAGAAGCTTTATCAATATTTTCACCATTATAGTAGCTATAGAACCTAAAATAACGAAGGATTCTAAGGTAATCCTCTCTAATACGAGCTCTAGGCTCTCCTATAAATCTAAGCAAATGAGTATTTAAATCAGCAATGCCGCCAAAGAAATCTTCAACATTCCCTTCTAAATCCATGTATAGTGCATTAAATGTGAAGTCACGTCTTCCAGCGTCCAACTTCCAATCCTTGGTAAAATCGACCTCAGCATGCCTCCCATAAGTTCTTATATCAGAACGAAGCGTGGTTATCTCAAACTTGTGCTTGTTTTTAACAACTGTGATGGTGCCGTATTTAATACCAGTTGGTATGCAATGATATCCACTACTAGCAAGCAAATGCATGACATCCTCTGGTAATACCTGGGTTGCGATATCAATATCTTTTGGTGTATGCCCAAGTATTATTTCACGTACGCAGCCGCCAACAAGGAGGGATTGCCCTTTAACTTCGAGTATGGTAAAGAGCTTAGCAAGAACCTCAACAGGTAGGAATTGATGCAGACTAATCTTCATAAATCCAACCAAAGCCTAATTCATTATACTAAGCTCTACCATAACATAACATCACCCAAGAAAGAAGAGTAAGATGTATTAGTGATGATGTCCACCACCACCGTGATGGTGCCCACCACCATGTCCTGGGCCAATATAGAAATGATGCTCAGGAGAAGTGTAGTAATATGGATATGGATCATAATAATATGGTTCATAGACATATCCTGAACTTACATAGCCAGAGCATCCTGATAGCATCGCTAGTGGTACTAGCAAAAGCGCTATCCTAGGAAACTTTGCATTTTTAAGTGCTTTTTGTATTTTCTGTTTCAACATATAAGTAGCCTCCATAGACCTTAGTCTCTATCAATTAATATTATTCACAAAGCTTTGTGATTAGTATGGTCCTATACTAGCTGCACAACCTGCAAGTAATGCAAGTGGTATTAACCAGAGTACTGCTTTAGAACGCTTTACGGTTTTAAGCGCTTTGTTTATTTTAGTGTTTAACATATAAGTAACCTCCAGACCTTAGTCTAATTATTAGATTATAAAGTATTGTGGATTAGTATGGCCCTATACCGACTTCAGCTGCACAGCCTGCAAGCAATGCAAGCGGTACCAACCAGATTAGTGCCTTAGAACGTTTTACGCTTTTAAGCGCATTTTTTATTTTAGTGTTTAACATATATAGTAACCCTATTAGTTATTAAAAAGAGTCGTTCATATAACTATCATGGCTAAAAATACTATATTTGTCAATATAATAGGCTTATTTACTTAAGTTTAGAAGTGTAGAATGCCGATCCTACCAGGCTTACGGTTTTTTTATCTGCGCCCTTGTTTTCTGACTCATTAAGTTTATTAATTGTACCTACCAGCACTAAACTTGAAATACTAACTACAACAGCTATTGAAAAAAGAGGTGCTGTTTTAGGCGATGCCAGCTTGCAAACCTCATTTATAAACTCCTCAAACGTTGGGAAAGCATATCCAAAATACTTGGCTAATATGCAAGGTGTGGCTAAAGCAGTAAACCTAAGCATTGAATCTGCCTGACGCAAGCCACTAGCAGTGTAAGAATCATATGCATCTTTGCCATATAGTTTTTCTTGCATTCTAATAGCAGCACAAGGATTCTGAGCTGCGAAGCTGGCAGGAACAAAGTAAACTACTGCGGGGATTACCCACATGCTATTAAAGGTAGTAATCTTATTCCTTCTCATTGCACTTAGTGCTGTAGAAGTATTTGCAGAAAAGAAGTCTTTTCCCAATATCGCAAACCCGCAAAGCATAACGTAATTTGCAGCAGCATTCGTAAGAGATGTCAGATTTCTTAAATTTTCTTGGGGCTGTACCAGATAAGTGATTATAAATACAGCTTAACCCAAGATAATATA
>CAYWJW010000018.1:0-29961 GCA_964458795.1 uncultured Candidatus Jidaibacter sp. | reverse complement strand
ATAAGCATTTACTTTAACAGAATAACTTTTTTTCTTATCCATACTTGATGTTAGCTATTGCTCTCTCCATAAAATTACAAACCCTAAAACAAACATTGCAGCTCTTATTGGACCTAAAAAAATACATAGTGCTTGCCATATACCAAAATATAAAAATACAGCCACTACCATCTTCATCATTGATCGCTTGTACTAGATTAATAAATTTGCAACTCTACAGCTACGGAGGTAGGGCACACTAATCCAGGCGTCTAGGTTTGTCTAAAGGTATGAAGTTAAGCTTTTGCTAATAATATACATACAAAGGTGAAACCCCTTACCAATCACACTGAACTTTAAGTAATTCATCCCAGTTTGTCGTGTAACGTTGGGATCTCCTATCACACCGCATTTGCCAGTCACGGGTTGTGCCTTGAGATGCTAGAAAAACAGCATTCTTGCCCATACGAATATTAATGCCGTCTAGTGTTGCCATTAGCTTATCGCTCTTGTTACTATCTGTAGGTAGAAATAGATCACTCTGTGCTGAATCTTCCGCTACCAACTCAAGGAGTATAATGCCAGCTTTATGATAATAAAAACCAGGCTTATAAAGACTTTTTAGGCAACCAATTGCAGCCTTGTTAATCACCCTAGTATCGCTAGTGGGAAGCGAGAACCCGATGGACATGCCTTGGTGATGTTGTTGTTCATTGAGGCAGAATCGATTGGTTTTTAAATATATATGAATACTTTGAGTCCGGCTACGCTGTCTTCTGAGTCGCGCACAAGCGCTAGCTACGTAATTTGAGAGGGCTTCGGCAATTTTGTCAACATTAGTAACTCGCTTGCCAAATGATCTTGATGCTATAATGCTTTTGCGAGTGGATGCACGTGCACCTAGCGGTAAACATGAAATTCCTTGTAACTCTAATACGATTCGCTGCCCTATCACAGAGAAATACTTGCGTATCATAGGACTATCTGAATCACGCAACTGTAGCGCAGTATTGATACCATACTCCCTAAAGCGTGTTCCCCAACGTGAATTAATGCCCCAAATTTCTTCTACTTTTACCTTTGAAAGAACTTCATCTTGCACCTTAGGTTCCATAAGGCTAAAAATACCAGTTGTTGAACATTTCTTAGCGACTTGGTTTGCGAGCTTGGCTAATGTTTTTGAAGGCCCAATACCAATTGAAACCGAGAGACCTGTCCATTTTTTAATCTTTACACGGATGTCTTCAACATATTCTAGAAGCTCGTTAGAATCAATGCCATCTAGACATAAGAAGGCTTCATCTATAGAATATACTTCCATGTCTGGAACAAGTTGCTGTAATATTGCCATTACACGATTAGACATATTGCCATAAAGTTGAAAGTTTGATGAAAAGACATGTACACCATGGTTTTGGCAGAGAGTACGATAAGTTTGAAATGCGCCTCCCATGGGTATACCAAGCTGCTTTGCTTCATTTGAACGTGCAATAATGCAACCATCGTTATTAGACAGCACGACTATGGGTTGTCCTTCAAGTTTTGGATTGAAAACCCTCTCACAAGATGCGAAAAAATTATTGCAATCCACTAGCGCAAAGATGGCCATAAATTAGCACCTATAATGCATGGATCACACTAGTTACTATACCCCAAATGATGGTATCATTATCTTGAAGAATCTCAATTGGTTGGTATTGTGAGTTTTCCGGCATGAGCCATGATTTACCGTTCTTAATTACCAGACGTTTTACTGTTAGTTGCCCATCAATAGCTGCAATTACCACTTTACCATTTCTAGCCTCAATACTGCGATCAACAATGAGAATATCACCATCATGTATTCCAGCTCCTATCATTGAGTTGCCCGAAGTACGCACAAAGAATGTTGCAGCTGGGTGTTTAATTAGGTGCGCATTAAGATCGAGGCTGCCTTCTATATGGTCATCAGTAGGGGATGGAAAGCCAGCAGAAACTGAGTGAGAGTAGATGGGTAACTCATAACCATGAGATTGGACATATTGTAGTACCTTGCCTACCATCTTATCAGGTATACGTATAGACTTAGTGGGCACACCAAACCTTCCCGTACCTGCCGGTCTTCCGGCTCCTTTTCGTTTTCCACCTCTAGGCAATTTTAACACTCATTACAGTTTTTGATTTATGAGCAATAATCAAAAATATACTGTATGTCAATAGATGCTATGTTAAGGTATTTCAAACACTCCTTATAATGTGCTATATAATAACTAAAACTTAGGACATCAAAATGTGGGATAGTGAATTTGGCGCTGTTGCAAAAACCTTTAATAGCAGCAATAGATCTTTGATCTTTGAAGCCTAAGCGGTGTAAATATTGAATTGTCTTTCAACAAGACGGATTTCTCTCTTGAGGTCTTTTTCATATTGGAAGCAGCTCATCTGCCCTTTTTTGAAGGCTTGCATTACCTCGAATCCTTTTATGGTGGCGTAAGCGGTCTTTAAGGATTTAAATCCTCGTACGGGATTAATGAGGCGCTTGAGCTTGCCGTGGTCGGCTTCAATAATATTATTCAAGTACTTAACCTGTCGGTGCAAAGTATCTGCTGGGCACTGACCTTCCTTCTTGAGCTCCTCAATAGCAGCCGCGTAAGTTGGCGCTTTATCCGTGTTGATCACCATTGGGTGAGCCCACGATTTTATCGATTTAAGGAACTTGCCAAGGAACCGTTTGGCCGCCTTGATATTGCGGGTGGCTGAGAGATAAAAATCAATTGTACATCCCATTTTATCAATAGCTCTATAGAGATAAGCCCATTTCCCCTTCACTTTTACATATGTCTCATCCACTCGCCAACTTTATCCTATACTAGGCTTCCAGTGCTAACGTAGCTGCTTCTCCATTTCCGGAGCATAGTGCTGAACCCATCTGTATAGCGTGGTATGGTCCACTTCAAGACCGCGTTCCAACATCATCTCCTCAAGCTCACGATAACTGATTCCATATTTACAGTACCACCGCACGCACCCAAGTATCATCTCGCCTCGATAATGACGCCATTTGAAATCTGACATAACCATCTACCTATGCTTTGATTCTGTATTCTGACGATCACTTTCTGAGGAAACTCTCATATATCCAATTAACATCCGAAAAACTCCTTAAACCTTGTTTCCGCACAGTCGATCAATACGGCTATGTTTTCCGTATAACACTTATGGTGTTTTTCAGGATTTTGCGAGGTTGATTTAAAGTACATCCGACAAACAGGTGTTTTTCGTATATAGCATTAATTTCCACACTATATATACAAACAATAGTTTAGACATTATATAATTGATTTTCTCCTTAAATTGACGTATAATACCCATAATTTACTATAATTTAGGCTTTTTATGAGAGAATTAATTAGGAATCCAAATGAACGCGCACTAGCGTCTATATTAGTAGCTGTGACAGAGTGTCGGGACAGTCTTTTGAATACTTACACAAAAAAGGGGAGAAGTGTAGACATTACATCTAATGAATGTACAGAGATAGAGAAGCAGCTGCAGAAAGATATTGGGCAACAATTAGATTATTTACTTAAAAAAAGAGGTTTTGGCACTTTAGCGCTTTGTGATTCATATTATATACTTGCTTCTACCGCATCAAATAATACTAATGCTACTAACAAAGAAGAAGAGGCTCGCACATTGTTAGCCGAAGCATTTAGTAATCTGAATAAACGACTATATAACCTTAGTTGTTTTATAAGTTCAGGTTTTTATGCAATGACGCATTTTGCTGAAGAAATGAGATATCACGATTCATCCTCACCTCTTCATGACATTGCCTTGTCCACACACTTTGGTATTATTGCAAGTTATTGTGGTTATAGTGCTGTGAAGGCCATAATAGGTGGGAGCTTTAAAAATACCTTAGGACCTTTAGCTGTAGGTACGATTTGTCTCTATGTTAGTACGCTTGTATACTCTAATGCACGTAATTCTGTCGATATATATGCATTCAGCAGCACTATATTTACGCGCGATTTCAATAACTTACTTGAAAGGCATTTTGAGGTTTTTATCATAGACCTTAAAGATTTTATAAATAAGCTCCCTGCACAAGACCAAGCAGCTTATTGGGCTGAAGCTGTTAGATTACAGGAGGAATCTGTAACAACCATCACTCCCAAAGAGCAAGCTAGTTTAGAGGAATATCAAGAAAATCTTATAAAATTTGCTGACAGCATGGCCAAGATAGATGCTAGGCAAAATTCATGGACTCAGAATCTCTTTTAGATTAGTATAAACTTCTACCTAATCCAGTCTTTCCGCAAATTGAGTTCTACAGCTGATAATTAAGCTGTTGTATAAACAGGTTCTAGACTTTATAGCGATAGTGTCAATATATTAGATTTATGATCCTATATAGACGCAAATAGCTCTCTTTAGAATTATCCAATTAGGGTATACTTTAATTGGACATATCCCTAGCATTATCTACAGTTAACACCATTATACAGATGAAACTTCTGACGTAAACTTTGGCTCAACAGTTCCTTCAATAGTTGCTGCTGCACCTATTATTCCTAATAGCGCAGTAGTGGAAATTATAGCCAAGCATGCCGGTTTTTTCAAATAGGTTATATTGTATAGCGCAGTAGATGACAACGGTGCAAATGGCAGCTTTCCTGAAAACCAAAGTACAGATGATATACCTACTCCTACCAAGCCACCATACACTGCATATTGACCACATTTAGATAAAAATTTATTATAATCAGGTGCGAGTTTTATCTCATTTTCCTTGCTTCGTACACTTGTGCATATAGTTTGCAGCTGCTCTTTATAGGTTTGTAGACCACTAAACATGTTCGGTGCTATAGCTACTTGTGCTTCAATCTGAGATATGATTTCTTCTAACTTCAGCAAGCTTTTATTAAGTTCTATAAAGTCGTTTTGCGAGAGCAGGTTTGTAGGAGCATCTCTAAATTTAATCAACATCGCATTAGCTTTGCTATATCTAGTTGATACACCCATTATTATATGTCCATTTAAGCGAGCATTTCTATCCAGGTAACTACCAGCAAAAGCTACTTCGTTATCTGCGGTTGTATCAGATAAAAATTCTGTTGTTGCTAATGCCGAACGCATTTGTTGAGTCATAATACCGTTGTCACAAAGCCCCTGACAATCTCCAAAGAAATTTAAAACTGTCGAGAAAAATAACTTTTGAGATGCCTTATCAAGACCTACTCTGAAACAACCATCATCTTTTATGCTTATATCTCCTATGTAATAAATATTAGCTCTTTTGAAGGCTTCTTTGGCATTATCAACTGTAACTTCGCTACCTGCACCAAGTTGTTGCCTGATAAATAATAGCATGGCATCAGCACTTACGTCGATTTTACAAGCTTCAGCATGGTATATATTCACGGTTTCATATACCGATCTTAATGTCTCTTGATTATGGCATTTTAGAACATGACCTCGGTCTTCACAAAAGTTCACCAACACAATGTTTGGATCATAACTCTCATTGTATGGCTTTATGTCAGGTTTAATTGTAAGGTTAGGAAATAATATACGTAACGTTACAATGATCTTAGAACTATCATTTGGCGAACCCAGGTTATTGTAGATATTAATTGGATAGAGCCCTTCTTGAACTGTTTTATAGCAGCTTTCAGCCAATTCTGTTCTTAAGTAAAGCGTGTTATTAAGGCCTACAAATTGGCGCAACAGTCCTATAGCTTTATCTTCTTCGCATTCCAGAATATAGGCACTATCATTATCATTCCTTAAAAGCTCAGAACCTACCACAGCAATATCGAGCTTATGTAACATATGCAATACTCTATTTTCCGGACTTTTCCCAGCTAAAGCTGCAAGTGTTTTGCCTTCATCTTGAGGATGCAGTGACATCCATTCATTTTCACATTTTGTTGCATATAGCATATACAACTTTAGTTCTATCTCAGGAGTAATGTATAAACAACTAGTCATCCCCCAGCTCTTAGCAAGCTTGGCATATGATCCTTGTCCAAGAGTTTTAACAAGTTGTTGCCTAATAGCCGTAAAATCTGCTCTAGTTCGGATTTGTTCTATGATTTTTTTAGGTAAGGCATCATAAACTCTCTGCTCTTTATCGCCTTCGCTTGGGATTTTAAGAGTTAAGAACTGCGCTATTTCATGGGCAGTTTTGCTTGGATTAACATAATCAGCGATGTTAAGTGCAAAACCGTAGTTCCCAATGTTGTTGCGCGTGCTAATTTCAACTGAATCACTAGTGTATGCAAGTTGTTTATATGGTATTTGGGGCAAGAGATCAAGCTCATTAATACTACATGAGATGCTCCCACCAAAGCTGTAAAAATTCACTCTCGCATTCACTGGTTCGTCTGGAAGCTCAAGGAATTCATCATAGTGAGGGGCACCATCAACTGTTGTGAAATTTCCTTGAAAGTGCTCTTCTGCCCCCCTACGCTGCATACCTCTCTGCCCATCTCTCATTCTACGTTGTATTTCTTTGACTTGTTCTTCTGTCAGCACACCATGGATTTCAGTTAAACTTTTTGCTCTTAATGCTGGATTAATTAACTCTGTGAGAATTGGATCAATAAAGGATTTACCATCTCTAAAGCATTTTTGCACTATAGCGTAAAACTTTTCGAGATTGGCAGGTTGTTGTATAAATTCGGCAAAATCTACCTTTTGTTCAGCTACCGGATAATAAAGAGAGGTGAGTGAGGTAACAAATATTTCTGCCATAACCATGAAGGTGTTTGCATCACGGTTAGTATAAAAAGATGCATCTTTAACCTGCAGCTCTAAACCTTCCCATTTATCTGGGACAAGCAATGCATTGAATGCGCCTTCAAATTCGCAAGCATCTCCTTCTTCCAAGAACCATATATCATCTCTATAGAACTCTAAATTATCCTCATTTAACGCCATTTCTAACTGGAATTTTTTATCTATCTTCTCGCGTACCGCTATCTCAATACATTCGCGGAAATATTCAAACTTTTCCAGTGCGTCAGCAGGTATATTCTCTGCGTCGGCATATCGTTCCTTATATCTCGCTATAGCAGCATTTCTAATCGCTTCCGCATCGCAACGTTCATAATGAGGAGTAGTAGTCATTAATCTCCTCAATAAAGAGCCTTCATTGCTCTCATCACCCACAGACCTAGCAAACTGTGCATCATATGATTTTTGCATAGTTGTTTCTGTTAGTGGGTTATAAACTGAGTGCTCACATTTAAACCCGCGTATACCGTCAGGAACACGTACTGCATGAGCCACGGCAATGGTATTGGAATCCTTAAGTTTATCTTGTACACTCTTAAATAAAGCATTGGTGTTTAGCAGATTTGGATAAGTATTGAATTTCTGCCGCCAATCCTTTAAAATAGCTAGTCTACTATTTTTTGCTGCAAGTGCTGCCAACCCTTCTTCACTGCTATCGTGAGCTGAAATTATGCTGATGTCCTTTTCAAGATCCGTTATGTAAGCAGCAATAACGCTCTTTATACTTTCACAAAAGCGATCGATCGCAAGTCGCGCTTTACAGGTATTATCCGTACTTATATTGCTCCCACCGGTAAATGGCAGCATGATTGTAAGATCTCCCTTCTCATCCACATGCATGTATCTGTATGAGGGTTTCTCATATTGCTGTACTCTTAAGGTTGTAGCATTTTCATCCTTTATTTCTGGCTGATCATCAGGCTGCGCTACTAACTTATCAACGGCTGTTTTAAAGGCTGTATCTGTAATTTTTCTATTAGTACTGTTAATTGCGGTGTTTAGCTTGGAGAGGTCTGCATATTGCTGAAAAGCAAATAGCATATCTGTATGCATAAGCTTAGTAGTGGGGAGATGCAAAGCTTCGCAGTAAGCGATGATTAGGTTTAACATAGAAGCCATGTCTTCATCTTCGTTAGTTGAAGCTGTTAACGCGGGTAGATTAAGCTTATTAAGCCTCTTATTAAGTATACCTCTTAATTTAGATAAACTATTAATGCTGGGAGTATCTATTTTAATATTCAAATCATAGCTCTTGCTTAAAATAGCATGTAACTCCCCTAATTCATGGATCCATTCTGCTGGGAGCAACTCATAATTTAAAGCGATGTATGATGTGAGGCAAAGGTCCATTGCCTTAACACAGTCTGAGAATTTTATGAAGACATTACTATGCTTCTCGGGATTCTTTAAACGATCTATAGCTAACGCTAAATTAATATTGTTCCAGGTCAGTTGATTTTTAATGTCAGTAAGACCTGCCTGTAGAGCCAGTATCTTTTTTGATGCTTTAGAGCTAGAAAATCTCTCGTTAAAAACTACTTGTGGAACTTCTTCTTGAGCTTTATCTACTGACAGTGGCTTAATAACTGCATTCATGATTCTTAAGGCAGGAGCTATATACATTTTATGGTGTATATTGTCTGACTTGTGAGTCCTTGTGTAGAGATTACGAATAAGATCTAGCTGATCTGGATCTAGAAGTACGCTGTTATCTTCAAGTACATATTCTATCCCTAAGAGAACGCCAAGCTCTTTATGAAAAGCTCTTACAGATTTTCCATTCTTGAATTGTAGTTTTAGTTTAACAACTTCTTTGGAATCTTCTGTGGTTGCAGAAATATCTTTAATACCCATTGCTTTGAGCCAAGATGCATAGTTATTGGCGCTATGCTTATTTATCCTTTCCAAATATTCGTTGCTGCTTGAATCTGCAACTAGCGATTGCACTCCTAGTATTTTCCTGTAATCACTTACAGACAACATCTCCTCTTTTATCTGTTGCTGAATCTTCTTTACAGGCGCTGCTTCTATAATAGGTTCTCCTCTACCTCTACTATAGACATTACGGCGATTAGACTCAACTAAAGCAACAGGGTCTTCTTTCTTGAAGCCTTGGATTGCAGTAGCATAGCATAAAGACCAATAGGCTTTTGGTTTTGCCAACCATTCTTCAACTTTTGCTTCTGCTTCATTTTTAATTCTATTATGCAGTGGCGTACCAGATACAAGCTCACTATATGCTTTTATCTGCCCACTCGTGTGCTGTTCGGTATATAGATCTAAAAGTTTGCGAAGCGCTCGATGCTTAAAATTATTTTTCGCGACATCTAAGCCCCGAGTGGGCATCAATGTGTTATTGCTTGCATAGTTGTTGTATATTGCCTCTATTAAGTCACTAGTGTTGTGTTCGCTCTTTACTACTGGTTTCACAACAGCTTGAGCAATATCAGGGTGTTTAATTGCTAGTATTTGACTAGCAATGTATGCATGTGCTTCTTCTTTCTCATCACAGGCAAATTCTCTGATCTCTACCGAATATTCTGGTGCCGCCTTATCCGGAGTAAACTTCATCTCAACGTATTTACTTTGGCCTGGCCTTGCCTCATCAGGTGCTATCATTTTTATAGTGTAACTTGCATCATCAGCATAAACATCCAACACCATGAAATCACCATCTAGTTTATCAATAGCGCTTTTGATACCATCTATGTCAGCATAGCCTTTTTCTTGCATGATCTGCCTGATTTGCAATGCACCCGCAGAGCTTGAAAGTGCCGCACTCTTGCAGTAGTCCACAAAGAACAATAAGATGCGGGATTGTGCATTTGGCTCCAGGTCCTTTAGCACGGAAACTATGATGTGAGAATTACTTACAGTGCTATTTGCCAAATCTTCAGGCAACTCTCTACCAAAACAGTAATTAACAAACTTAGCGCTATTAACGTGTTGAAAGGAAGTAGTATAATTGGCAAGAATATCATGTGTGAAAGCTTTCGCTACATCATACGCAAGCTCTTCAGCTAAATTCGTTTTCTTTCTTAAAGTTTGCAATAGTTCTTTATATTTCTCCGGGTAAGAAGCACGAGTTGAACTAACAATGCTGCTATAAACTGTTTTATTATTGTTATTTAATTCCGCAGCTGCAACCTTAACAGTATTTGGATTTTGGTCGATAAACAGATGGGAAAGCTTGATATACGTTTCTTCATCACCTTTTTCACCTCTTAAAAGTCCCTCATGCAGTCTAAGGTCCTTTAATTTTGAAGTCTTAGTAATTAATAAACTATCTATCACTTCTGTTTGCTTAACAATGTCTTTGTTATCAATCACTATATTTACCAATGCACTTTGAGGCGTGCCACTGTCTTTATATAGTTGCCCAAGTTTTACATAGAAAGCCGAGCTAATTTGGGGGTCATAATTGAGTTCAGGATCATCCCTATATGGGCATTCTGCTTGATACTGCGTCTCGGCATTTAAAGGAAGTACTATATCCCTATTCTTAATGTATGCATAACCATAACCCTGATCTCCAGGAGTATGTGACCTATATCTTGGGCTCTTTTCATTGGTTGTGTCATAATATCCTTCCACGCGGGAATGCACGCCCATAACATCCGTTGCCGATGCCTTGCGGCCCTCATCTGTTGTTCTATAACCTGCTATGGCATCATTTCCCTGTTGAGAGCATTTATCAGCAGCATCAAAACTAATACACAAAACTTCCTCTGGCTCTATGTCAAGGCCAATTGCTTTAAAGAAGCTAGCTCTTTCTTCACTGTCTGCAAGCTGAGAAAGATACATTTTCTTTCCATCAACCATGAGGTGATGATCTGTGTTGCCCCCTTCTCCCATTCCACTTGGGGCTACAACGTATTTAATATCCCCAAAGTCACATATCTCTCCTTTGCATTCAGCGAAAGGATCGAACATTATTCCTTTTATTGCACCTAAGCTTTTATGATGATTTTTGAGCAAATCCTTAATGGCGGCATTGAGATATATCCCCATAATACCACGGAATTCATCAGCGAATTCCCCACACCCTATTCCTGGTAAAGTAACAATACCATGCAAATCTTGTTCTGAACAAATTTCATTTTGTGCAAGTAGAGTTGATAACAATAATTCCTCGATTTTTTTATAGTATTTGGCATAGTCTATATTACCATCACTATCCACAACCTCTTTATAGTCAGCCGTCCCTCTTTTGAAAATAGGGCCAGATACTGATATCAAGAATTGTGTCGGCAAATGCTCTTTATACTGTTTGAGCTTGAGCGCACTATTATCAGTACCGGAGGCGCCATTGTCATAAGCCTTCACTTCTGTGATGAAGCTTGTGTCTCCTAGGATTTCAAGTTCAGTAACGTTCCAATCAGAACCATCACCCTTAACATGTTGCTCAGCAAATATAACTGGCTCCTTAGTGCGCAATATATATTGATGAAGATCTGTAGGTGTTAGATCTTTTACATCCTTTTTAATACGAATGAGATATCTACTAAGCTTCTTCCCCATTAATTTCGGATTTCTTTCGATGTCGTAAAGGTAATCTATTAGTTTTGCTCGCAAATATTGGTCAGATACAATTTTAAGAATTCTATCCTGGCCAAATGCTGCTTCTTCTAATTCAGGATGCTTTTTCTTCTCTTGTTCTAATCGGGTTTTTTCCTCCACCCATTCACGTTTGGCTCTCTCGCTCTCAACCCTCTCTTTCTCAAGTCTTTCTTGCCTTTCCTTTTCTAAGGCCTCTTCTTGTTGTTTAGCTCTTTCCTGTTCAGCTTTTTTAGCCTCCTGTTCCGCTCGTTCCTGCTGCTCCTTCTCCTTTGCAGCGATTTTTTGTGCAATCGCTTCTTGTTCGGCTTCCGTACGTTCTCTAGTAATATGCTTAATCTCAGGCCCTATCTCTTTAAGCAGAGCTAACTGTTGCAAATTTACTGCTATCAAAGGAGTTTTTGGACTCCTGGCTTGAAATTGATCAGCATGTTTAAAGAACCAAGCGTATTCACCACTATCATCTTTGCTCGTATCTAACCTAAATAATTCATTCTCACCATCATTGAGGGTAAAAACAAACTTCTCGTTTGTTGCTCTCTTCTTACCTTCGCAAGGCTTTACGGTTATTGGCGGCGTATAATATTGATTGTGTATAGCATACTGCTGATCTAACAAGCTTATAGCTATGCAGCATATACTATACTTTTCCACTGCATCTACCCTATCGACACCTTTTGCTATATAGCCTTGTGCTACTCCATCATCATAGTATTTCTTAGCTTCCTTTTTTTCTGCTATGAGCGCAGCTTTTATAGGTTCATATAGATTGTTTTCAAAAATAAATTTATAGATATTATCACCTTTAAGGTCATCTATTTCTGTAAGAGTCTCTGCACTTAAGTTACTCTCGGCATACTTCTCTAAACAAACCTTTATTTTATTGAGAGATTGCCAGCATGCATCTTCCAAAATGTATACAGCGTTGCTAATTCCTTCCTTGGCAAATGCGCTCATTAATATTTCACGCATGGCTACAAGCGAGACATTAAGCATATGTGTTTTATAGGGATAGCGACTAAGCATAAATCGCGTTGCCGCCACATGCAAATAATTTGCCAAATCCCTATGCACAGTCATACCTTTTTCCAGGGCGCTAACAGACCGGAAAACACCCATATGCGCTGTAAACGGTGCGTTAGCGGAGGTAGTGACTGTAGTGCACATTTCTACTTTATCAAAGTCCACTTCATTGGGATCTTCTACTTTTTCATATGATGCAAACGCAATCCATACTTCTGTATCTTTATTATTGTAATATCGAAAACTGCGGCAGAATCCTGTAATGCCGCCTCCAATATTATCAATGATCTGGATGTGTTTTTTTAAATTCTCTCTCAATGTATCGTTCTTTGATATTTCACGCGCGCGTGCATCTTGAGCATGAGCAAAAGCTAGCCATTTATCACGATTCAGATCCGTCAATTTAACCATGTTAAGGTACAGATCATCTGATTGCTTAACCGAATATAGCTCTTCTACAGCTACTTGACCTTCTTTAGTATACATCTACATAACCGAATATCTTTCTTACCCGCAGTATAACATATATATGGCAAAATACCAAAAAAATTGGTATTTTTTAAAGCCTTAGACATAAATTACTAATAGATATTATAAGTCAAGGATTTGGCTTAAAAACCTCCTTTTAAGACCCGATCCTTTTAAGACCAGATATAAATTTGCATAAAGTTCTTAAGTCTTTTCATACATTATGTTATAATGCACACAGATAATTAAGGTGAGAGATAGAGGCCATTATGCTAGGAAAAAGTAAAGAAGAGTATAGAGGATCTAACATAGATATAACGCTTGCAAACACGAGCTTGGATAGGCTTATGAATTATGCAAGGACTTTACAAGACGGCACATGCGCAGCCGGGGTGAAGTTAGCGAATTATTGTGCAGTATACTTAGACAAGCTCCCAAGCGCACTAAATGAAACAGAGCTATTGCAAGCTTTGCTTCGCACAAAAGAAGCTGTTATATTTGCCGAATCGCAAGCGAAGCTAGATGGAAGTGATTGGACGCCAACCGAATATGAAATTCTATGCTCAGCCGGCATACTCTATGATGTGAGAACCTTTGACAATGGAGTGTGGGGCGAACGGGGAGAATGGAGCGCTTTCAAGGATTATTCAGATGAGCCATTTGAGCAGCTAGTCATCATAGTCTCTGCACCTTTGCTTACAAAGTCTTCACCGGACTATGCTCGCATAGTTAAGGATGGTAACATAGACTATGCCGAATATTATGCAGTTATGGAAGAAAGGCTGTTGCCTCTTCTAATTAGAGCAAATCAGCGAGCAGAAAAAGAAGGGAAAAAACTAGTGTTAGCTCTGCCTGGCCTGGGGTGTGGGGCTTATTCCGGAGAGTTTCAAGGCATGGTAGGTGAATATCTAAATGCCAGCCTTAAAGATATGTTTAATAGACATAATGCTAGATTGGGCAACATTGACACAATAATCTTTGATGGATTTGATGAGTGTAAGTGGGAAGAGCATACCTTTGGTGAGCTCAAGTATAGAGTCCGCTCCAGTAGAGTTGCGCATGAAGGGATTGAAGGCAAGGCTTTGCCACAACTTTCAGCTGCAAGTGAATATGCTGAAGACGGAGATGACTTTGCAAATAATAAAAAAGCCAAGGTTGTGGCAGGTGATGGTTGCTCTATCCCAGACAATGATGCAAATACGCTTTCTCGTAATACAGATGAAGGAGCATTTGGCTCGGCAACTAACTCCGCAACTGTGCTTAGTGGGGTTGATGGCAACTATCATGCCGGTAATTCTGCAAAGAACCCACCGTTATACAAATGCCCAAACAATAACGGGAAGTGGGGAGAAACCTTCATTGATAAGAAAACTGAGTTGTTACCAGTAATAACTTCAGATGATGAAGAGAAAACCTTACACATCATAGATATAGAATCAAAAAATATTGAGCTTCATGACCCTAAAATAGATGCAGCAAGATTTAGAAAACTTCGGGACTATTACAAGTACAATCCAGATGTTAAATTTAATGGAAAGCGAGCTGGTCACAAGCAA
Organism: uncultured Candidatus Jidaibacter sp.; assembly: GCA_964458795.1. Classification (GTDB taxonomy): domain Bacteria; phylum Pseudomonadota; class Alphaproteobacteria; order Rickettsiales; family Midichloriaceae; genus JAJTHY01. The sequence continues at coordinate 15,595 of CAYWJW010000018.1, read as the reverse complement.
CCTGCTGACATAGTAGAAGACCTTAAAACCTTTGATTTTTCAATTTTCACCAATGCTATAGTGACTAGTGAAACCGATAAATTGAAAATAAAGTTTGGATTTACAGAAGATGACACCGAAAAATTGGGTGATGTTTTGGCAGGTATTTCTCCAAAAGATGCTGAAGAAGTGTTAAGCTGGTTTAACATTTTATATGCCGCAGCCGCTTCCACTCCCAACAGAAACAATCGCTTGGAAACTGATGACAGCATAATTTTATTAAGACTATGGTTGCATATTTTAAATTATAATAATGAAGTTAATGCCATATATTTACTCCCAATATTTGTTGAGAATTGCCGAAATCGCTTAGAGTATGGTCGGTTAAATGAATATGAGGTAAAACGGGCTTTTAAAGGGCTTTTTGCAGACCAAAACCTAACAGATTCTAAACTATCTGAATTAGCGAGAAATACTGTCAAAGCTTTGGGTTATAGTCATCAATACTGGTATAGTAATAATAACTATAGACTTATACCGAACATAGTTACAAGTCTTACAAATTTCTGTGAAACAATATTAGGCAACTCTAACTTACTAAAAAAAGAAGCCTTTAGTGCTACTAACCTCATCATGCATTTAATTGGCAAACTCAAAGATGCTCATGCTAAAAAGCCTCGGTGCATATTTATACATAACCATAATTATATAATGTACGAAAGTGATATGGTTAGATATAACTACGGTGAGCTATCTCCCACTACTTCCATAGACCAATACAGAATTAATCTCAAAACCTATGAATATCAAAAGCACACCAAGTCCATGGTTGCCAAGATATGTGCCAAGCACCCCGCAGAAACTTACTTTGATTTCTTACAAAGCCTTGGCGTCGAGGATATAGTGGTCGGAAAGGGAAATACAAATAGCTATGTAATATCCAATCTGGATAAGAGAAGCGAATTTATTGTATTACTTAAATACCTGCATAATACTGATGTTGTCGTAGAAGACAACTCTGTTGTAGTAACTGCGGATATGCAGAAAGCACTCATCCAAGCCTATGCTGAGAATATATCATCATTTAAGAATGATCGTAATCAATTGCAATTGTGTAAAGATGCTTTAGTTAAGCTTAAAGCTTATACTGGTGATGTTGAAGAGGCTTATGGGAGAGGTGAACGTTTTCCTACGCGAGGAGGAGGTCGCTTTGATGATGATGCCTATGAATTCAACCTAAAAGATAAGTTAAAAGATTTATCACAGGTGTTGTTAAGCAAAAAAGGCGCTTCAGAAGTTAAAGATTATTTAGAAGGTTCTGTTCCAGGTATAGCACTAAGTTTAGGATTATATCTAACTACAAATTATCAAGTTCTCTCAAACGAAGAACGGGCATGTATTGCCCGTGCCCAGGAGCTTTTGATCAAGGAAGATGAATTCGCCAACCCTGTTGATTGCCTATATACCCAAGTACACAGGTCTCATTATGAAGCCTCTTGGGAGGAAAGCTTTATACGCGCGCGAATAGAGAAGTTGCTTTTAGGAGGCCCATCTTCACAAGTGAAGAGAGATGTGGATATGGAAAAGGAGCTTTTGTGGGATCCTAAAGGAGACAATGGAAGCTTCATTCAGCCTCGCTTCTTGCATACCTTGGAAGATGAAGTAGCAGCAGAAAGCACCACTGACTATATATTGCTGCCAGTTCTGAATGAAGAAGGAAAAGTAGTCGCAACGCGCCTTATCTATAAAGTTGCAATTGGCGAAAATGACGATCTATATCCATTATGCAAATACAGGTATTACCAATCCATAAATGGTAAGACAGAAGAGATTACTTTTGAAAGAGATTTTACTGACGCATTGTCATATCAAGGTGCGATGTGTGTTAAATTACAACACATACTAATCTCAGAGCCTCCAAAAAGCGACATCAATGCTGAAAACTCCTTAATGCTTTCCATCATAGCTTACATGGAATGCCTGCTACCAGGTAAAGGTAGCAAGATAGGCCATGACATACTACAAAAATGTAAATCCAGTAAGAAGAAAAGTTGTAAAGAATCTTTGGAAGCTGTAATAGCCGAGATTGATACCATTAGGCAGAAAGAGCTTGCTACGCAAATTGAAGAAAAGAATAAAGAAGAGGCCAGCAGTAAGCGGGAATTTACTGTGGAAGAGATAAAGCAGCAGGAAGTTGAAAATAAAAGACTTCTAGTTAAGCAATTTGAGAAAAGTAGTTATCCATATATTTATGTGGATGACAAAAACCAAGTACATGTGATTGTCCCTATCACCAGTGGAGAAGAGATAGCAATGGACAATACATGTCAAGCAGCAAGAGAAACCAAACAGTTCTGGGGCATAGGTCTTGGCATCGAGCCTAAGCTTACCGTGTTTAGTGTAATTTCACGATACATTGATGATCTAGAAAATGATATAGCAGCGGTTGCTGGTGATTGTAAGGCTAAGCAAGAGCGCCTTGCAAGCCTCAAGCAAAACCAAGCACTGCTTAATACTATCTTAAAAACTAATAATGCTCTTTCGAGTACTTTAGGTGGAGGTTTGCCTGCTTATCCTAAGGAGATAAACGCAGCTCTGGCACAAGCAGGAGAGAATGCCATAGGTATGCGGTTAAGCCCTAAGTGGGAAGACAGTTGGCTACGTATTAACAATCCCTTATGCAGCTTTAAACGTCAAGGAGATAAGGCCTATGAAAAAGGATTTGCCGCATCTCTCCTTGCCACCTTTAATAGAGCATCAGTAGGTTCTAAAGCAGGAGCTCCTAAACTATACCCTCTAGAAAAAGCTAAATTATATGCTGCTGATGAGTATAAAAAGCGATATGGAGAAGAGACCCTTAAGAGTGATGAAGACCTTACTAACCTTAAAACAATCATCTCAGAGCTGTTGAGAAAGAGAGAGATTCCTGAAATTGCATTTGATGTGCCATATTATGAAAAGCGCGATACAGTATTTAAACCAGCTACCTTTGAATATGTGACAAGCGTGGTAGATAATAAAGTGGAAGCATCCCCTGAAGATGCAATTGATTGCATTCTAACGGAAGCCAATTGGGAGATCGCCACAGCAAATGAAGAAGCAAGTCCATTCCCAGATGTTAAAGATGCGAGAGGACGCTCAATAGCCGTTCAATTCTTCATTGGAGTTGCTAACCTTTACTATTATGGAAAAACTGGGAAAACAATAAACTTCGGTGAGGTAATAGAGAGTGATCCAGAAATTCAAAATGAGTTTGTCGAGATATGTCATGATTATTATGGTGAAGATTTAGGAATAAAAATTTTAGAACTTATCAATAAACACATAAAATGCGATTTTGATAAGTCTGATACCATAGAAATAAGTAGAAAGTTCCGTGCTAGATACCTGCAAGTTAAAGCTTCTCCTCATTTTGATGAATTTTTGCAGCTAATCGCCACCAAAGATGGTAATTTCTATGGATACCTAAATCGTATTGGGCTTCATCTATCACAGTTCTGCAAGCACTTTAGTAAAGATTTGTATAACCAATACTTTGTAGTAGATGGCTTGCCAATTGAGATTAGGCATGAGAGCTCTGAAGTTTCTAATGTGATGCTATATTCCAGCACTGGTACTCATAATGTAGCTTGTGATTTAGAGTTTGAAAGAAATACATTCTTAAGTCAGCCCCCAGAGAAAGTAGCCACGATCTTAGCACTCAGCAGTGCCGAAAATGGCGCTAAGGATAGAGTCTTAGATCATATTCCCGAGTCTCTGCAGAATGATCTGAAAAGTAACAAAGAAGATTGGGAAAAGATCAAAGGTCTTTTACTAAGTAAATTAGATTTCTTGGATAGCACGAGATTCTTAAAGAATTGGGGTGAGGCACCATATTTCCATTTTACTCCAGAAATGGAAACAAAGCTTCACATGAAGTACAGTGAAGAATCCTCTAAGAAGAAGTGTAAATTTAGCATAGATGATCTCACTGGGAAGAGTAGAAAAGATAAACTTATATACATACTTATGAAGCTAATTCCTGGCTTTAAAGTCAATCCCCGAGATGCATCAACACACGAAGCTGGCGGATTTATTATGCCATGCTCTATAACCAACCAAGCCCTGATTACCGATCTCACCGAATCTGAAATAGATAAAGTCTATGTAAGCACTGCGGTTGCCGAATCCATATACTCAGTGGCAAGAGAAAAGATATTAGAAGAGACAGGCGAGGATATATACGTAGAATATAATAATAGCGGAGCTGTAGCCGATGATAGTTCACGGATTGTTGTGGCAATGCGTAAACTATTTGGGGAAGTTGGTGTACAACCAGATAAACCACCTTTCAATATAGCAAGGCATCCATGGCTCCTAACTTCGTTTGCTGGAGAAAAAGGCTTTTACATCAGTTCTAAGGACAAGGACAAATTGCAAGGAGTGCTAACTAGAATACAAATCTTGCACTACGAGCAGTGTAGCACCGTTCTAACCAGAGAAGAGGTAGAAGCTGTGATGGCCGCAGCTTGCGAAAGAAATGCTAAGGAAGATGTTCCCCTACCTGAAGAACTATTCACCGGCAGCCCCTCTACTGAAAAACTTGAAGCAGCTATGGAAGCTTTAGGCCTGGGTATCTTAGGTGCTGCTCAGCCAACTGAAGGAGGATATAAGCTAAGTCTTGAGTATCAATCTTTGAAAATACTATACCCAATACTTGCCAAAGCCTTATTGCAACAAGTAACTGATAGGTCTGCTTCACTTAATACCTTAGTGACAAAACTCAAAACCGATTATACTGGATTGCCAACTGCACAAAACTTGGTTGATATAAGTGATAGCGTGCCTGAAATACAAAATTACTGCACTAACTTGGAAGATGCTCAAAAGGTATGTAACCTTAGTGGTGTTCATCATGAGTCAAGAGTGATTTACACTAACTACTATAAAGAGTTTAAAGATGCTATAAAAGCATACAACGATGAGGCTGACAAAATAGAAGATACTATAGATGAGGTGGAAAGAACTCAGTTTATACCCCCTAAAGTGGCAGAATCCATCTATTTGGCAGCACAAAAGACGATAGCAGATCTTCATTCAAAATATAATAATAAGGGAGATTTTATCAGCAAGGACTCTAAAATTATAGTAGCAATGCGCGAGGTATTTAAAGATTTTAATATACAGTGCTTTGGTAGTGAAGATGCAGATGCTGTACAAATTATGTTCCTTGCTCCTGGGTTTAAAATCATATGCGCAAATAAAGAACAGTCTAAACAATTAGCACAGAGAATATCAGAATTGCACTGTGAAACTTGCCGCACCATTCTATCAGAGCAAGAAGTAGCAACATTGATGGCTGCTGCCTCAGTTCCAGGAGATCCCTCAAAAGAGAATCTTGCTGCAACAATTACAAAGCTAGGACTTGAAATTTTAGGAGATATTGAAGCAATTGAAGGGGGATATGCTTTAAGTCTGGAACATGATGCACTAAGAGTAATATACCCAATACTCGCTAAATCACTGATAGACAGCTCGGCTTTAGGAGTTAGCGACATTGAGGATGTTGTTAGCCGTGAGGGGAGAGATGTAAAGAGTAAAAGACAAAAAATTACAGATAATTTTAACAGCACAAAAGGACGAATTGTAAGAACATTAAATAATCCTGAGAACTTATTCGCGTCTTCTAGAGCTACGTATGCACGGGGTTATGAAGAAGTCAAAACGACTATAGCGGGTATTGAACAAGAAGTTCAATCGCTGCAATCTGAGCTTAATGAGCTAAGACGATTAAACCCAGAAGCTGAGGCTTATTCGTATCAAGAAAGTGAGGACTTATATTTCACTATGGTCAAAGTAACGGACCTTAACCGGGAGTTTTGGCAAAGTTATGCTGAAAATAATTATCAGAGCGCTCAGACAATTGATATAATGCGAAGCCAAATGAAGAAGTTCGGTAAGGAAGCATCTGATCATCCGCGTTATAAAATGGCTGAAGATATACCTAAAGGTTTGGCTGGCTTCCATGTGCTTAAAAATCCAAGTGATGATGTAGAACAGTGGGTTGTTATGGCTTCTACCAAACCAATAGATAACCCTAATAAGGTCAATTTACGCGATGTAGAGATGACAATGATGGTCTCGACCGCTAAGGATTTCCCATTCATCGTAAACATGGGTATATTACGAACCTTTTATAGTTTGTTCTCAGAGCATTGGCATAAAAATATTTCTAAGATAATGCATGCTCTTCCCGCTAAAGTTATGCGTATGCGGTATCCTGATAAAGAGTTGATGGTTAATTCTGCTTTACCAATTATGAACGAACTTTTAGTGAAAGCATTTAGGGAAAAAGGCATAGAGGATGCCATACAACCTGTAAATAAAGACTGCACCTATAAACCCAATGGTCAGTTAGATAATGTAACCTTAACGATTCCAGCAGTTAACGAAGAAGATGCTGATTTTGTTATGCAGAAAAATAATAGTAAGACTTCTTGGTTTTTTGAACAACTTAATTTATGGGGTATGAAACCTACTACTGCGGTTAGTTTGAGACAATTATCTACTTTGCATGAGATTGACGGGAGTAAAATTGTTAATAAGAAATTTGAGCGTGCCGATAGAGCCTCTAAAATAGCTGATGTGAATGGCTCTTTACCTAAAGATTTTATTGATGAATTTACGAACAATACACCTAAGTGGATAACTGATATATTCTTACCTGAGTTCAAAAAGGCTCAAGAAGCTAGGAAGAGAATCATTTGCACCGTAACAGGAGCAGTGATTGGGGGAGCTACTGGGTATGCTCTACGCTATGGTTTATGTTCTAGAACATCTTTTCCAAGAGATATTATATCTGCAGCAGCTCTCTGTGCAAGCCTTACCATAGTCGGTATAGTATTAGGTTATTTTACTGCCGACATTTTTAAGGAGAGATCAGACGGTGGTATGACCCATTGATTATGAGTAAACTTCATAAACTTACCTGTGATTTCAGAGTGTCCAAACTCCGTCTTAAGAAGATACATTGAGAATTTTTGTTATAGCCAGAACGCTCAAAATCCACGACATACCCTAATTTCTCATAAAACTCGCGCGCAGTCTGAAAACTCATCGTATTAACTGTTGCAATGTGGCATTTTGATTCGCGTCCATAATCATGAATCCGTTCCATTAATTTTCTGCCATATCCTAATTTCCTATAATTTTTATCAACCCATAGCTGGTCGGTGTAAATGCATCCAAAAATAACACTACCACTAGCACCTGCGATAATTTTATTGTCTTCATCTCGTATAAAGAATGCAAAAGGTGTTGCTGTGCCAAAAGCAATCGTTTCTTCATTGATTTTATGCGTCAAGAAGTCAATATCAGAAGTTATAGGAGATGGTGTAAATTCAATAATCATTTTTTGATACCTATGTAGATATCAAGAACAGCTTTACTCATGCCTCTGCTTCGCTCATCATAGATTTGTAATTGTAATGCCTTTTTGTTCACTTATTTTCCTCACATAATTCGTTTTAAGTAAGCGTTATAAATTCCACACCTAAACCCTAACCAACCTAAATAAAGTAGCCTTACCAATATTAAACATCTTACAGATTTCTGCGATATCATTGGCCTTATCCGCATAGAGCTTTCTCATTAACTGGATTTGGGCTTCTGTCAGCTTCTTAGGCCTTCCCCCCAGTCGCCCCCTAGCTCTTGCTGCCTTCAAACCAGCCTGAGTTCTCTCCCGGATTATGTCCCGCTCAAACTCTGCAAGGGCCGCAAATACGTGGAAAAAAAGACGTCCGCCGGAAGTTGTGGTATCGATGTTTTCTTGGAGAGATTTGAACCCAATTCCACGAGTCTGCAAAGTCTGCATCTCATCAATGAGGTTCTTAAGCGACCTGCCTAGGCGATCCAACTTGTAAACCACTACAGTGTCTTGATTATCTCGTATAAACTCCTTCATACTGTTTAATTCAGTACGATCTGAGGTTGCTCCTGTGATCTTCTCAGCGAATATCTTCTCGCACCCTGCTTTGGTTAGAGCATCTATCTGCAGGTCTAAGTTTTGGTCAGTCGTTGAGACTCTGGCATATCCTACTAACATATTACCGTATCAGTTTGATGTTGATGTCTACTACCTTTACTTTATCCCAAATTGTATCTGCGGTGTAGATGGGGTAGCCAGCTACCTTGGAAAGCGCAAGACATGCTCTGTCCCCCATAGATAAGCCAAACGATTTAGTAGCAGTATACAGCTCCGCAGCAACATATGCCTGTTCACTATTAAAAGTCATTATATCGCTCACAAGTTGCTCTATAACCTCCCCAGCTTCTTGCTTACTATATCCTCTGCGGTCTATAAGGAATTTAGCTACTTCTGAAACATTTACAGCTGACATAATAGAATCGCCTATTATCTCCTCAACCATCGTTGACCCAGCTTCACCGTTCATCAAAGCAATAAGCGCAGATGCATCTAGTATAACCTTCCTATACTGAGTCATTATCCCTCTCCTTTTCCAAATCTCTCTCCGCCTGACGCATCTCTAGAAATTCCTCAACCGCAGGTTTAGAAGAATTAGACCGGCTTTTAAAATCTGCCTGAATTTGTTTAATCACATCCGTTTGCTTAAGTATTACTAATTTCTCATCAATATACCTAAGTATTAATGTATCATATTTCTTAAACTGCATCTTTTTTCGAAGCCTAGCAGGAATTAAAACCTTGCCCTGTGCATCAATATGTGTTCTTAAATCATCCATTATATATTACTCATATTCATACCTACTATTGAATCTAACACATTATAATAACATATGGAAGCAATATATTACCAAGATATGTCATAAATCAGCTGAGTCATAGAATTATAATACTATGATAATGAGATAAGTTTTAATAGCAATATCTGGTAAAAATGAGTGACTTTTAGAGATTGGTAAATTAAGTCCCAAAAACGGTCGTTTTTGGGAGGAATTATGTTGTATGTATAAATCCAGATTAGTCAAATTCCTACCTTTGACGAAATATTGTAAGTTATACCATATGCGTTAACTAATTGTTAATTTTTATACTTCATAATCAAATCATGAAGTATAACGGGTGAGCACTATGAAGCCAGACTTAGCAAGCATGAAGCTTCGGTTTAAAGAAGATGTCCTCAATGCTACGCGCGAGCAAGCAAAAGGTAGAATAAGCCAGAAAGATCTGGAAAGGCTTAATCCTAATATTAATCATTTTGTCTACTTAACTGGCTATCCTGCAGAGGTACTTGAGGAAAAAGTAGGGGTAATTATCTCATCACTACCAGATGAGTTCTTCAAACAAACGTTCCAAAAAACTAAGATAAAGACAGCAACTCTCATAGCCGAAGAATTGATGAGCACGCACTATAACCTCAACAATGATGGTGAGTTTTTGGATTTTTTTTACGAACTAATCGATAAAATAGCTAGTTTTTTTAAGACATCAGCTATTGAGTCATTGACGCAAAAATCCATAGAACCTCTAGCAAAGATAGATAGGAGTAAGCTAAGCGCTAGGCAATTAAGTGATCAATTAGACTCATTAGATGAGGAGGTGGATGAGTTACAAGATGTTGATCCCATTAAGTTAAGGGAATTTGCAGCAAATTGCACAAGCTATATTAGCTTCCTTATAAACAAAGGCAATCTTTTGCACTTGGAAGATCTAAGCAGTGGGGATGCGAGCAAGCGGCTTGAGTGTATAAATGAATATCTTGAGATGGTGGATGCGGTTCATAATGCACTAATCTTTTATAAAGATCATAAGGATATAGGGATATTAAAAGCTTTGGTGACATTTTATGAACAGATCCCCAAAAATAAACTAGAAGAAGCCCGAGCAAAACTTGAAATCACTGTAATGAACGGCCCACAAGGCGATGAGCTATTGTCTAATGGACTTACAAAAAAACAGGAGCTTGTCTTGAGGTTGTTTAGTAGAATTAATTCTCCTATTTCGGGAGAACAACTAGCAATTTTACGAGAATTTGTAGAAAGCGCAGTTGGCAATAGTAAATTGAACAAAGCGCTAAATGCTATAATGCAATTGAATAAAAGTGATTTACCACCAGGCTTTTGGGAAGCGGCAGAGTTTTTTTATGATTTTTCTTATAACACTATGAATAATAAAATATTTTTAGATTCATTACCAAAACTTATTCGTAATGAGAAAAATACTCAAGCTGGCAAAGATATTGACGACAACGACAAAGTGACACTGCGAGAATATGCTATATTGACTAGATATTCAAAAACAAAAGATAGTTTTGAAAAATTGGACAGATTGGGAATAGTTGAAGGTAGTAACATCCTTAAAGATATCAAGCAAAAAGTGTCTGAATGTGCTCCGATAATAAAAGAGGTGACCAATAACATACTTGGAGAAATTACATATGAATCAGGCGATATTTTAATGGCCAACATTACCAGAGAAGAAGAATTTAGGGGTGGCCTTGATCGAGGTAAAAGGCTGAGTCAATTAATTACCGAACATGCACATACAACTAAATTAGTAAAGGATGATAAGAAACCTTATATATCACATGTAATGTACAGTGGAGAAATTGCTGAAACAGAGCTGCTTAGAGTTAACCAATATCTATATTCTGATGTATATAACATAAAGATTGAAAAATTATTTAGTGAAGAAGTTAAAGAAAAGTTAGAAGGCCATTATGGTCCACAATATGTCATACTTGTTAATGAAATGTATAGGAAGATCGAGTATGACCTTCACAACAATGCTAGCAAGCAATTTCCAAATATAATTTTTCCGCAAGAAAAATTTGATGGGTTATTAGCACAGGCAAAAGCCGGTCTTGCTAGTCTTATTCCACCATTCGGACACAGGAAGATAAACTCTGAAAGTTTAGAAGAATTCCACAGAAAAATGCAAAGTAATATGGGTGAAAAAGTAGAGATGATTTGCTCCGAGTTTGCTGCAAGAACAACTGCACTTGCATTTATCAAATTAAATGAGCAGCTACAAAAAGACTTAGATACAACTGAGAATGTCATAGACATACCATTTGATGCCAGAGAGCGCTTCAGCAAAATCCACCCCGACAGGTTACTTAAGATCCTGATGGATAAAGGATGCATTGAAAAAGCTCCACGTACTAAAACTGAGACTCAATTTATCACTTTTGCCGATAGAGTCAAGGTAAGTAGGCCTTCAGAGCTGGGTAGATAGAAGGAGAATAAAAGCTAAATGGAATGGCAGTAAAGCTCTCTGATTCTGCAGATTTAGCTTTTGAGACTAATCAAATCCAATCCCAAAACCCTTCGTTTTTGTGAGTTGAGATTATTTCAGCATAGGTGATGGTACTGATGCGCTACTCTAATTTTCATGTGATATTACTTATAACTCTTTTTGCACTCAGGCGTCTTATAGCATTTTATCAAGTATTAATGCCTTGGTTGCCTTACGACTCGGATACAGTGTTTTTAGGAATATTGTACCGTTCTCCTCTATAACATACGGTATGAGATAAACCTTATCTAAGCATATTACATGCAAGATTTTTTGATTGGGGTAGATTTCTTTATTATGATGATTGGTAATCTTTACAAGGTTACCATTTGCTATCTCTTCTATAATTTCCTCAAAGCCTATACCTCGCTCTAGAAGAAGCTTAGCATTTTTATCCTGATTATATCGGAACTTCATTACTTAGACTCCGCTTATTGCATCTTTATGGATTAACATATTAATGTATGTCTGATATGGAATGCCTAGTTTTGAAGCTTTGATTCGCATTGTCTCTAAGTCTATTTCATGCACACGTAACGTTATAGACTTTTTCCTTCGCGAATGGATCAACGCAGCATTCTTCATTATCTCCATCTCAGCTTTCATATCTGATATTGTATTTAAGGATCCAAAATTATCCTCTATATCCTGTTCAAAGGCATCCAGATGTATTTTTTTGCTCATAATATCCTGGCTATAATTATATTAACTATCACTATATTATATACAATGTATGTACAAAGTCAAGTTTGCTCAATATTGCTATAGATTAGCTGAGGTGTTTTAAGACAAGATCTATACAATATCAAAACCTGTCATTTTTGATAAGAGAAAGAAAAGGAGTTTTTGAGAATAACTATCTTGGGGTTAGGCGAGAGCTGGTAGGAGCTACATGGAGGCTCTACAACTATGACCAAGTTATCTTCTTCATATTGAGTGAAGTTATGGCATCATCCCTATCGCTATCTCCTTGCATCTCCAGCCCTTCAAATCACCCTTTAACATTAATAGTTCCACAAAAAGATAACAACAGGTTAAAGAACTTACCTCTGCTGTTGCACTTTTTCTGCTTGACGTCTTTGGGTTTCCTTATTTGCAGCTTCAACAAGGTTTGCTGCTGCCGCTGCAATCGGTTCAATAAGGTTATCTAAGGCTTTGGTAAACTTTTCTACAGGAGCTTCGTCTAAAGCCTTGCTTTGCATTTCAGCAACTGACATCTCACCGAAAAAGGTTTCTAAAAAACCACCTTTTTTCAGTGCTCCAGAGCCACTCTGTTCCAATTCTTTAAATTCCTTTTTCGCATTAGATGTAATCGCATCTACCAAGCTAGACATAAACTCTCCTGTAGCCTTCATTATGGCAGATGTAGCAGTGCGAGCGTATATATCTATTTTCTTAAGAGTTATTATAATTCTAGGCTGGTTCACGCTTTCAGCAAGTTCCTCTATAGCACTATAAATAGGATTTAATTTCGATGTTATAGTATTAAAATCATCATTACTAACACCTATATGATTTGTAGAAGCCTGCATACGGGGACTGAAGCCACGTATCGAGATAGCCTTTTTACCAACTGCACCATTAACATAGTCAGTTACTGTTTTAGCGGTAATATCATGTAAGTTTTCGATTAGTTGTTCTTTAGTGCTTTTATTGTTAAATCCAGTATTGATGGCTTCTTTTAATGCTTCTGTTAACCGAGCTTGTAAATCTCTATCGTCTTTCATATCATCCTCTTAAACTAAATCTTATGTTTATATGCTATGGTAATAAGGTTAATAAATAGTTAACGCATAGCTTAGTTTAATACATTTCAATAAGTTATGCGGCCACTAATAATAGTTTTTAAGACAAGTAAAGCCCACTCCCAAAACCCTTCGTTTTTAAGAGGAGCTTCTGAGATATTGACATATAAATCTCTCATTAGGTTTCAGGTCCCCTTTACCTAAATGCACTGACTAATAATGGCTGTATTTTTATATGCTATTATATGGCAAACACTATGTATTTTTGTAGGCTCTATATGAGCTGCAATGTTTGCATTAGAGTTTGTAATTTTATGGATGGAGTAGTAGACTAGGAGAGAAATGTTTTGGGAGTAATACAATAGTAGCAAGCTTTCTTTAGAAAGATCCGAAAACATCATGACATACATATTTATAAAAAATATTTGAATTCACCATGCAACTTATAAATAAGAGCGCAATTGTAACGGGGGGCAATCAGGGAATTGGTAAAGGGATTGCTATTGCATTAGCTAAGGCAGGAGCTGATGTTATAATTCAGTATCGCTCTGCCAAAGATAAAGCTCTTCTCACCGTCGATGAGATAAAAACACTTGGCAGAAGAAGTATTGCCATACAATCAGATTTTACAAAAAATGATGAGCCTGAATTATTCCTTAAATCTGCTATTAGTGAATTTGATACAATTGATGTCCTTGTCAATTGTGCTGCAGCCTATGATCGAGGACCTATTCTTGGACTAACCCAAAAACAATTTGCCTGGATGCAAAAAGTTAATGTTGAAGTACCATTTAGACTGATACAAGGTATAGCCAAACACCTTATTGAGCGGGAGGCTCCAGGCAGTATAATAAATATATCCTCTATTTCAGGTATAGCACCATCTATTGGGAGCTGTTTAAATTCATGCTCAAAGGCAGGGCTGAATATGTTGACCAGATCTGCGGCTTTGGAATTAGTCCCTTACCAGATACGCGTCAATGGAATTGCTCCTGGTACAACTTTTACAGAATCTAATATGCCCTTTATGCAGAAAGATCCGAGCGGATGGCAACAGATAATTGATGGTATCCCGTTGAAACGCGCAGGGAATCCGGAAGATTATGCGGGTCTTGCTGTACTATTAGCATCTGATTCTTCCAGTTGGATGACAGGAGTCACAATTTGCTGTGATGGTGGGAAAACAATAAGCTATTAAACAGTTTTAGCTTTTAGACTAGTTTGACCCACTCCTAAAAACTCCTCATATTTTCTTGGTTGTACTCTATATGGATGTGTTTTATAATAAGCATATACTTTGATTATGAATGCTAACATGACTATTAAAAAATTTGAACACTTTAGATTGTTTATAAAAAAACATGAAGCTTCTGTTTGTGGGACTGAATCCCTAGGGAAGATTAACCTATCCGTGAGAGAGTTTGAATGCCTCTACCTGACATCACTTTGGAAAAACTTCCAAAGAAGTTGCGCGGGATTTGCATATCTCTAATAAAACCGTGGAATCACATATTTTGAAAGTAAAGTTAAAGACTAATATACATACTAAATCTGAGTTGATGTCATTTATTAGATTCTTTATCTATGTCAATTTGTCAAAATAAAGTTTTTATTCTGATCTGCCTTTACCCATTGAAGATTTGCTAGCTTGTTACAAACTTAAGAGATAGGGAAGTTCATAAGACTCCCTTACTTCTTGAGATCATAACCCAGTCCTTAAGTAATAATTACCTACGTATTTATTATGACTTACTGCATACTTTCAAAAAATGTACCATTCAATCACAGCAGAAAGCAGCCAAAAAGCTAATTTCTCTTAGGTCTTATAATGACATAAGTTATAAGGCCTATTATTAACAAACAATATAAGGTATTATTATGAAAGAGATAAAAGAAAAACTAGAAACTACCCCATTATATATAGCCTCACAATCCATGTATAATGGTGTATCGTATGAAGAGCAAAAAATGCGTAACTATTCAGAATCATGTCTTCAGTCATTTATTGATATTTTTGTTTCTAAAGAAGTACAAAAATTTATATCAAAAGCTGCAGATATTGCTGAAGAATATTTGAGTAGCATTGATTGCCATTCTCAAGAATATTCAAGATAGATATATAATTTTATTGGTTAATATGAATGAGAATATAAGTTAAAGGCTAAGTACCAGCTGTAATTTTGCAATTATCTTCTAGTTCTTAGCCTTTAATCCTCTTAGTTACTTTCTAACCTTCTTTGCTAAATCAAATAGTTTCGAAATATGGAAAACACTATGCGTTTTATAGGTACGTTACAGGCTACGATGTTTACACCGGCATTTGTAATTTTATAGATGCAGTGATAGATAGCGTCAAGTTTAGAAAGAGAAAGTACTATGTTAAGACAAATGCTTCTAGATTATGGCCGTTGGGGTCAATAATAAAGCTAGCATAGTAATTTGGGGCATACTCTCTATATCCGGGCTTACCATTATCCTTCCCTCCTATACTTAAAGCCATAGAATGGAAGGTATCTACAGTTTGTTTATTACTCACTTGAAAGGCTATATGAATTCCCCTAGATTTCTGCTCTCCTAGATAGATTTCAAATAAAGGTGCGCCACCCAAGCCATA
>CAYWJW010000017.1:0-30629 GCA_964458795.1 uncultured Candidatus Jidaibacter sp. | reverse complement strand
TAAGCGTGTATTGGTCGGAAAAGTTGTAAGTGCAGCACCAGATAAGACAGTGATTGTTGAAGTTACTAAGACTTTTAGACATCCAAAATATCATAAGGTAGTAAAGAGCCGTAAAAAATTTGCAGCTCACGATGAGGCGAACAAGTTTAAAGTTGGTGACGAGGTTAGTATTGAAGAATCTAGGCCAATCTCAAAGACTAAAACTTGGATCGTTATTGAAAATTAGAGAGAAGATAGAAAATGATACAGATGCTAACAAGACTTAATGTCGCAGACAACTCGGGGGCTCGCAGAATCAAGTGTGTAAAAGTACTTGGTGGATCTATGCGTACCAGTGCTGGAATAGGTGATGTGATCGTGGTTTCAGTAGTTGATGCGATACCAAAGGCAAAGGTGAAAAAGGGATCTGTGCAAAAAGCAGTGATTGTCCGCACAGCTAAAGAACTTAAACGGGCTGATGGTAGCACTATAAAGTTTTATGAGAATGCAGCCGTGCTTATTGATAAACAAGGTGAGCCAATTGGAACACGTGTTTTCGGTCCAGTTCCTAGAGAACTTAGAGCGAGGAACTTTATGAAAATTATCTCACTAGCACCAGAGGTTTTATAATATGAGTAAAATAAAATTAAAAATTAGAAAAGGCGATAAGATAGTTGTAATTGCTGGAAAGGATAAGGGCAAGAAAGGCACAGTGCTTTCAGTTATTCCAAGTAAATTAAGATTAGTAGTTGAAGGAGTTAATGCCGCTATTTGTCACCTTAAACCAACTCAGTCCAATCCCCAAGGTGGGAAGAAGACCAAGGATATGCCGATTCATTACTCTAATGTCCAACTATTGGACCCTAAAGTTGAGTTACCTACTCGGGTTGGATTTAAGATGCTTGCAGACGGTAAAAAAGTTCGGTTTGCTAAGCGTTCTAATGAAGTTATAGATAATAAATAAGTAGAATTAATATGAAAGCTTATAAAAGTAGATTACAAGAGCAGTACGAAAAACAACATATAGATAATATGGTTAAACATTTTGGTTTTAAGAACCGACTTGAGGCACCAAGGTTACTTAAGATAGTTGTAAGTATGGGTGTCAAAGACGCTGTTGTTGACAGTAAAGCCATAGAGAAAGCTGCGGAAGAATTAATGCTGATCACTGGTCAAAAGCCAGTTATTACCAAGGCTAAGAAAGCTATAGCTGCATTTAAACTTAAAGAAGGTGTGCCAATAGGTTGTAAAGTCACTTTACGTAAAGGTATGATGTATGACTTTATGGATCGCCTTGTTAATATAGCTCTTCCTCGTGTGAAAGATTTTAAAGGATTAAGCCCTAAGAAATTTGATGGTAAAGGTAACTATGCTATAGGTCTTAAAGAACATTTAATTTTTCCTGAAATTAACTATGATAAAGTTGATAAAATTCGTGGAATGAATATAGTGTTTGTCACAACGGCTAAAACTAATGTTGAAGCGTTGGAATTACTAAAACTATTTAACTTCCCATTTACTAATTAAGCGGTATTTATGGCTAAAAAGAGCTCGATTGAAAAAAATAATAGAAGAAAACGAATGGTCGTTAGATTTGCAGCCAAACGTGAAGCATTAAAGGATGTCATAATGGACAAAGCATTGCCATTAACAGAAAGATTTAATGCCTCGCTTAAGCTTGCAAAATTGCCAAGAAATGGAGCGAGAACCAGAGTTAGAAATAGGTGTGAGCTTTCCGGTCGTTCACGCGGGTTCCATAGGAAATTCAAATTATCCCGTATTTGGCTTAGGCTTCTTGCAGGAAATGGTGAGCTACCTGGCGTAACAAAGGCTAGTTGGTAGGAGGATAAATTATGTCAATGAATAGTTTGATCGCAGATACAATTGCAAGAGTCAATAATGCCCAAAAAGCAGGGCACGACTTTGTACTTGTGAAGGCATCGAAGATGATTATGTCAATTCTGAATGTTCTTAAAGAAGAAGGTTATATTGAGAACTTTGAAAAATTTTCTCAAAAACCTGGTATTGACCTAATTAAAGTGGATCTTAAATACTCTAATGGGAGACGTGTTATTGAAACTATGAAAATGATTTCTAAACCTGGTTGCAGAATTTATAAATCAGTTTCAGAGCTCCCTAGAGCATCTAATGGTCTTGGTACTATTATCATATCTACCTCTAAAGGTGTTATGGCAGATCATCAGGCTATTGAAGAGCATGCCGGTGGTGAATTAATTTGTGAAGTTTTTTAATTGGTAGGAAAATGTCTAGAGTAGGTAAGCATCCAGTTACAGTTCCAGCCGGCGTTAGCGTCAGCTTATCTGGTAACAATATTGAGATTAAAGGTCCGAAAGGAGAGTTGAAAAGAGAGTTTCATAATGAAGTAACAATTGTATATGAAAATAATTCTATTATTGTAACTCCAAAATCTAAGACTAATATTTCCAGGGCTTTGTGGGGCACAACTAGAAAGCTTATTGCAAATATGGTTGAGGGTGTAACTGAAGGGTTTAAGAAGATACTTGAGATTAACGGTGTGGGTTTTAAAGCTGCAATCGGTGGTAACGGTAAATATATTATATTGAATTTGGGATACAGTCACCCTATATACTATGTTCCGCAAGAGGGTATTAAAATTCAATGTTCTAAACCTACGCAAATTGAAGTTATAGGGATTAGTAAAGAAGCTGTTGGTCAAACTGCAGCAGAGATAAGAGGATTTAAGAAGCCTGAGCCGTTTAAAGGTAAAGGTATTAAATATTCTGATGAAGTGATTCTCAGAAAAGAAGGTAAAAAGAAATAATTAAGTGATATTTGAATTATGGCTACATCAAGAGAAAGATTTCTAAAAAGAAAGCAGAGAGTGCGCAAGTCTCTTAGTAAAAAGGCATATGGTAAGTTGAGACTTTCCGTATATAGATCCGATTGTCATATTTATGCGCAGTTGATTGACGACGCAAAAGGGCATACTGTAGCTTCAGCGTCTACAATAGACAAAGACATAGCAAAAGGATTGAAGTCTTCTTCTAATGCGGAAGCTGCAAGCAAAGTTGGGGCTGCTATTGCTGAAAGAGCAGTCAAAGCAATGAAAGCAAAGCAAGTTGAAGTTATTTTTGATCGTGGAGGGTATATCTATCACGGTAGAGTTAAAGCCTTAGCAGAAGCAGCTAGGGTAAATGGGTTGAAATTTTAGAGGATTTGTTAATGTCTGCAAACAATGAGAACTTTGCTAAGCTGGTATCAGTAAACAGGAATGCCAAGGTTGTAAAAGGTGGAAGAAGATTTAGTTTTGGTACAATAGTTGTCGCCGGAAACCAGAATGGTATGGTTGGTCTAGGTACTGGTAAAGCCGCTGAGGTACTTGAAGCTAATGAAAAAGCTAAAAGAGAAGCAAATGATAGTATGATTAAGATCCCTCTTAAAGAAGGAAGAACTATCCACCACGATGTAGTAGGTAAGTTTGGCTCAGGTCTTGTTAAAATGAGAACTGCTGCTCCTGGTACCGGTATTATTGCTGGTGGTCCTATCCGTGCTGTATGCGAAGCGCTAGGAATAAAGGACATTGTCGTTAAGTCATTGGGCTCTTCTAACCCGCATAATATGATAAAAGCTGCGCTTAATGGCTTGAAAAAGACATGCTCGCCTAAGTTCATTAGTGAAAAACGTGGCAAAAAAGTAGGTGAGATTATTAGTAGACGAGAAAAGAAGATTAAAAAATCTGCTGAATAAGATAAGGCAGATAAGTTAAAAAAGCTTGGAGTATTTATGGCTGAGAAAAAAGTAAAAACAGTTAAGGCGGCAAAGACAGTAAGCAAGGTTGCGAAGAGACCTGCGGCTAAAGCAGAAACTAAAGTTAAGGCTAAAGCTGTAACTGAGGTATCTAAGGTTACAAAGAAAGTTAATTCCTTACCTTCAACAAAAATAAAAGAAGGCTCCGAGAAGATTACTAAGCCTGAAGCCAAAAAATCGGTTGTAAGCGGCAAGGTGCAGCTTCTAAAGACCTTAGTTAAGACCAAGCCATCGCAACGAGTGATAAAAGGACCAAGTGTAACCATAAAACAAGTTGCTAGTGGAGCAGGTCGTTTTAAAAATCAAATTCAAACTTTAAAAGGTCTTGGTCTTAGTAAGTTAAATAAAGTCTCAACTCTTGAAGATACACCATCCGTACGTGGTATGATCAGAACAGTTGCGCACTTAATAGAAATTGTTAAAAATTAGTCTTAGGTGAGATGAAATGTTAAATCAGATAAAAGATAATTATGGTGCTAGAAGAAAATACAAACGATTAGGTCGTGGTATTGGATCTGGAAAAGGTAAAACTTCCGCTCGTGGTGGTAAAGGTCAAACAGCTAGAAGCGGCGTTGCTTTGAATGGCTTTGAAGGTGGTCAAATGCCTCTTTATAGAAGGCTACCCAAACGTGGATTCAATCAATTTGGAAGGATAGAGTTTGAAGTACTCAATCTTGATGATATCCAAGGACTTTTAGACGCTAAAAGGCTTCCTGAAAAGCAGATAACGATAGAAAATTTAAGAAATGCTGGTGTATTTAAGGGAAAATCTGCTTTAATAAAGCTTCTTGGTACTGGTGAATTAACAAGCAAAGTTAGTATAGAAGTGCATGCTGTATCTTTGAAGGCAAAGAAGGCTTTGATGAAAAGTGGGTCAGAGGTTGTTTTAGTTAACTTCAAAACTCCTTTGAGCGAAGAATTGATTGCTAAGAAAGAAAATGGAAAAAGAGCAAAAGCTAGACTTGCAGCAATTGAAAAAGTTGCTAAAAGATCTAAGAAATAATTTATAGTGTGTTTAAATATTAAGTTATGAGTTTACTTTCAAAAAAAAGCACAGGTTTTGCCTCGCAAATGAATTCAATTGGTTCAATGGGAGAGTTAAAATCAAAAATTCTTTTTGTGCTTTTTATGCTCATAATATATAGGCTTGGAACTTTTGTTCCACTTCCTGGTATTAATACTTTAGTCTTAGATGATTTGACAAGCGCTCATGCAGGAGGCGTGCTAGGTATGTTTAACATGCTGACAGGTGGCGCTCTTGGCAGACTATCTATTTTCGCGCTCAATATTATGCCGTACATTACTGCATCGATTATAATGCAATTGATGACAGTAATTTCTTCTAATGTAGCGGCCCTCAAAAAAGATGGTGAAGCTGGACGCAAAAAAATTAATCAATACACTCGGTATTTGACGATCATTTTGGCGATATTTCAAGGATATGGTATAGCTGTTGGGGTGGAGAGCTTACATGTTGCTTCTGGCGCGGTAGTGTATGATCCAGGCATGTTCTTTAGGTTGGTAGCCACTATATCGCTAACTGGCGGAACTGTTCTTGTTATGTGGCTTGCAGAGCAAATAAATACAAAAGGCATTGGTAACGGTAGTTCGCTCATTATTTTCTCTGGTATAGTTTCAGGTCTTCCTGGTGCAATAGCAGCTTTATTTGAGATGGGAAGAACCGGGGCACTTTCAACTCTGTTTATAATATTCATTTTTGCAGTAGCTGTAGGGATGATATTTGCTATTGTCTATTTTGAAAAAGCACAAAGAAGGATTTCTATCAATTACCCTAAGCGTCAGGTTGGTAATAAAGTTTACGGTGGAGATACCACACATTTACCTCTAAAGCTTAATACATCTGGGGTTGTGCCTGCGATATTTGCAAGCTCACTTTTGTTGTTTCCAGCGACGATAGCTGGATTTGGTGAGGGCGCAGTCGGTGCGGATAATTGGAGACATTTGGTTGTATTATATTTGTCACATGGTAAACCATTGTATATAGCTTTATATGGTGCAATTATAGTATTCTTTTGCTTCTTTTATACTTCGATAATCTTCAATCCTGATGAGACAGCAGAGAATTTACGTAAGAATGGTGGTGTTATTCTAGGGCGAAGACCTGGTAAGCACACTTCTGAGTATTTAGATTATGTTTTAACTCGTATTACTACACTTGGTGCGGCCTATATGGTTACCATTTGTGTGCTTCCGGAAATTATGATTGCAAAATTTTCTATTCCGTTTTACCTAGGAGGGACAAGTATTTTGATTGTGGTTAATGTCGTATTGGATATCTACACTCAAATACAGACTCACATGCTAAGTGTGCAGTACGGTCATCTCCTTAAAAGAGCTAAGATAAAGGGGAGATACTAATGCAACTTATATTTTTAGGTGCTCCGGGCGCTGGAAAAGGTACGCAAGCTCAAATTCTTTCAGAGATGCTGGGTCTTCCAAAGCTTTCTACAAGCGAGATTCTTCGTAGAGAAATCTCTAAAGGTACGCAAGATGGAATAAAAATTAAAAGTATCATGGATTCTGGGCAATTTGTATCAGATGAAATTATGAATGATTTGGTAGGAAAACGATTAAAAGATAAAGATGTCCATAATGGCTTTATTTTTGATGGTTATCCACGTACAATAGCACAAGCAGAAGTTTTGCAAGAAATGCTTCATAAGAATGGATATCTGGACGGCACTACATTTATTTTGAATTTATCTGTTAGTGAACCCGAATTGATTCGGAGATTTTCTGGGAGATTCAATTGCGCATTTTGTGGTATTTCTTATCATAAGCAATCTAAACGCCCCAAAGTGGAAGGTGTTTGTGATAAGTGTGGTGGAAAAGATTTTGTGGTTCGTGCTGATGATAATGAAGAAGCCGTTAAGGTGCGTCTTGGTATTTACTATGAGAAGACGGAGCCATTGATAAATTATTACAGTACTAAAGGAATGCTGTTTAATATCAATGGTGAACAAGAAATAGATGATATAACAGCAGAAATATTATCTATGTTAAAAATTGAGAGCAAGGTGAGGCCAAAAGGGAATATTGGTTAAAGTGAGGTTTTTTTTAAACTAAACTTGACAGAACCCTAATATTGGCTATCATTCTTGATCACTATTTAAAGTATAAATTGAGTTGAGGTATTAAGTGGCTCGTATTGCAGGTGTAAACATTCCAACTAGTAAGAAGCTATTCATAGGTCTTACATATATTTATGGAATTGGTCCAAAGAAGTCGCAAGAAATTTGCAAGATTTCTGGCATAGACCCTGATAAAAGGATAAGCGTGCTTACTGATGATGAAGTCATTAAGTTGAGAGAAACTATTGATGCTGGGTTTACCGTAGAGGGTGAGCTTAGGAAAGAAGTTTCTATGAATATTAAAACTCTTAAGGACATTAAGTGCTACAGAGGTTTGCGCCATATAAGAAAGTTACCAGTGCGCGGCCAAAGAACGCATACTAATGCTCGTACACGAAAAGGCAAAGCAATTGCAATTGCCGGTAAAAAACAAGTTTCTAAATAGGTGATAGGATGGCTGTAACGACTACTTCTAACAAAATTAAAAAACGAATTGTTCCTGTTGGAATAGTTCATATTAATGCGAGTTTTAACAATACTATTGTTTCTATTACCGATCAGCAAGGAGATGTGATCTCTTGGGCATCAACCGGAAATGTCGGGTTTAAAGGATCTCGTAAATCTACTCCATATGCCGGACAGATGGCTGCTCAAAAGGCTATGGAAAATGCAATGAAGTATGGACTTAAAACCATTTCTGTTCGTATTAAAGGTCCTGGTGCAGCACGTGAGTCTGCGGTGAGGGCTATAAGTGCATGTGTTAATCAATATCAGCTGGCTGTTACTTCAGTTAAAGATATAACGCCGGTTCCGCATAATGGTTGCAGAAGGCCGAAAAGAAGAAGGGTATAAGTACGATCTGTAGTAAATTTATTAAGGTAGGAGTTAAATGGCAAGTAAAGCAAAATCAGTTACGCAGGCTCAAAATGCTCAACCAGAGGGGGCCAAAAATATTATTTCTGGCAATTGGACCAGCTTAATTAAGCCAACCGATTATAAGGTTGAAGCTCATGGCACAAATGTTGCTACATTTAAAATTGAGCCGCTTGAGCGAGGCTTTGGGACAACTCTTGGTAATTCTATCAGAAGAGTTGCGCTTTCATCATTGCACGGTGCTGCGGTCACTTCTATAAAAATAGAAGGTGTAGATCATGAGTACTCCACAATTCCAGGGGTTCAAGAAGATGTTGTTGATATCATTTTGAAAGTTAAACAGATGGTTCTAAAATACGGTGGGCATGAAAGACGCAAGCTTAGCCTTAAGGCTATTGGGCCAGGTGCCGTCACTGCTGGTATGATAGAGACTCCGCACGATGTTGAAGTGATAAGCAAAGATCATGTAATATGTAATCTCGATAAGAGCGCAAAAATAAATATCGAGTTTGTAATTGCAGCTGGTAAGGGATATATTTCTGCTAGTGAGAATAGAACCGCGGATACACCACTTGGAATGATTCCAATTGATTCTATCTTTACACCGGTTAAACGAGTTACATTCAAGGTTGAGAACAGTCGTGTTGGTTCTGAGACGGAATATGATAAACTGTCCTTAACTGTTGAAACTGACGGTTCCATAACACCTGAACTAGCTTTAGGACTCTCTGCTAAGATTTTACAAGAGCAATTACAGGTGTTTGTGAACTTCCAAGACGTGGAAGAGATCATGGAAATTGAAGAAGAGAAATTACCATTTGATGTAAATCTTTTGAAACGCGTGGATGATCTAGAGCTTTCAGTTCGTTCACATAATTGTCTCAAGAATGACAATATCAGATACATCGGTGATTTGGTTGTTAAAACTGAAGGTGAAATGCTTAGGACGCCAAACTTTGGCCGTAAATCGCTTAATGAGATTAAAGAGCTATTATCTTCAATGAACTTGCGCTTTGGTATGGAAGTTCAAGGTTGGCCACCAGAGAATATCGAAGATTTGATCAAACGTTATGAAGATCATCTGAATTAAAAGAATTAGAAAAAGGAATTAGAGGATAGTATGAACCACGGTATTAGAGGCAGAAAACTTAGGCGTCGCAGTAGTCATAGAGCTGCTTTATTTATGAACTTGGTAAAGGAATTAATTCAGCATGGACAGATTTTTACAACGTTACCTAAGGCTAAGGATCTTCGTCCAATAGCAGAAAAGATAGTAACTCTTGGCAAGAATGATGACCTTAATGCAAGACGTCAAGTTATAAGCTTTATGCGAGGTAATTGCCCAGAAGTGCAAAAGCTGTTTTCCGAAATTGCAGCGAAAGTAAAAAACCGTAATGGTGGCTATCTTCGTATTCTCAAAGCCGGCTATCGCAAAGGTGATAATGCCCAAATGGCAATGATTGAGTTTGTTGATAAGTAGTAGTACTTCCGCTACCTCAAAAAATATTTCACTCATGTACTTCCATTGGCCTTTCGGGTCAAGTATACTAATAAATATAAGATAAGAGAAGTGCGCTTGAACTCTCAATAATGTTCATTACAGACCCCTATTTGGAGTTATAAGGCTGCCAGAGGCATAACTTTTCAACATCTACTATAAAATCACCCTGAACTGAGCGATCTACACGGAATTGGGTTGTGGCTTAAGCTATATTTGCCGCTTACTCTGTCACCTCGTTACTTGATAGACATTGTTGCATGAATATTAAACTCCGGTCACCCCGCGATCAAAGTCACGGGGTGACCGGATTTGATGTCTCTCTCTTAAGGCGTTGTAGGACAAGGCCTAGTGTGTTATAATATCATAAAATAATAGAGGAATATTTATGAGAATTATAATAAGAAAACAGGGAGAACTGCAAGGACATCAGCTTGTTTTCGATGAAAGCATCACTATTGGAGCCGTGAAAAAAACTTATTCTACTATGTTTGGAATTGATGATGTAAGCGATCGAGCTCTTATCAATAATGATGTTGAACTAGATGATAACAAAACTCTTGAGGAATGCAGAATTAAAGCTGATGACATTTTAATCCTTAGCTCACGAACCGTTTCCAAAGCAACCAACCCTCAAAGAGGCCAAGTTAAAACACTATGGAGTTGTTTTAATCTAGAAAGCTCTATGTATGGCGGAGTGCTCGCTTTATTGGGTGCTGCCATGTATTTTAGATCCTTTGGGAAGTATGTTGACTTAAGTAAGCATATTAGCACTGACTCTTATGAAGGAGTTTCTATGACAATTTATAGTACTACTAGATTTCCTGAAGTGTCTTCCGTAAAAAACTGTATTATTCTTGCCATACCTCTTTTCATTTTTGGAAGTACAATGAGTGCACTTGCAGCATATTACGATAAGAGTTATACCAATTCCGGCAAATAACTGTACAGAAGCGGGATAAATTTTGATTTTTTGGGAAGTCACTGAAAGCCCATAATATTCTACATATTTGGGGTTTTCAGTGGCGACTAAAAAAATCAAAAGATGAAGTGCATCTGTGCAGTTGCTTACCGAAATTGGTATTATACGTATGATAGATAATGTCCGTGACTACCAAATTTTCCTATACCTGTGGCAATATGGAGTTTGACCAGACTTCTGGTAATAATCCTGATGATATTCCTCAGCTGGCCAGAATGTAGTTACTGGTAATGCTTGTGTGGCAACTCCATAACCTTTGGCTTTAAGCTGGTCTTTCAGCTCCGATATAGTATCTAGCTGAGCCCTATCATAATAAAAGCAAGCACTTAAGTATTGAGTCCCTATATCAGGCCCCTGGCCATCCGTTTGAGTAAAGTCATGGATCTCAAAGAAGTACTTTACTATATCCTCATACGATAGGACGGAAGGATCATAAAGTACGCGGATTGCCTCGAGGTGGCCAGTGTTGCCGCTGCAAACATCCTCATAGGTGGGGTTCGCTAGAGTGCCGCCAATATAGCCAGATTCAACCTTTAACACGCCTGATAATTTTTTAAAATAGTACTCAACGCCCCAAAAACAGCCGGCC
Organism: uncultured Candidatus Jidaibacter sp.; assembly: GCA_964458795.1. Classification (GTDB taxonomy): domain Bacteria; phylum Pseudomonadota; class Alphaproteobacteria; order Rickettsiales; family Midichloriaceae; genus JAJTHY01. Next base: position 19,827 of record CAYWJW010000017.1, on the reverse strand, counting down.
GCAAGTATTGCTTCCTCTGAATCTACCACAGTGGCGTTAGCTACAAAGTCAAGGCTCGCAGAATTAACGCAGTGCCTAATATTTCTATAGGTAAAGCCTTCGCCTTCAAATACGTGACCAAGGTGTGCATGACATCGTGCGCATAAAATCTCTGTGCGAGCTCCATCCTCATCAAGGGTATGCGCTATATTGCCAGGGATTTCCTGGTCAAAACTCGGCCATCCACAATAGGCATTGAATTTGTCCTCAGAGCGGAATAACGCAAACCCACATAGCCGGCACAAATATGTCCCTACCTCCTCTGAGGATTCATATTTCCCGGTAAAAGGATGTTCGGTGCTCTTATCACGGATTACCGCAAGCAGTGCGTCAGGTAAGCTTTTAGCTTTGTATTTCATGTGTTAAGGTCACCTAGACTGTCCTCCTCCTCTTGTTTGTGAAGGCATGGGAGATGCGGGCTTTTCTATTCCTTCACTTGCTGCCTTTGCCAAGTCAGGCGCAACACTCGCTGCTTGCACTTTAGCCTGATCCATATTGCTCACCTTTGATTTTTTCATCTCGTCAACAAAATTCTCTTTAAATTTCTCAACCATAGCCTTATTAATTGAAGCATTAAATCCTGAAATGTCGGCCTCAAAAGCCTCTTTAACTTCACCTACTTTATTACTTATTGCTTCAGCCTTCATTTCATCATATGTGATTGTTGAAAAAAGAGAAGACATCCATATACCAATTTTCTCACCCATCCCTAAGTTACAATTATCAATGACTTCAGAGAATTTATCGAGAGCTGCATCTTTTATACCATAAGTATTAAAAAGCGCTTGTTTTATAGCCGCTTCTGGGTTGTCAGGGTTAGCTTTAAGGATATCAACTGCATTCTCTTGAAATCTGTGCGATAACTTATCTGTAAATTCTACACTGAGGCCAGCTCCTTTATCGATTAGTGCGCTTGCTAAATTAGTATCTCCTAAGGATTTAGCTTTATTTAGCAAGGTATCCAACTTAACCGAATATGAGGCATGTAATCCCTGCTCTACTATGAATTCTACAGCCCATGTATTGCTCCTATCGATCTTTAAACCATCTAAAAACGCACCTCTCTCAAATTGAGTTGATTTTTCAGCTATAATCTTAAATAAATCCGAATTCCCCATCGTTGCATTAAGAAGCGTTTTATCAAATATAGAACTTCTAGCCAGTGCATCGTGAACATTAACTCCTTCAGCTAGCTGAGTGGTAGCATCTTTGTCATTGTACCTAATTGCCAACATCAAAGCATCTTTTGAATGTTCATTAGTTACTCCAATGCCGATGTTGCTTATCAGTGTCACTGCTTCATTCAGATTGCCAGCTTGTATTGCCGCATTAATCTTGGTAGAATATTTGTTCTCTAACTCTGCGATAGCAGCATCAACGCTGGCTCCATTTTTAGAGGCAGCAATGTTTTGTATGCGTGCAAAGTTTTGCTTATCTAGTCTTTCCTCTTCTGTTAACGGTCTGTTTATCATATCCAATACTCTTCTCTCTCATGTCACCATCGTATAGTAATAGTATTAATAAATCATTAATAAAAATTCTTATTACAATACTTTTGATATGGTTGCTCGTAGATGGATATTGTGTTATAAAGAAGCAAAACAAAAGGTGATAATATAATGGATATTAATAAAATCTCTGCCGGCAAAGATTTACCAAGCAAATGCAATGTGGTCATAGAAATACCTATGAATGCAGGTCCAGTTAAATATGAATTCGACAAAGAAGCTGGAATGATAGTAGTTGATAGATTTATGCAAACCAGTATGTCATACCCATGCAACTATGGTTTTATACCGCATACTCTCTCTGGTGACGGTGATCCGGTTGATGTGCTAGTGCACACGAATTTCTCTATTGCAGCAGGTGCGGTTATATCGGTTAGGCCTATCGGGGTTTTGATTACTGAAGATGAAAAAGGTAGTGATGAGAAAATACTAGCAGTGCCTGATGATAAGGTAGACCCATACTTTGCTAAGGTAACTACTATTTCTGATTTGCCAGAAATTTTCTTGCAAAGGATATCTCACTTTTTTGAAAACTATAAAAAGCTAGAACAAGGTAAATGGGTAAAAGTTACAGGATGGGAAGGTAGCGAGGCTGCTGAAAAAATAATCGTTGAAGCTGTTAAACGTTTTAAAAACTCAAAATAAAGTAGATATTTATGGAAGAGCAATTTGTTGTAACAACCTTTTATAAATTTGTGGATCTTCCGGATGTTAGGGAAGTGAAGCTTGCTGTGTATAAGTTTTGCAAGTATAATTCCATACTAGGCACTATACTGCTTGCTGAAGAAGGTGTTAATGCAACAATTTCAGGCTCGCGTGAAGCGATCGATGCATTTTATGTGTTTATTGAAGGAATCGAAGCCTTTGCAGATATGAAGTATAAAGAGTCTAGCTGCTATGTATCGCCGTTTGCCAAGCTTAAAGTAAAAATAAAAACTGAAGTTATTAAGTTTGGAGTGGAGGGGTTGGATGCTAAATTAACAGGTAAGCGAATAGAAGCAGAAGATTGGGAAGCTTTGATTGATAGTGGTGCAATGGTGATTGATACACGTAACGATTATGAAAGAGCCTTCGGAGCTTTTAAAAATACAGTAGATCCGCGCATCCGAAACTTTACTGAACTAGTTGAGTGGATGGATAACAACCTTGAAGATTATGATCGAGATAAACCAATTGGAATGTTCTGCACGGGTGGTGTAAGATGCGAAAAATCCACAGCATATTTGCTTAAAAAAGGCTTTAAGAAAGTCTATCACCTTGATGGTGGGATCATTAAGTATTTTATGGAGGCCAAGCGCAAGCGCGAATATTGGAATGGCAGATGCTTTGTGTTTGATGATCGCATAGCTATTGATCACGATTTAAACCCTTACAGTAAAGGCATCAAAAAGGCCGAGGTTATTGCTTAAAAAATATTTCACTCAGGGGCTTCCATAGGGCTAAGTAGTCAACTATATTAGTAAATATAAAATAAGAGAAGTATAGGTAATTAGATATGGATAAAAAACCAGAAAAAAAATTTGCAGATGCACATAAACCACATAAGGCGCCAGAGGCAGCTTCAGTTGAAGAATTACCAGATATAGATAAGCTGCGTGAAGAAAATGAGAAGCTAAATAAGCAACTTATGGTGTTAGCTGCAGATTATGATAATTATCGTAAACGAGTGTCTAAAGATATGGAGGAGGCTTCCAAATATAGCATTTCTAAGTTTGCGAAAGATCTGATAGAGGTTCTTGAAAATTTACATCGCGCAGAAAGTAGTATTAATACAGATGAGCTGGAGTCTAATATCACGTTAAAGCAGATATTTACTGGGGTTGAACTAACAAAAAAATCATTAATTGATATCTTTGAGAGATATGGAATTGTCCGAATCGATCCGCTTAATGAACCATTTAACCATGATTTGCATCAGGCGATTACAGAAATAGCAAGTACTACTCATCCTAGTGGCACTGTGGTGCAAGTCATTCAAGCTGGATACACTCTACATGGCAGGCTCATTCGCCCCGCACTAGTTGCTGTTGCCAAAGTCGGATGAATTGTAAACGAAGATAAGATTAAATAGCAAATCTTTGTATCGAGCGACGTGTTTTATACTGACTTATACCAATAATTAAGTGAATGCGGCGAATTCCCTTAATTATTTATGGGTTTTGGTATTAGCTATAATGCACCAGACTTAACAATTTGCAACTGTGCCATCTTAGCCTCATGCTTTTCTATGATAGCAGCAGCTGCAATTAACAGTCGTTCTTTAACATTAAAGAAGTCTGCATAATCAACAGCTTTGGTAAAACACAATATAGTTAAGTTAACAGAGGTTGGAGTGAAGCCCGTAAAATTGGCTGAACAGATTTGCTTTTTATCTATATCAGTATTTTCGGCAAGCATAACATTGATGTCATGTAATATCTGCTTTAGGGCAGAAAAATCCTCATGGCGTATGCCAAATGTTTCGTTTATCTGCCGGTGCGACATCTGAGAAGGATTTTCAATCGGTACTATGGAGAAGATTGAGTTGGGCACGTATATTGGTCGTTTCTCTAGGCTTCTTATAATAGTACAGCGCAAGCCTATCTTTTCCACATGGCCTTCAATATTTTTTTCCTGCAGTCTAATCCAATCTCCCACCTTGAATGGCTTATCAGAATATATGGTGATGGCACCTAAGACGTTGGCGAGTATATCTTTGGACGCAAAGCCCATGATAACACCACTTACCCCACCAAAAGCCAGTATTCCAGATACACTAAAACCAAGAGCTTCCATACTGATAAGGGAGGCAAGAACAAATATGGTTATATAAGCAACTTTGGTTAAGGCTCCCAAAGCGGTGCTATCTAATTTGGATTGCTTATATTTTATGCGCAAAGCTAAATAAGCTTCCATCTTATCTATGAGTCGGACAAAAAACCAGACTATCGAAACTACTATTGTTATAATTTTAAAGTGGCTAGTGATTTCATGATGCCACTTAAACTCGGTTGCTATTATATGGAGGGCTATACTAAACCCCATTGCAATCATAAAGAAATATAAAGGAGGCCTAACTGAGGTTAGTACAATATTTTTGATAGGATGGTTGTTTCTAGCTAATGCTTTGTGAAGGCTAGAAGTGATTATGCTAAATATATAAGTAATTAAAGTTAAACATGTAATTACAATCAATACACGATAGTACCAGCTTAGAGTGTTATAGGTATCCATTGTAAAAGAAATATTCATATAATATTATTTTATTTATATTTAACTTCTGCTTCTAAATTCTTGGCGATTAAGCGCTCAAGTTGGTCACCATTTTCAAGCAATTTTTCTTTGTTGTATATTAGTTCTTCGTGTGTTTGGGTGCTGTATTCAAAACTCGATGTTTCAACTATAGCGTCCACCGGGCAAGCCTCTTGGCATAGGCCACAGTAAATGCACTTTGTCATATCAATATCATAACGAGTAGTTCTGCGGCTGCCATCACTTCTTACTTCTGCTTCTATGGTGATGGCCTGCGCTGGGCAAATAGCTTCACAAAGCTTGCATGCTATACAACGCTCTTCTCCATTTGGATACCTGCGTAGTGCATGTTCGCCCCTAAAGCGAGGGCTTAAGGGCCCTTTTTCATATGGATAATTAAGTGTGGCCTTGGGTTTGAACATGTATACTAGTGTAACATACAAGCCAATAAAAAGCTCATATAGAAAAAAGGTTTTAAGCCAAAATTTTGCGAATCTTATTATGCGTATACTCATCGTTACTTCAGGTTTTTAGGTATAATTAGAAGATACAAACAAACATGAAATTAGTAAAGTTCAATGTTTCATGTATTTGCTAGATCTTCAACTCCTATGTATATATCGAGTATCGCATTTTGGCGATCTGCCATACGCGCGTCATGGACTTCAAAGTCAGTAAGATAGCGCCGTATGCCACTTAGACTGCTTGGTCTTAGTTGCCATATTTCTCGCCAGGCATCGCCAATAACATTCGGAACAACGCCAGGTTCTGTTGTGAATTTTATGTAGTCTTGGGCGGGGATTGTTAGGGTTTTTAAACCTTCTGGAACATTGTCAAAGGAGGTAACTTCTTCGCCTAGGAAGTAGGTATAGCTACCATTATAATCGCATCTGGCAGGGTTTATATGGTCACTTTCATAGTCTGTGTATGCACAAAAGGTAGTACCAGGATTTTTACGATTTGCAATCTTTTCAGGAATATTTTGACCAAAGTAAGTTTGAACACATGGAAGTATTTTGGTAGTGGTAAGACTAGATTCATTAGCATTGCTAGTGCGAATGGTTATGCCCACAAGTTTTATTTCCGCTAGACTTAAGGCTACTTTCTGCATCGCATTCTTCCTATTTATTATCCGGCTATGCTAGCAATTTCTCTGGAATTAGCAACTGCATAAAAATATTTTCAACAGGGACTTCCATTGCCTGTAGCAAGTCAAGTATACTAATAAATATAAGATAAGAGAAGTGCGCCTAAGAGCTGACTTTTAAAATTCTTCGGAAACTAAAACATCAGCGTTATGTGGCCATGCAAGTGGATAGAGTATAGCATCATATTCCTTGGTCTCTTGCCGGTTATCGTTAGCTGTGCTCAGATCAATTTTTGGTGGAGTATAATCCTCAGCACAATCTTCCTTTGATGGAGATCCGCCGAATTTCTTGAATGCTGATTCAAACATTTTATAATTCGGATTGGTAGTGAAAGAGTAGTTAGCTACTGTGGCGTCGTTACCGGAGATCAGCTTTCCGGATTCAAGTTGATCATGGGTTGGTATCTGCATTGAAGAAGGAGGCCGAGTCAGCATGAATGTGTCTCCTGTAGCGAAGTGCAAGTGGCCATTCTGATTTGCATCATCCTCTCTCGCTATATAATTCTTATTTAAGGAGGCCTGTTCTATTTTATACCCAGCAGAGTAACCCTCGCTAAAATTATTAATAGATTGAATTTTATACGCAGCATACACTTCGTGAGTATCTATCTTATCAAAATCAATTTCTAACTCTGTGAGCCCAAACCAAAGATGGTGGTCAGCAAGAAACGTTGCTTTTTGGCCGCTTTTAGGCCTAATCTCGAGTAAGTAACTAGCCTGCTGAGAAGAAGTCGAGTCTTCGGCATAAGCCATTGGAATATCTAGTCCTGCAGATGTACATACTCTATGAGAATAATCAGGTGCATCTTCACTCATTGGTATGGAGAACTTGTAAAGAAAAGGAGCATATATGTGTGTGGAACTTAGAAATTTATTTATATCTGTATGTTCTGGTAAGGTTATTCCTCTCCATAAGACTTCGTCGCCCTTAAAGGTAATATCTTTAATATTATTTATATTTTTGATTTCTTGAGCTATCGCATGATGCAGTTGGCTGCTTATGTTATCATGGAGGGCATGTAGTACGGTCTCAGAGTCTTGCGATGTTAGTATAAATCTATCGTCATTATTCAGTGAGCCTAATAAAGTGCTGCTTAAGGCTTTGATTTTATGGGCATCAGGAGTATCCTGGCAGCTTTCAAGATACATATCGCCAACAATGCTTTTCAGCTTGTTAAGCTCCTGTTTGCTTGTGATATCACATTCTTTTTGCATCCTAGAGATAGTGTCATTATAAGCCCTTCCTGCGGCGAAGTTTAATACAGGAATAAGATATTTCTCCTGTCCTAATAAGCTAAGCTCTTTAGGGGAATGGTCTATAATCTCATCTGCTTTCATCTCGTAAAATAACTCATCTGCTTGCAGATATTTTGATAAACTTGCTTCTAGCTCTGCTAGATTATTTTGCTCAATGATATGAAGGAGTGCTAAATTTGTTCCTCCTACAGCATCATTTTGCAATACTACATCTAAAAGTGGTTGTAAGAGCTCTTTATTCATAAAATCAACTTAAATTCAATATTTGGGGTATTATATATAATTTAATATGAGATTCAAGGGAAAAACAAAGAAGAGATGGCTAACTAAGACCCAGCACGATGCTGTTATGGCTGCTTCCTTTCGAATCTGACCAGATTCCAACTGTGCTGCCCTTAATTAGCCAAGAGTATTATCGCTCAAAATGTTGATAAACTCAAGCATTTTTGAGGATAAAGCTTAACCCAACTACAAGTGTCATCACCTGACTTGATCGGGTGATCCATATCAAGGTGCGGTAACGCCTTAAGACCAGCATTATCTATAACTTTAAATTGTTTCGAACAAAGCTACTATAGTTTAAAATCATCTTAAGTGTAGTTAGGTTTTGCTCATTTTTAACTATACTGGAGCCAAGCTTACCGAAGTAGTGACATGCGGATACACTCGCGTCAAACATACTTAACCCTTGGGCAATGTATGAGGTGATGATGCCCGCTAGTGCATCACCTGTGCCACCTACTCGCATTTGTGGGCAACCGGTGGTGTTTAGATATATTTGCTCACTGTCTGCGATGATGTCAGTGGGGCCCTTTACAACTATGCACATATCATGCTTCTTGGCGAGTTTGTGCACAGAGCTGGGAGTGGCGTCTTCACCGAACAGTCGCTTGTATTCGCCCTTATGAGGAGTGATAAGCCAAGGTGAGCTACGTTCAAGCTCCAAGATCTCTGGCTGGAGCGCTTCTGCATCTAGTATTAAAGGTTTAGAGATTTCGCTTAATATCAATTTAAGTGCATGCTGAGTATCGATCTCCATACCGATTCCGGAGCCTATTAAAACGGCATCTTGCTTTGCTGTTGCTTGTACAATAAGAGCTATGTCTTTAAGGCCCAGGTCTTGGTGGACAAAGCTCTCGATAAATAAGTTTAGCGAGTGGTTCTTAGCGGTTTGCACATGCGCGTCCGGTAGGAATAGGGTAATTAAGTCTGCACCAGCGCTTTCGGCAGCAGTAGCGTTAAAAATAGGTGAGCCATAATATTTATGCGAACCACCTACGATCAGCACTTTACCGTGCTGTCCCTTGTGGGAATCGTTTTCGAATACCGGTAACTTAAACACCATTGCTCCTAAAATCGATATCGGTAAAAGTACTCATGCTAGCGGCTGACCTGTGCATTATCATATGAGAAGTCTCTATTGCAGTAGGTGTTTTTTTAACTCCTTCCAGCATCCAGCCGGTAGTAACGCCAGTTGCGCAGAAGATGACGTCAGAGCGGACCATATCTCCTATGGTATAAATTTTGTTAAGGTCGGCAATGCCTGCCTTAAAGCCTCTGCTCTCATCATCTGTATTGCTAAATAGCAGACGTCCCTCCATTTGCCCTCCCATGCAAGCGAGTGCAGCGGCCGCCAGCACTCCTTCTGGGGCGCCACCTGTGCCCATGTAAAGGTCTACCTTAGTACTCTCTACGTTGGTTGCTATGATTGCCGATACGTCGCAGTCGCCAATGAGTTGTACTCGCGCGCCGGTTTCGCGCACTTTAGCAATCAGCTCATTATGGCGATCACGCTTTAAGATGCAAACCAGTAGATCAGATGGGTTACAATGTTTGGCTTTTGCAAGATTGACTATATTCTCCTTTGGGGAATTCTGTAGGCTTACTACTCCTGATTTTATGCCGCGACCTACCGCAATTTTCTCCATATAAACATCAGGAGCATGTAACAGCCCACCACGCATGGATAAAGCAAGTACAGAAATGGAATTGGGTAAGGCATGCGCGCAAATAGTTGTGCCTTCAAGCGGATCTACTGCAATGTCTATTTCATCGCCTCCGAGACCTAATTCCTCGCCGATGTAGAGCATTGGCGCTTCATCGCGTTCGCCTTCACCAATCACAATGCGACCGCTTATGTGGATATGGTCAAACTGGTTGCGCATAGCAGATACGGCAGCTTGGTCAGCAGCCTTTTCATTGCCTTTACCTATCCAGTCAAAGCAAGCAATCGCCGCAGCTTTAGTAAGGGCTTTTGCATGGTCACTATGAACAGCTGATAACTTTTGGGATAGACTAAGGGTAGGTTGTTCAGATATATGTGTTTTCATATTGGTATATATTTTTTTTTAAATTAGCATTAAGTTAAACTTAAGTCAAAAACCTAAAAGCGGGGATGCATGAATAACGTAAAAATATCCGCCTCAATACTCTCGGCTGACTTTACAAAGCTAGGTGAAGAGGTAATAAAGCTAGAAAAAAGTGGAGCTGATATGATCCATTTTGATATCATGGACGGACATTTTGTGCCAAACTTAACTTTTGGAATTGGTATGGTTGATGCACTTCGCAAAAAGACAATGCTTACCTTTGATACTCACTTAATGGTAGCAAACCCTGAGCATTATATAGAAAGATTTGCAGATGCAGGTAGTGATTATATTACCGTGCATACGGAAAGCACCATTCATTTAGACCGCTTGATTGCTAAAATAAAAGCAACGGGAAAAAGGGCAGGGGTTTCTATAGTACCAAGCACAAATGAAGATGTGTTAAAATATGTGCTTCCTGAAATCGATATGGTCTTAGTGATGACAGTCAATCCTGGGTTTAGCGGGCAGCACTTCATCAAAGCGCAAGTTGCTAAAATTAAAGCAATTCGCAAAATGATCGATGCGAACAAGCAGAATACGATGATTTCCGTAGATGGTGGGATTAACTGGCATACAGCTAAAGTTTGTATAGATGCAGGTGCAGATGTAGTTGTTTCCGGCGCACATATTTTTGCAAGTGATGATTATAAGGCCAACATAAATAGCCTCCGTTCTCAGGACTCGCGAAAAGATATAGACTCTTTGTAAATTGGCATTATTCTAAAATATACAAACGTAAATTGATGGAGTAAGTATATGAAATTTAATATGTTTATAGCAGCAATTCTACTGGCATTTTTGCAGGTTGCAACGCCTGTGCTCGCTAGTGAGGGTGATTTTAATTTTAAAACCATTAAGGTGCCATCAAGCGTAGAAGATCCAAGTCAATATAAGCCTACAGCCACAACTTTGCTTATCTCCTGTGTGGATTTCAGGTTGCGTGACGAAACTGAAAAACTTATGAATAAGATTGGCCTCCTTGATCAGTATGATGAGGTAGCTATACCCGGAGCTAGTCTTGCAGTTATTGGAGAGAAACATCCTCATTGGGCAGCAACAGCTAAAGATATCATTGGGCTTCTAAAAACCTTGCATGATATCAAGCAAGTAGTGATCCTAGACCATAAAGATTGCGGTGCATACAAGCTCAATTTTGGTGCGAAGCGTATGGCTACTGAAGAGATGGCTACTCACAAAGAAGTTATGTTGCAAGCCACTAAGGAAATTCAAAAAGCATTCCCTAAGCTTAAGATCTATGCACTGATAATGAGCATAGATGGCACAGTTGAAAATCTAACCGGCGACCTAGAGCCCAAAGCCCAGCAAAAGAGTGCATCAAAACAGTAGATAATAATAAACGAAAATTATTTTCAACAGGGACTTCCATTGACTATAAGAAGTCAAGTATATTGATAAATGTAAGATAGAAGAAATGTACTTAAACCCTGGAAACTCTTATACTTTCCCCCTGATATGAGGATCTCGTCAGGGGGTTGAAAAAGAGGCTGAAAAGAATCCATAAATGATAAACCTCAAGCCTTAATCCCAGGTAAACCCCTGTTTCCACCTGTTATTAAAAAATAAAACATAGGAAAAAAGCGACCTTCACCTGTTAAAACAGGTGAAATTTTTTTATATAAGTACAGCTACTGTTAACTAGTTGTTAACCTTTTCTACCTAGGCTCAGAATTAATGGCTAATTCAAGAGTTGGTTATGGAAGAGAGAAAAGCCCATATAGCGCTTGTCGAGAACGAAATTCAGGCGTTGATGGCTCAGCTCGTAAGTAAGCTCGCTGATTTCTCTATTCTACGTGATAAACTAGTTGGGTTGCTGGGTACTGTGGGAATAGATCACAACCTTATTAGGGATGCTGAGTCGGCACTTGCAATAGCTGCTGAGAAGTCCAGAATTGCTGCATCAGGCGGTATCTATATTACAGAGTTTAAGGAGTTGGCTGAGCAACGAAAGAAGTTAGTTGTTGATCTTAACGTCTCCTTAGACGATACAAAAGAAGAGATGAAAAGTGAACCAGAGTACTGCTGCCCTGTTGAAGAACGAGTTATGCTAGCTCTTATGACTGATGTTGCAAGGATATTGAAATCTTATTCTGCTAAGCCAAATATTTCGGAGGCTTCTTGCAAGAAAGCATTCACAGTATTTTTTGTAGAGGAGAAATACTCCTTTAGATACGATAATAATATCCATAAAACAGGATACCTTTGGGCGCGAAATGTAGTTAGCTGGGTGGAAAGTCTTAATCTTGGATGCTTCAGTTGGCAACGTGGCGCTTGTAGCAGAGCTAGGTGAAAACGCTCATCAGACAATGATTGTTGTATCCCTATCAAAAAAGCTGTTAAGGTTGACAGCAAGTTATATTAGGGTTACAACTCCAACCGCAAAATATAATTTTAAGTAGGAATGCCATGAGACAAGAAGATTTTTCTATTATAGAACTAGAGGATACAGTATTTATATTGCCTTTCTCTCTATTACCTGTGAGAGAATTGCAGCGTCTACGAGAAGTTTGTAAACGATTTGAAAGCTTAGCCTCTGCTTGTTTATACCATAAAATAGAGTCTGATAGTAATTATCGGCCTGGATGCACACCTAAGCAATTGATGGATTTAGTTATGAAAGACGGCAGTACCCCATACAGCCCAAGAAAGCATGCAATGATGATACAGAAATCGGAAGAAGAGTGCAATCTTGGCAGGCTTTATGCTATAAGAATGACAGCTTATGGCGATCCATTTGGGCAAGCATTTCTTTATGCTCCAACTATTTGTGTTAACATTTGGTTTGTTGATACGATTATGCTTCTAGTGAAATCCAATTGTAATATTAGTATACATACTCAGGAAGATAAAAATCTTGCAACTCCTTTGACCAATTTAAGTTTGGAAGACTATTTAGGGTGCGAATGCCTTCATGACCCAGAAGTTAGAGAAGCCTCAGGAGCTGCTAGATCCTAGAGATAATCTCAGGATTGCGGAGCACAAAAACCTTGCTAATCACGGTAAGAAGAATGAAACAAGTCATAATAATTCCTATGTTCTGGAAGGATCCAGCATAGTAATAGCCAGCGATTTGCAGACTAATGCTAGTGAGAATAAGTCGCCCTCCTTGCATGATTGCAGATACCCGTGCCTTTGCATGGGGCATAAAGTTAAGGCATAGGGGATAAATTATAATAGTAGGTATAATCTGACCTATGCAAAATAAAAGTACTGCAAGAGTAATAAACAGTGGGCTTGAGCTATTTTGGAAAGAGAGTAAGGTGATTATACTCAGGCTAGCTACATAGATTATGGAGGAAAGGTATAACATCCTTTTCTGATCAAATCTGTTGATAATGAAGCCATAAAGTATACTACCAAACCCAAATACCAAGGCCAGCGCTCCTTGATAATAACCAAAGTGTGAAAGGCTTACCCCTAAGTCCTCCATATATAATATAGGAGACATGCCCACAAAGACCCAATATGGCACAAATGAAAAGATAAAACTTATGATTAAAAGCATTAGAGTTTTTGACTGGAAGATGGGAATATAGCCGCGCAGCGAAATAGTTTCTTTATGCTCGGGTTTGGAGTTAGGGATAAAAAAGACAGTCATGAGAAGTGTCAATATCCCTAAAAGTAAAAGTGCTATAAAGTTGCCCTGCCAATGGAAATAGAGGGTGATATAGCTACCAACTACGGGAGCAAAGCCCGCAGAGAGATTCATCAACCCATTGAGCATTGCCATAAAATATTGCTGCCTTTTAAGCGGATAGGCATCGGCTATAATAACAAAGCTCAGGATAACGGGTGCTGCAATTCCTATGCCCTGTAGGAAGCGACCAGCAAGCAGAATGTTATATGAGCTTCCCTGTAAGCACATAGTGCTGCCGATCACAAAAGTGATGAGACCAAGCAGGATGATGGGCTTACGGCCATAGCGATCTGCTAGAGCTCCTACAAAGAATAAGCTCAAACAGAATCCTATAAAATTGACAGATAATAAAGCTTCAACCCAAAATGCCGATAGGCCAAAATGGACTTGTAACTCAGGAAAGCTGGGTACGAATATATCAAATTCTGTACCCGCTAGCAGATCCATAAGGATAACGGTTGTTAAAACCATGCTTTTGGTCATTTTAGCTGCCTATAAAAGCGTCTTAATCGCAAGTCTCAGAGCTGTATATCTGCTCAACAAGGTGCTTGTTGGCTTCGGGGTTATGGTAATACTTATTTAGCTCAACTAGATCTTCTTTAAAATCAGAAGCTTTGTACATAAGGTCTGTACTTTTTTCCTGAAATTGTGCTACGGTATTCAGTAAATCTACATAAGTAAAGTCATCCAAGCTCATGGAATTCTGCAACTTATTTTCAGCATCATTCCTTACTACTTGATTAAGCTTGTCGTAGTCTACGTCATAAGTGTTAGGTCTAAAATATGCCTTATTAACCTGTATAATAGGAGTATCTCCTTCTATTAAAGCTTTGTAGATCTCTGGATTATTGTGGATATGCTTAAGTACCTCATATGCGGTTGTGGGTTCAGTATTATGTTGAGGGGAATGGGCAGCATGCATGATCTCTTCAAGATCCTTGTTCTCTCTGAATAGACTGTGTATTACACTAGAAAAAACTTGCGGCACCTCATCTTCACTTATACTAGTGCTTGATTTAACAAGTTGAAAGGGAAGCTTCTTTATAAAACTGTCAAAGTCATCATGCGGCACATATTGTTCTATAGCATGGAACAACCCCTTCACGTTCAAGTCATCTATGATATTGGAGATCTTTTTGAGATATTCAGTATGAAGCCTCATGCTGTTTAATTGTTCTGCATTAAACTGTGGGCCTTTATCTTTGTTTAAAAGGCTCCTAATATTATATCCTAAAGTTAGTCCTACACCAAGAAGGACTACTTTTTGAATAGTATTCTTTGCCATTGCTTTACCTAATTGCTTATCTAACTAGGTAGTATAATGCAAAGCTTTATGAGCTCAATATATTTAATAGAAAAAAGCGCTTCTTAATCATAATTCTCGGAGCTGTATATCTGCTCAACAAGGTGCTTATTAGCCTCAGGATCATAGTAGTACTTGTGTAACTCAACTAAGTCATTTTTAAAGTTTGATGATTTGGAAGCAATATAGTTCCACTGCGTTTGCTCTATAACATTTAATCTTTCTAAGTAGGTGAAGTCATTACAGCTCATGGAGTTCTGGAGTTTTCCTTCAGCATCCTTCCTCACTACTTGATCGAGCCTATCATAATCTACATCATAGGTATTAGATGTAAAATATGCTTTGTTTACCTTTATTATAAGGGTATCACCCTCTAACAAAGCTTTATAGGCTTCCGGGTTACCAGCTATATGCTTAAGCATCATATTATTTGTTAAAGGAGTGACAGCACCTGTATGAGGATCCATATATAGTTTGGTATTTATGGGAAGCTCTGCATCGTACTTCTCTTTGAATATATCATGTGCGATTTTCGCAAAAACCTGTGGTATCTTACACTCACATAGGCGGGTGCTTGCCTTTGTAAATCCACTGAAAACTGTAGTATTAACAAAGCTCTCGAAATTGTCTTGAGGTACATATTGTTTTATTGCATGGAACAACCCTTTGGTGTTCAAGTTATCCATGATGCTTATAAGCTTTGTTAAATGCTCATTATGCATACGCATGGATTTTAGTTGTTCTGCGTCAAACTCTGATATCTTGTCTTTTTTAAGTAGTCCTTTAGCCCAGTATGCTGCTATTAGAAAACATCCTGTAATAGTTGCCACTCTACCAATATTTGCCGCCATACCACTTTACCTAATTACTTACTAAGTGTTGTTAGTGTAACATTAGGCTTAGCAGACGCAATACTTTAGTGATGAAAGTTATACTTAATCATGAGCCTCAGAGCTGTATATCTGCTCAACTAGATGCTTATTAGCCTCAGGGTTACAATAGTATTGATGCAGTTCAATCAAGTCTTTCTTAAAGTCGGAGGTTTGAGATATAGCTATTTCATGTTCAATCTGTCTAGCATTATTCAATGTTTCTACAAAGATAAAGTTATCCTTGCTCATGGAATTTGCTAATTTGCTTTCCGGATCGTTCACTAGTTCATTAAGCTTTTTGTCATTTACTTGCGCCATTCTTAGCAAGCTATCTCCTTTCAGAGCAGGGTCCTCACCTTCAAATAAGGATTTATACATATCCTTGTTTAGGTGAATGTGAACTTTGCAGACTGCTATTACAGATAGTATAAGAGGTTCTGCGCAATCAAGGTGGTTAGGTAATACCGTTGCTTCATGAAATGCGATGCGTGCAAAAGAGTCTGACATCTGCGATTCAGATAGGTTTGTACTCGATTTAGCAACTTCTTTAAAGACAACGTTATCTAAAAAGTTATCAAAATCATGTTTAGGAACATGTTGTTTTATAACTTCAAATAATCCTTTACTATTTAGTTCTTCCATAATTGTGAGAATTTTGGATAAATCTTTGCTATTGGAAAGTATCTCATTTTTCATACTGCTGTATCCTTTATACAAGACAAAGCTAGCGCCTATCGCAAACCCAATCCCAACTTTCATAATAGTTCTCATAAAATCACCTTAAAATTGTTTATCTTTGGACCCCATTATACAGGAAATCTATGAGTGGATCAAGTACTAGCGCTTTAAAATATAAAAGGCTCTATAGCCGAGTGAATTATCAAATTTTAACTCTTTTATATCAGCGCCAGCAAAGTGTTGGCTTAGGCCACCCGGGCTCACGTATTTGCTGATGAGTATAACTTCTGGTGCTTCCTTAGTTAGTGGGGCAGTTAGGTCAAAGTGGTCATCTATGCCAGGATGGTAATTGAATTTTTTTAAGTTAAACAAGTGCGGGTGGCTATAGTAAACCATTAGTGCAAATGCCTTGCGGTCATCGGTTGCAAAGGTAGAAGTAGCATGCTCTACTGCCAAAGAGCTGACCTCACCGCCTAGCTTTTCATAGCCCATAACACGTGAGAAAGGGCTTAACTTTACTGGAAATTGTGTCATAAATATGGGGGCCAGCATGATAATGAACCCTATGGCACAATGCGCTATGGTGCTGTATTTAAACCATGTGAGCTTATTCAAGCTTACAAAGAGATAAGCAGCAAGCAAAGAGCCACTAACATAAGCGGGTGCTGTCCAGTTAGCGTAAGCTTTATTCTTTATAGCGAACACTGCTATGATCGCGATGAAGGTTAGCATGGGTACACTTAAGAATTTTAATTCTTTTGTGTAATGCTTTAGCCGTACTAGCCCAATTAGGGTGAATGGTAGCAAGAATGGGCCAAATACTACGAGTTGGTCGAGCATAAATTTTGCAAGAGATTTAGCTGAAGATGTGCTTGAAAAAGTTGATCCAGCACCTGCTAGATCTGCAGTATGTGCAAAGCTTGCAAAGTTATTATGCCAATTCCAGTATATATTAGGTGCAAATATAGCTAATGCAATTACTCCTGCAACGTAGGGGCCTGGAGTCTTTAGCACAGAAAGTAAGCTTTTGCTCCATAGGCAATATATTAGAGTTGCAGGTGCGATGATCGCGAAATGATATTTGGTCATCAGTCCAAGTCCTGCTAGAACTCCACTTAAACACCAGTAGGTAAGGCGGTTGGTCTCAAGTGCTGAGTAGAGAGTGTATAATATAAGCACCCAAATAAGCATAAGCGGCACATCAGTAGATATTAGCATGCTTGACAGGAATATGGATGGAAGGGTAATAAAAATAATTGCACCAAGCGCTCCAATTTGCCAGTCAAAGAGTCTTCGGCCCAAAGCAAGAATTACAAAGCTAGTGAACATATGGATTATTGGGCTTAAGAATCTAATGCCCGCTACTCCGTCACCCAGTAACCAAGTACTAGCAGCTATAATAGCTGCTATCATCGGCGGCTTTGAGTAGTAACCAAACTCTAAATGCTGTGACCAAATCCAATACTGCGCTTCATCAGCATATAAGGGGAGACCATTTGTAAACAATAAAAAAACCCTGAACAAAGTCAGGGTTAATATGAAAAGGACGGTATGCCTAACCACAATGCTTTCGCTTTGTAGATTAAACCTTATCACTACTTGCTAGCTTCAAGGGATTTTACTTTTTTAGTGAAGCGGCTAACTTTTCTCGCGGCAGTATTTTTTTTGAAAACACCTTTGCTCACACCTTGCATGATCTCTGATTCCGCTGCCCTTAGAGCTTCTCTAGCTTCTGTTGCTTTGCCAGAAGTTAGAGTATCCTCAAACTTTTTAATATACGTCTTGATCCTCGAAAGAATCGAGATATTTCTGTCTCTGTTTTTAAGCGATTGTTTGTGCGCTTTAACTGCTGACTTATGATTTGCCATTAATACCCTAAGCTATAATAAATATGTAGCTAAGCTTTGTACTAATAAAACAGCCTTTAGTCAAGAATAATTTAGAGGTTGCTCTTAATAAGCAGCATAAAAGCAGCTCCTATGAGAAAAGAAAGAGCATAGTACCTGTACTTATTTGTCTGAGGTTTTTCACCTTCATGACTGGCTTGTATAGGCTTGGGGAGTATTTTTTCCGCAAGTTCATTACAAGTTTTCACAAGTTTAGACGTATCATTATAAAGTTCTGGTAGTTTATGTAGGGCCTCTTTAAGCTTAGCTTTAATGCCAAAATTTTCTTTCACCCACTCTTTAATCCACGGCTCAGCTAATTGCCACATATTGACTTCAGGGTAAATTGCTGAGCCAACACCTTCAATAGTAACCATAGTCTTTTGCAGCAGGAGTAGTTGCGTTTGCGTAGGCATATCAAATTGTTCGGTAATCTCAAATAATTGCTTTAGAAGTTGTGCAATGGATATTTGATTTACTGGCAATCCAATAATAGGTTCTCCAATACTGCGACAAGCAAGTGCGAATAGTTTGCGATTTTTGTTTTTTGGTACATAGCCAGCTTCAAAATGAATATCGGAGACCCGTTGGTAATCTTGAGTTATAAAGCCATACAAAATCTCGGCCATATAAACGCGATCAGCCTTGCTTAATATGCCAACTATGCCAAAATCTACCATTACTATATTGCCTTTTTCATCCACAAACAAATTGCCTGGGTGCAGATCTGCATGAAAGAACCCATCTCGATAAACCTGGTTAAAAAAAGTAACTGCCAGTTTCCTGGAGATTTCATGCAGGTCAAAGCCTTGAGCGAGCAAAGTGTCTCTGTCAATAATAGGAATGCCATCTATCCACTCTATAGTTAGCACGCGGAGTGAGGTAAGATGCCAATACACTTTAGGGATTCTTATACCTTCATCATTTATTGTGTTTACCTTAATCTCATCTGCGGATGCTGCTTCAAAGCGCAAATCAAGCTCTAGGTCTATTATTTCTTTTAGTGTTTTAAGAACATCCCGAAGCTTGAGTCGTTTTACATACTCACTGAAAAAGAGCTCAAGAAACCCAATGAATAGTGCAAATAGCGCTATATCTGATTTGAAGCGTTTCTCAATATTGGGACGCAGAACTTTTACGGCCACCCATTCTCCCTCATGCGTTTTTGCCTTATGCACTTGTGCGATAGACGCAGCAGCTATTGAGTCTTGCGAGAATTCACTAAACAAATTTTCAATAGAGTTATTAAGCCCGGTTTCAATTTGTTCTCGCACAAACTGGTAATCAAAGGGCTTTAACTTATCCTGCAATTTAGCAAGATGTGAGGCTAATATCTCTCCTGTAAGATCTGGTCTGGTAGATATTGCTTGGCCTAATTTTATGAAGGTAGGCCCACTATATTGCAGAAACTCTGTTATCTTACGCCCTAAAATATGCATAGAGCTTTGATACTTTTTATAGTCGTGTTTGCAATAATATGCGCATATAACAATCCTTTGAGGTATTGCTTTAGCAAACAATACTAACATTAGCAAAGAAAGCCGGAATAAGTTTTTAACTAGCGAGAGCATTTGTATGCATTATTATCTGAGTTATTAGCAGAATACCTTTTAACTTCAGCAAATCAACTGTTTCGTAGATATTTGCATAGTACCTACGCTACACGACATAAATATTTTTTACCTGTTTTAACAGGTGAAAAGCGCATATTTCCTCACTTTTATTTTTAAATAACAGGTGGTGACAGTGGGTTACCTGGGTTTGCGGTTTGTTGGGTTAAACAGTTTCAACCCCTGATGAGATCCTCACGTCATTCCGTTCCTCAGGATTGTAAAAGTTCAAGAACTCGGTTCCAGATTAAGTTAAGATAAACTTAAAA
>CAYWJW010000016.1:0-31595 GCA_964458795.1 uncultured Candidatus Jidaibacter sp. | reverse complement strand
GTCTATGCTTCAAAACTTTTATATCATTCTTCAGACTTACAATAAGATAAGAGAAGTATGAGTATGTTTAGTACTTTGAACAAAAAGCTTGAATCCGTGCGGCATAAGTCTAAACTTCACTTATGATTTAGGTGAACTTTATTAATGGCCATTTTATATATAATAGTAATATTGCTTTTCGGACTATATGCCTATGCTAGGTATAAGCATTTTGCTATCATTAAGGCTGTAAATAAACATGCCCGTAATGTGGACTTTATCCCAGTACTTGCCAATGGGAGGACCATTAAGGCCTTCACTATTGAAAAAACTAATATGGTTTACGCATCTAAAACCATAAGTGTAGACTTTATCTCCTACTTTATAAATAAGATCTATGCTCTTTTTGGATTTGGAGATATGAAAATATTTAAACTTTATGGTCATTATGCAAAGAGTTTGTGTTACGCACACCTCAAAGAAAATTCTCCAGGGGCGAATTATCTACTCAATGTACATGAGTCAGTAAAAAGGATAAGTCCGCGAAAAATCAGTGTGTTTATCTATGGCAATTCCATATATCGCTATCCTGATACTTTACCAATCTTCACTATGAATACTCGTAAAATTGGCGAGATTAAACCAGTACAAAAGGCACCATTATTTAAGCTAATATCATATGCTTTCATGCAATTGATATTAGCAATAATACTCATCAAAATAGCATCGATAGCTTTAAGCAACTACTTGGTGCATAACTTTTCTATTAACGATGAAACTACTCTATGGAGTTATGTCGATAATATCGCAATTGACGACCGAGTTGGTCGCCTGGATTTATTAAAAGCTGAGAGTGAGCTACAAGCATTGATAGATGAGATTCCACTAGAGGAACGTGGGAACAAATATAAGTTTTTAGTTCATGTATATAACGATGAAAGTGTAAATATAACACTCTATCCTGCAGGACATATAATAATGACTAAGGGCTTTGTTGAGCGTCTTAAGTATAAAAACCAAGCGTTGTTCGCACTCGCGCATATGATTAAGCACTATAACAATGGTGATCATATACGTGCACTGCGCGATAAAATAATTAACTTAAAATTGATTACTAGCCTCTTCGGTAAAGATAGTTCAGTTGGTAAACTGTTTGTATGGCGCTCTGATTTTGATCGTAATTATACCACTAAAGAAGAAATTCTAGCCGATGAATTCGCATTGAATGTTATAAATAAAAAATTTGGCCGAATTAGTGGATGGGATATCTTCAAGGAAGATTTTTATAAAATTACTAATGCCTATATTAAATTATTTAATACTCACCCTTTCAGCTTTGAGAGAAATGATGCCATAGATGCTTATATAACAAAGCAGGGATTTGCATTTGGCAACGAAGAGCCTTTAGACTATGTAATTGAAAATATAGAAGAACCAATAAAGATTTCCGCAGGAGAACTTACTATTAATGATAAATTCATGAGTTTGTTTGCTAGATATCGCGATGATATGAACCAGCAGTATGCTGCCTATCAAGAATTCTTGAGGCCTTTCAATAACATACTAAGCTTCCAGCCTAATCTTACCATGGCTGAGCTTAACCAAAAGAAGAAAGCGCTTGATCGCGCGAGTATGGATGTTATGAAGTATGGGGTAAACTTTAGGAATATAGTTAACCATTATGATAAACAAATCTTAGGTCTAATAGATGCCCAAAAAGACCAAGAGCAGCAAAAAGTACTTGGCAATATATGGAAAAAAGAAAAAAATGCTATATTGACCTTAGTGAATTTCTATATAGATAGAGACCGTAAGATATTAGAAACGCAGGCTATTATAATACAGTTCTTAGCGAGTCGCTTTGGTAGCTTCACTGTAACGAGTAGTGGCATTGAGTTTCAGACTAATAAGGAAAAATCTGATTATAGAGTATTGCAGAAACGCATTGAAGATATTCTTAAGAAAGCACCACCTAAAGATACTTTAAATAACTAATGATGAGTTTTTATGGAAGAAAAATTTACTATAACCACACTTGAGCACCTACCAAATATGGATATTGAAGAGCACATGGGTTTGGTCTCTGGCTCTTCAGTAATAAAAGGGAATATTCTAAAAACTTTACAGCTGTCCTTTAGAAGCTTTTTTGGAGGAGAGCTTAAAGAGCTTGACCATACCTTCGATGAAGCCAGACATATTGCGATAGAAAGCATGAAAAATGAAGCCATTAAACTGGGCGCCAATACCATTATTAACGTACGCTTTGAAAGCTTGCGCTTAAGTAGTGGATATTGTGAAGTACATGTATATGGCAGCGCTGTTAAAGCAAATGCTTACTAGGAATGTATGGATACACCTTTTTTAATTGTTGGATGGAAGGAGTGGGTTACCATACCAGAACTTGAGCTGCCCGCCATTAAAGCCAAGATAGATACTGGTGCTGCCACATCATCTCTGCATGCCTATGATATAAAATATGTATCTATTAAAGGAGTGCCTTATGTTAGGTATAACCTGCATCCATTGCAGAAGAGCAAAAAGATCACACGCTCCTGTCTATCTCGTCTTTATGATAAACGTAGTGTTAAAAGCTCAAGTGGGTTATCAAGAAAAAGACCGGTCATAAGGGTAACGTTAAAGATAGGAAGTTTTGAGTGGGAGATAGAATTAAATTTGACAAATCGCGATTCAATGGGTATGAGAATGCTGATAGGAAGGGAAGCATTGAGTGGAAAAATATTAGTTAACTCAGGGCATAAGTTCCTACACGGCAAGATTAGTAGCAAGTTACTCAAAGAATTATATAAGAAAGTTTTATAAGTTAAGTTATGAAGATAGCAATACTCTCTAGAAACAACCGCCTCTACTCAACCTCCAGGCTTTATGATGCTGCGGTCAATCGCGGACATAAGGTTCGAGTTATAGATAGCCTTAAATGCTATATGAATATAAATCCAGACAAGTCTGAGGTTCACTACAAGCAGGGTGAGATTCTGGAGAACTTCGATGCGATAATACCTCGTATCGGCGCGTCCATAACTTTTTATGCAACTGCCGTACTGCGTCAATTTGAATCTATGGGCACATATTCGCTCAACCCGTCCATAGCAATAACCAGAGGCGGCGATAAATTAAGAGCGCATCAAATGCTCGCTCGTAAAGGTATAGGAATGCCAATTACCGGCTTTGCTCATTCGCCATCAAATTCTAGGGATTTGATCAAAATGGTTGGGGGTGCACCGGTGGTTATAAAGTTACTTGAAGGTGCTCAGGGTAAAGGAGTATTGCTTGCAGAAACTACCAGAATGGCTGAAACTCTCATAGAAGCTTTCCGTGATTTAGAAGCCTTCTTTTTAGTCCAGGAGTTCATCAAAGAAGCTAAGGGCATGGATATTAGATGCTTTGTGATTGGCGATAAAGTTGTGGCAGCAATGCGTCGTAAAGCTCTTAGTGGAGATTTCAGGTCAAACATCCATCGTGGAGGCACTGCTGAGGTTGTAAAAATAACACCTAAGGAGCGTAAAATGGCTGTTCAGGCCGCTAAAATTATAGGGTTAAACGTTGCTGGCGTTGATATAGTGCGTTCCGAGCGAGGTCCTCTAGTACTGGAAGTTAATTCTTCTCCAGGACTTAAGGGCATTGAAGCTGCAAGCGGACTAGATATTGCTGATATGATCATAAAATATCTAGAAATCCATGCTAAGCCTTTGAATGGCAA
This sequence comes from uncultured Candidatus Jidaibacter sp., assembly GCA_964458795.1. Lineage (GTDB taxonomy): Bacteria > Pseudomonadota > Alphaproteobacteria > Rickettsiales > Midichloriaceae > JAJTHY01. Next base: position 27,898 of record CAYWJW010000016.1, on the reverse strand, counting down.
TTTAAACGGCTAGTTGTATACCTGCATATTTTAAGCTACTATAGAATTATCAACGAATTAAGGAGATGGCTTATGGCTATAAAAATCTCAATAGTTTATTATAGCGGATTCGGACATACTGCTAAAGTTGCCCAATCAGTAGCTGAAGGAGCTAAACTACGTAAAGACGCGGATGTTCACATTATTAATGTTGCTGAGCTGAGTGAGGCCGCATGGAAGACCATTGATAGCTCTGATGCCATAATATTTGGTACACCTACTTACATGGGAAGTGTGAGCGCTAAACTCAAAGAGTTTATAGAGACAGCTTCTGGGCGGTGGATGAAACTTGAATGGAAAGACAAGATCGCTGCAGGATTCACTAATTCTATGGGACTTAGCGGTGATAAGCTAAGCTCTCTTACGCAACTCTTCATAAATGCAATGCAACATGGCATGATATGGGTTGGACTGGGTCTCATGGGCCCCATGAAAACCGGGAAAGATATGCCTCAGCGTGATGATATAAACCGTTTGGGTAGCTACTCTGGTCTTATGACTCAATCTAATAATGACACGCCGGAATTCAATCCTTCCGACGGAGACCTTGAAACAGCAAAACTTTTTGGCGAGCGCATCGCAAACATAACCGCTCAATTTGTGGCTGGGCGCAAGTAATGCCGTTTTCTGTAAATAACTGCGCAAATGCACATACACACAGTTATTTTTCAGGAAATTTCAGGAAAATGATATAGTAACAAGTTGACGATTGCTTATTATTGACTTATGGTCGCCGCTGAAAAATTATAGAGGTTGCGATGCTAGATAGTAGTAATATACAAACGTATGATGATAAGAAACATTGGGAGGTATTCCTTCAAACACTGCTGAATAACCCACAAATAACTGTTGTGAATCTCACAGAAGAGACCGTTAAGATTGAATGTGGATCAGTTGAGACTAAGTCTAATACAGAGTTATTACTATCTGTTCCACACAAAATTAGAGAAGGTATAATCCATTCTGTTTTTGAAAATGAGATTTATGTACCCGAATTATCACCGCAAGAATTTCTTGAAAAAGTCTTAGATGAAAGCTTTTTAGAAGGGCTTGATTTAAGATTATCTGAATTTAAACTAGATCCTTCTGAGCATAAGTGGGTATTGACACAAGATTTCCCAAATAAAACTCGACTAACATTGATGGAAACTTATTTTAAGTTAACTCAATCTGCGCTTAGCGACCCTAAGCTTGCCTTATTTTTAAACTCAAATACTGTTAATTTTGAGAAAATAAGGGAAGAACAGCCTGACAGCTTTGTTTCTGAGATTGTAAAGAATCAACTACTACAAATTAATAAAGTCCTTACACCTCCATCTCTAGAAGTTACTATGGATATAGCAGGGTATTGTAGTGCACAAATGACGGGAGACTTATACGCTCACCAAGAGCAATCAAGTTCGCAAAGTTCACTGATATTTAATAAAAAAGAACTGATAAAATATTTTAATAAGTTAGTGGGAACTGGTACGATATATAAAAAAGAAGATAATGATACAGTTTATCCAATTTTAGCATTATCCAGCATACTTCATGAAAAAGAGAGGTTTGAATTAGAAAAATCTCCAAGAGTTATAATCTTAATGGATACTAGTAAAAGTATGCAGAAATACATGAACGAATATAAGAAAAATATTCTTTCAATTATAGGGGATTTAAGGGAGCTATATAAAAATACCGAAATTGAAATTTATACCTTTAACAGTGAGGTTAATCTGCTTGGAACTATGCCAAGCTTAAATAATTGCGAAACATCGCCCTCAGCGCAGCAGACTTACTTATCAGTATTAGATAAAGTCGAAACAGTCGAAACAAAACATAAAACATCCTTATATCTTGCGATAGAGGAAGCTGTTAAGAGAATCAAAACCGATAGCAATGACGTAATATTTTTATTCTCTGATGGTAAACAAAACCCAAAAATGGAAAGAGGAGAAGAAAATATATTAGAAAAGCTAAGGCAAAAAAGATGTAAAAATCCGCAGTTTTCGATGTATGCTTTTGGTGCCGGAGATTATGATAAAGATTTTTTTACAAGAATATCACAAAATATAGGAGCTTCGGTTGAAAATTTAGGTGATAATTTTAATATGCTCTCACTCACTAAATACCTGTCTGGTATAGGACAAGCTAAAACTGTGGTAGAATTTTTGTCTTCAACAGGCATTCTTACAACTATGCAGGTAACAGCAGACCAGCCTAAGGTTTCTGATCACAGCTTACCCTTGGCAGATATAATCAAAATGGGAATTTATGTCCCATGTGGAAGAGAGGAAAGAGCAGTTTTTCAAAGTTCAGGGCTACTTTAACAACCATAGCTTAGTAAGCTTACACTATACCAAATCTGCACAGGCTCTAATTATTCTCTCGCAAGACCTTATTAAGTTCTCTTCTGAGGTTGCATAGGATATTCTAAAGTAGTTCTCAGCTCCAAATGCAACTCCAGGAACCACCGCTATAAGGGCATCTTCAAGCAAATAGCTTGCAAAATCATTGCAGTTTTTAATCTCAAAACCTTTCAGAGTCTTTTTGCCGAGAACACCCTTGCAACTTGGAAACGCGTAGAATGCCCCCTCTGGGCGCAAGCAATTGATACCATTGGCCTGATTAAGTCCTTCAACTACCAAGTCTCTACGCTTCTTGAATATCTCATTGTTACGCGGGATAAAGTCCTGCGGACCATTGAGAGCCTCCACCGATGCCGCTTGACTTATCGAGCAAGGGTTAGATGTGCTTTGAGATTGTATTACGCTAATCGCTTTTATAATCTCCTTAGGGCCTGCACCATAACCAATACGCCAGCCAGTCATCGAATAGGCCTTAGACACCCCATTTAATGTAAAGGTACGCTCATATAGCTTTGGTTCTACCTGGGCTATAGTGAAGAACTTAAAGTCATCGTAGATTACGTGCTCATAGATGTCATCAGTGAGAACCATAACATGAGGATGCTTGAGCAACACATCTGCAATCCCTCTAAGTTCATCATATGAATATGTGCTTCCGGTCGGGTTACTCGGAGAGTTAAGAATTAGCCACTTAGTTTTATTTGTTATAGCCTCTTCCAGCATCTCCGGTTTGAGTTTGAATCCATCTTCCTCTTTGGTGCTTATAACTACAGGCACACCATCAGAAATCGCGACTATATCGATATAAGAAACCCAGTATGGAGCGGGAATAATAACTTCATCACCATTATTTACAGTTGCATAGATAGCATTAAAAAGCGTATGTTTGCCGCCACTACCTACTGTTATCTGAGATGTCTCATACTTAAGGCCATTCTCACGTTCAAACTTAGCTGCTATAGCCTTTTTGAGCACGGCAGTACCGTCAACGGTAGTATACTTAGTTTCGCCGCGCTTTATAGCAGCAATTGCAGCCTCTTTAATATTATCCGGAGTATCAAAATCCGGCTCTCCAGCACCTAACCCTATAACATCAAGCCCCTGGCTTTTAAGCTCTGCAGCTTTATTAGTAACCGCAAGAGTAGGCGAGGGTTTAATTTTCTTAAGTCTTTCAGCTATAATCATTCTGGCTCACTTACAAAATTTCTTGAGGTACATTCTAACTACCGAAAGGCTATTAAGCAAGAATGAATTATGTCTAGTATGAGTTATACCAGAAAGCCAGAGTAATCCTTTTTGGTCAATCCATATAAGGTGATATCAGTAGGTTGTCCGCGAATAATGCGGTATCCCCTCTGGATACCTTCTTGTTTAAAGCCAACTTTTTCAAGCAAGCCTTTGGAAGGCTGGTTATCAAGCATAGTACGTGCCTCCACCCTATACAGATTCATATTCTTAAACCCAAATATCATGACATTCCTTAATGCACGTGTCATAATCCCTTTCCGCCAATGTTCACTAAGCAAATCATAGCTTACTTCAGCACGCTGGTTATGGAAATTCCAGTTATTGAAACCTATTGTTCCCATAAATTCGTCAGTTTTACTGTCGGCAATTGCCCAAAAAATACTTTGCTTGCGATAGTAAAGACCTCCCCAATATTTTATCTCCTCATCTGTATCTTCTAAGGTTTTGGGAATATCCTCATCGGACAAATATTGTACAGCCTCTGGATCAGACATCATCTTAAAATATCCTCCCCTGTCGGAAAGCATTAAATCGCGAAGCTTAATATCTCCAAGCTCTATTACTGGGAAGCGACTAAAGAATTTTTGCAACATTGACTGCATAGGATATACACAAAATTTTTTTCTTCTTTTACTATTCTACATAAGAGATAGCAAGGCAATTAATTTTAAACTTTCGTTAAATCTGCACTGCACCGAACTAAAGGCAAATTTTCTTATCTTATATTTTATTCGTACTATGGATAGCCTAGAAGAGATTCTTCAGCACCTCTCCAACAGCCCCGGTTGTGCCTTTAATACCTTCTACACCAGCAGATCCTACAGTCTCTGTCGCGCCTACTGCACCTTCTAAACCAGTAGTTCTCAAAGTTTCTGCAGCATCTAACGGAAGCTTATCAAGATGTTTTAGTATTGAGTTCAGTTTCATCTGTTTAATCACTCTAACTACCTCATCTGCAATTTCTGTTGCCGCTTGTTCGAATGATACTCCACCCTGCGCGGCCCCTATATTACTAAGATAAATGTTCGGTAGAATAACCGATTTAATTGCAAGCTGCGCAAGGCTCGCCGTAGCGTGACCATTTTCAATTCTAAAGCTAGAGATGATGACTTTTTTCTTAGTAGAGTTTTTTGCCAGGCTACCCTTAGAAGCATGCACATCATGAGAGTGTACATAGCTCTTAAATACAGAGATATTATCCCCATAAGGACCAAACTCGTATACTAAAGCAGGTCTTTTCACATGGATATCATAAATTCTAACCACTGGGCTGATTAATGATCTTATATCTAAAGTCATCCTAACATGTTCCATCTCGAACATCACCCCTCCTCTAAACCCTGGAGGGTTTGCTATATGAATGCCACCTATGGAAATTGTTCCGCTTTTTAGAGAAGTAGACACATCGCCAACTAAAACTTTAACCCCTAAAATATCAGATCCATAGATCTCAATTGCGCGTTTAACCATAATATCGAAGTAACTATATACTCCTACAATTGCAACTATTAGCAGCATTGCAATGAGCATTAATGCTTTTTTAATCATATAGTATAACCTGATTTTTTAGCATCCATAATGAACTTCTCTAACCCCGAATCAGTCAATGGATGCTCTATCATTTGCTTTATAATTTTATATGGAGCAGTTACAATATCTGCGCCGATTTTGGCTACACTTATTATATGATCTACACTTCTTATCGAAGCTGCAAGTATCTTTGTATTACATTCCGGATAGTTGTCATAAATATCTCGTATTTCCTCAATCAAGCCTAAGCCATCTTGGCCTATATCGTCAAGTCTACCTATAAATGGAGACACATAAGTAGCACCAGCTTTGGCAGCAAGTATAGCCTGAGCCGGTGAAAAGCACAAAGTCACATTAACTTTAACACCTTTTGCACTTAAGGTTTTGCAGGCTCTAAGTCCATCCCAAGTCATTGGAACCTTAATTGTTACTTGTGGAGCAATACTAGCAAGCTTCTCGGCTTCAACCATCATACCTTTATAATCCGTCGATATAACTTCCACACTTACACATGTTGCCACATGTTTGCAGATATCAGTAACATACGCCACAAGACTATTTGCACCATCACTGACCAGGCTCGGATTGGTTGTTAAACCATCAATTGCACCGAGTGCCATTAACTCTTCAATTTCGCTTAGCTTGCCGCTATCTAGGTATAGTTTCATCTTTTTCTAAAATTCATTAGTCCTTCCGAGATAATAGCCGAATTTGATTAGTTTTACAGTGATTATTTATCTCTCTGAGGCATAGACCCGCTTAACACCCTAAGTGTAGTACTTTTAACCATATTTCTCTCATCTTATATTTATTAGTATACTTGACAGAAAAGCTGTATGGAAGTCCCTGTGCAAAATAATTTTTAGATTATCTTGCGGTTACACCCTTATCCTGAGATACATCAGATTTACCGGCGAAATAGTAAGCTAGCGCGCCAGTGATCACAGGAATTGTACAAAGAGGCCCAGCTGGCACTTTTGGAAACGAAGTTCTAGCGCCTAATGCATATAATGACAGCGCAGCAATTACACCAACAGCTGTAGATTTCAAGGCAAGGATTCTCCTGGCCCCTTCCTCCTTGCTAGCCTCTTCGGCTTTCTTAGTTTCGAAAGCGCAATATTCAACAAATGGACCAACTAGATCAGATTTGTTGAATTGTTTTAATTTATGTATTATCGCACTAGAATAATCTGTATATTCTTGGGCCTTGCTAGGTAGGGCAGTATTATTGTCTTTATGTTCGATCCATTCATTGGCTAATTTATTTACAAGAATTTTCCTACTTTTTAGTTCATCCCACACCTCACGGCTCATTCCTAGATAAGTAGCTGATGTGATATTATTATGTGACAGTATTAATGCATCCAAGGCTCTCGCCCCTTCAGCGTTTATGCGATTAGAACCGAGGTCTAGATGGATAAGAGTTGTATTATCCTTGAAAGCTTCGGCAATATTCTTCGCCCCCTTATCATCTATGCTGATATTACTGAGAACTAGAGAAGTGAGGACTTTATTAGTTTTTAGAGCCTCAACAATACGCATAGCCCCACCAACAGGCATGTTGTACTCCGTGAGAGCTAGGGAGGTAAGAGTTGTGTTATCTTCTAAAGCATCAGCAAGATAGTGTATCCCATTTGCGCCCATCTCGTTATTGATGAGGGTTAGAGAAGTAATAGTTTTATTAGTTTTCAGCGCTCCAGCAAGCTCCTTTGCACCTTCAGCACCTATGTAATTATCATCGATGACTAAGGAAGTAATAGCTGTATTATTCCTCAAAACATCAGCAAGATACTTCGCCCCCTCAGCACCTATGGCGGTACGATTGAGGACTAGAGAGGTAATAGACTTATTATTTTTTAGAACTTCAGCAAGATACCCCATCCCCTCAGCTTCTATATAGTTATCTTCGATGACTAGAGAGGTAAGAGTTTTATTATTCTTTAAAGCTTTAGCAAGATACTTCGCGCCTTTGGTGGTTATCTCGTTATTACGGAGGAATAGAGAGGTAATAGCTTCATTAGTTTTCAGAACCTCAGCAAGATGCTTCGCGCCTGCATCGCCTATTTTATCACTATCGATTTTTAGAACAGTAAGAGTTGTATTAATTTTTAGAGCTTCAGCAATATGCCTTATCCCTTCATCACCTATTTCGCTACAAAAGAATTCTAGAGAGGTGAGAGTTTTATTAGTTTTGAGAGCCCAAGCAATATGCCTCGCCCCATCAGCGTTCATGCAATTGCAGATGCTTAGAGAAGTAATAGCTTTATTAGCTTCTAAAGCTTTGGCAAACTCCTCAACACTTATCCTATCATTATCGAGACACAGCTTGGTAATTCCACCTTCACGTAGTTGCTTTAAATAATCTCTGTTTTGCATGATAGTCTACTATAGTTAATTTATTGCACATTATAACATTTCAAGGTTGAAAGTATAGTAATTTCACCAATTTGAGCTTTATGGGGTGGTATAATATGCAAAAAACCTGGAGCTATAAGCTTCCAGGTTTTTGTCCTTTAAAACTAAAAAGTTCTATAGGTTTATTGCTTAGCGTCTGCTTTAGGGGCAGAAGCTTGTTCTTTTTGTTGTTGAGCTGGCGCTTCTTGATTTTGTGCTGGCGCTTCTTGATTTTGAGCTTTTGATTTTGGCTCAGTAGCGTTAACACCCATAGCAACAAGAGCTACAGCTAAACCAGAAATTATTGCAGATACTTTCATGTTAGTCTCCTAAAAAGTGATTAATTCAGCGATAAATTAATATCCGCTTGGGCACAGTATTAACGAAATTTTCTGGCTTTGCAAGCTCAAAGAACAGTAACTAAAAAATAAAAAAGCCTTGCTAAACGCACCAAAGCATTTGCAAGGCTAACTTAGGCAATGTTAAGAAGCACCTAAGAAATTAGTATGATTTTGTCTCATCTTTCTTCATTTCGTCTTTTTCATCTTTTTTGCTAGAGTCCTTTTTATGCATTTCATCTTCTTTCTTCTTCATTTTATCTCTTTTAGCATCATCCTTCTTCATCATGCTATCTTCTTTCTTCTTCATTTCTTCTCTTTTAGCATCATCTTTTTTCATCATAGCATCTTCTTTTTTATCCATCATCTTGTTTTCAGTTGATGATGATTCCATAGCGTTAACACCCATAGCAATAAGAGCTACAGCTAAACCAGAAATTATTGCAGATATATTTTTCATTATCAGTCTCCTTTTAGAGTTTTAGTATTTTTTATACTTATTGTTACCATCCAAAGTAATATCAAAGCGGTATACAATACCAGCTTCTCCTCTATTCATACTATAGTTTTGTTCTTTTGCAATCAACAAGTTACGTCTACATTCTTTTGTTTCTTTGTTTAATATTGCATCGTGCTTATTTAGGTGACTGTTTTCAAAATATATAACACTTTCAAATTCTTGAAAATCCTTATGCCTTACCCTTACATTGATATGGGGAGCCCGCGCGTGCCCTATCGAACCTGGCATAACAGTTAGGAAATCATAATAACCCATATTATCAGTTATCATAACTCCAGTACCAATAAAATTAGGATCTGATTTTTTAGATCTCTTGTGATCGTAATCAATTCCACCTCTGGAATTAGCTTGCCAAATATCTACTATTGCATTTGATATCGGCACACACTGCTCATCCATCACAATGCCTTCTAAAAGTATAAATTGGCCACGTGCAAAATCTGGAGAGCCTACCGCTCTACGTAAATTGTTAGTTTTTTGAATAACAGGTGGTGTTTTTAGAAGCCAAATCTGTGGGGTAATCTCACACTGATTTATAATCCTATGACTAGACTTTGCTTCAGTAGCTACAAAAAAGGGTGCGCCGAATATCAGGAAAAATATTAGATTGCTTATTTTCATGCCATCTCCAAAACCTTTTTGACCAACTGAGAAATTCCTTCATTAATAACACTAAGCCTATCATCATGCATATAAGCTGGAGTACTTACTAATAAATTTTTTTCATCTACTATAATTTTGTCTCCATCACATTTTCTGCTATCTACACCAATTTTCTCTAGCAAATCACTTTCATTCCCCAGGGTTAGAGTTGGGATCTTATTTTTTAGTACCACTGCCACAAGTGCAGGAGCTATGCATATGCTACCTATTGGTTTGTGTGCAGCTGTAAAAGCTTCGATTATAGGCACAAGAAATGAAGCTACTTTCCCCTTAGATCCCTCAGATGGAATTGTAGATAAATTCTTTGCAACACCGGATCCTCCTGGTATAATTAGCGCATCAAAGTGACTTGGGTTTAATTGGTCTATTGGCTTTATCTGCCCACGAGCAATTCTTGCAGCTTCAGCAAGCATGTTCCTAGTCTCCGAAACTTCTTTGCCACTCACATGATCAACCACACTATGCTGATTTAGGTTAGGTGCAAAAATCTCAGTTTGAGCATTACTGCGATCAAGCTCTAGTAAAGTTAAAACCGACTCTCTAATTTCAGAGCCATCTATGTAGCCGCAACCCGCCAAAATTACTGCAACTTTTTTCATTTCATTCTCCAAGTAGGATTGTTATACCTTAGCAGTATGCTGCCCAATTAGGAATATTTTTGTGCGCACACTTATACTACCCTTATATTTATTAGTATAGTTGAGGCGGATAGCTTAAGGAAGTCCCTGAGCAAAATATTTTTCACAGCATTTTGCTCAGGGGATTTTTATTGATTCCATTGATAAATACGATATAATACAGCGCATCAACCTATTTTTGGGGAAATTCTCATGAAAACACATATTAATGGAAGAGAGATCAAGTACGATGCTAAGGCGATTGCCGAGAAAAAAGAAAGCGCTATAATAAAGAAAATAGTTAATACTGGATCGAAGGCATCAGACCGTTTTATAAAACTCAGCCATGAATTTAAGGCAGGTGATTTATACAAATTATATAATTCTTCGCATTCCCAAGAATCAATAGCTCCTAAATTGGATGATCCTTTTGTAACAGAGTTTAAGCAAAAGTTTAATGAGGCTGCTATATCAGCTGGTGAAGCATTGAGGTATATAAAGATGGGAAACATTGATACAGTTACCTTGAAGTCTCTAACATCATCGGCGCTCTCTGATTTACATACCCTTGAAAAATTATCAATACAGAATATTAGCAAAGCGAATTCACTGTTTGAAAAAGCATACTATGACACAAACTCTGAAGGATGGGCGTCAGGTATTGTAGCAGCTTCAACTGCTGGGCTATCTTTGTTTGTCAGCCAGAATAATACCAAGCATGAATTCACAGATAAGCTAGGAAGAGAAATAGAAGCTTTCAATGAAATATCATCACTGGTATCTGAGTTGGAGACATATATACCGCATGAATAGTTAGGCCTTGATTATTTTCTTATTCGCTTTTCTGAAGCGGCCTCTGGCATCAACAACCAGTTGGGCCTCTTTCTCGATAAGCTTGTAATCAATGTTATCATGGTCGGTTGCAATAAGCACAACGTCAAAGCTCTTAATATTTGCGGCTGTAAGCTCTAAGCTTTTTAAATTGAACTTATGCTTACGCGTCTGTGGGCATACAGGGATGTATGGGTCATGATATTCAATATCAGCCCCAAGTCCTTTTAGCTCTTCCATAATCTCCAGAGATGGGGATTCTCTCATATCATCCACGTTCTTTTTATATGCTATACCTATCACTAAAATTCTGGATCTGGAGATAGCCTTGCCAATACGGTTAAGTCCAAGTAACATTTTCTCAATTACATATGCAGGCATCGATGTATTTATCTCCCCAGCAAGCTCAATGAATCTGGTGTGCACACCGTACTCTCTCGCTTTCCAAGTTAGGTAGAATGGATCGATAGGAATACAATGCCCACCAAGGCCCGGACCCGGGTAATATGGGGTGAAGCCAAATGGCTTAGTTGCAGCTGCATCAATCACCTCATAGACATCAATGCCCATTTTATCAGCGACAATCTTCATTTCATTTACTAGGCCAATATTAACAGCTCTGTGGATGTTTTCGAGCAATTTGGTCATTTCCGCAACCTTAGTGGAGCTCACTTCAACTACTGTATCTACAGCGTTTCTATAAAGCTCTGCCCCAATTTTTAGACAATTGGAAGTTACACCACCTACTACTTTGGGTATGTTCTTGGTATTATATGAAGGATTTGCAGGATCTTCTCGCTCAGGTGAAAATACTAGGAAATAGTCCAAACCAATTTTAAATCCCCTACTCTCGATTCGTGGCAACAATTCTTCATCCGTAGTACCAGGATAGGTGGTGGACTCAAGAGACATGATTTGTCCAGGCTTAAGATACGGTAGCATGATCTCCATAGTATGGGTTATATAACTTAAATCTGGCTCTCTATGTAGATTAAGTGGGGTAGGCAAGCAGATTATTATAGCATCTACTTCAGCTATTTTCGAAAAATCCGTAGTTACCGAGAATCCTTTAGCACATGCGTCTGATATATCGCTTGCGGGAATATGCTTAATATAGGACTCTCCGCCCTCAATTTTATCGATTTTGTTTTGGTCAATATCGAATCCTATGACTTTAAACCCAGCATCTGCAAATCTAATCGCTAGGGGCAAGCCTACATAGCCAAGACCGATTATTCCTATAACCGCCTTTCTATTTTGAATTTTACTTAAAAGCTTTTCCATTTATCCTCACTTAATTTCCAACAAATTGCCGTCCTTTAGCACTTGATATTTTCTACCTTCTCTAGGGCATACCAGATTTTCTCCCAATATCTCGCCGGCGTGCGATACCCATCCAACTTGTCTGCCCGGCACTCCTACTACTAGCGCATGCGATCTCACATCCTCAGTTACTACAGCTCCTGCACCAATTAAGCAATAGGACCCAAGTGTAACTCCGCATATAATTGTAGCATTTGCCCCAATACTAGCCCCTCTACACACCTTAGTTATTTTATATTCATCCTTACGCTCAATGAAAGCACGAGGGTTTATAACATTTGTAAATACCATGGAAGGGCCACAGAATACATCATCTTCAATAATAACACCGCCGTAAATTGAGACGTTATTTTGCACTTTGACATTATTGCCAATTACTGCTTTATTTCCTACAAAAACATTCTGCCCCAAAGTGCATTCTGCGCCTATAATAGCCGTCTCGCATATATGAGTCCAATGCCATACTTTGGTATGAGCTCCTATACTAGCTCCTGTATCAATTATTGCGGTAGGATGGACAAAAGCATTATTCATTTTAGATTCACCGGTAATTCTTTACTATTTGATTCGTAGATTGCACTTAAGATTTTTTGTGTAGTTAAGATGGTATCACCTTCAATGTTTGCGGGAATTTTATTAATTATCGCATTATGGATGTCTATATAGTTGTGTACATGTCCTATACCATACACTGAGCCATTTGATGGGATTTGCCCAGGAGTCTTTGGAGGTGGCGTCTTGTCCAAGAACTCCCAATGCAGCACCTCATTAAGCGCTATACCACCAATTTTTACTGCACCATTTTTACCAAGCACAGTTATGGATCCTTCCAAATTTTTTGGGTAGGTGAGAACTGTCATATTTAATGATGCGATGGCACCGCTTGCAAGCTCGATAATCACAGATCCAGTATCTTCTGTCTCTATATCTCTTGCTAGTGTAGCAAGTTTTGCATATATCTGTATAGGCGCGTCACTTGAAAGCCAAGTGATCATATCAACAAAATGGCTAGCTTGAGTTAAGTATGCTCCCCCATCCATATCAAGTTTGCCGTGCCAGGAAGAATTTTTATAGTAGTCTTTTGGACGCTGCCAAAAAACATTTGAGCTAAGCATATATATACGTCCGAAACTACCAGCATCTATAGCTTTTTTTAGCTCGCGTATTGGGGCATTGAATCTATTTTGATAAATAAGAAAAAGGCGTGCGTCTTTAGCTTTACAATAATCATGTGCATCTTTACCGCTTGCATAGTCTACCGAAAGCGGCTTTTCGCAAATTATATTTTTTACCCCTAGATCTACGGCTACCTTGATCATTTTAGGATGAAGCCCATTTGGAGTTGCTATACTTACAACATCAGGCTTTGTCTCCTCTATCATTACCACAAGATCGCTGAAGCTTTGCACCTCATTATCTACCCCTGCTGCCTGAGCACGAGCAACATCAAGGTCACAGACAGCCACCAATTCAAATTTTTCTCTTATCTGTCTGAGAGCTTCAAAATGCTTGGCAGATATCCTGCCGCAGCCAATATGCGCGATTCTCAAAGCATTTTTAGTCATAGTTTTACAATAATCTCTTTAAGAACGCTTATAATATACTCTCTCTCAGCTTTTTCAATATATGCGTGCATTGGCAAGCAAAATACCTGTTGACTCGCGCGTTCTGCGTTACTCATGTCTGCCAATTTTAGGCATTCAGCATAAGCAGGCTGATTATGTATAGGAAGTGGGTAATAAACATTGCTTGGGATTCCAGCGGCCTTAAGCGCCTCTATAATAAAATCTCTACGTGGATGTAGCAGTTGATACACAGCCCAAACCGATGTTTTACTTGTTCCGATTTGCGGGGTAGCAATAATGTCTGCTAGTTTCTCACTATAAAAATTAGCGAGTTCATTTCTGTTATTTAGCTCTTCCGGCAGGTATTGAAATTTCTCTAGTAATACTGCTGCTTGTAATGTGTCTAAGCGGCTATTCATACCTATATTAACATGATGATATTTTGTGAGACCTCTACCATGAAGAGACATTGATCTAAGTTTACTTGCATACTCTGAATTGTCTGTAAAAATCATACCGCCATCGCCATAGCAGCCAAATGGTTTTGTTGGAAAGAAACTAGTAGTGATAATATCAGCAAGTCCCCCCAAGCCTTTACCATGGTAAGTAGCGCCAAAACTCTGTGCGGCATCCGAGATGAAAAATAGATTATGCTTTTTGGCGATTTCTTTGATTCCATTATAATCTGCTGGTTGTCCGAAGAGGTCCACACTGATGATCCCTCGTATTTTTAATCCTTGTGTTTTTGCATCCTTAATGCCCGCGTTTAGTGAGTCTAAACTCATGTTAAAATCATCTCCAATATCAACAAAATATGGGAGTCCTCCAAGGATAGAGATAGATTCCGCAGTTGCCACGTAAGTATAACTCGGAGTAAATACTACATCACCTGGTTCTAAGTCAAATGCCATTAGTGCCAAGGTCAAGGCATCCGTGCCATTAGCACAGCTAATCGCATTTGCCGCATCCCAATACCCTGCTAGAGTTTGTTCTAATTCTGTAACCTCTTCACCCATGATGAATTGTGATGAGCTAAAGATTTTGGCAAACCTTTTTTCGATACCATTAATAACCCTATTGGTCTGGCGAGCAGAAAACATCAAATCAATATGTTTCATGAGCGCCCTTGCATTCTTTAAGTATCATATCTACTACATCTTTCTGCACAGATTCACCTGTGACTTTGTTAAAGCTCTTGAACCCAGTAGGAGAGGTAACATTGATCTCAATTAGATATTGATTGATTAGGTCAATACCTGCCATGAAGACTCCATGCCTCTTAAGATGCTTGGCAACCTTGTTGCTAATATAATTTTCGCGCTCTGTAAGCACAGTTGCAGAAGCGCTTCCTCCAGCAACTAAATTAGACAAAATACTCCCTTCCTGCGGATATCTAGCAATAGCTCCTACAACCTTACCACCTGCAATTAGTATCCTTTTATCTCCTTGAGTTTTGATAGATGGGAAATATTCTTGCATTATACAATGTCCAAATTTAGTTAAGTACTTTGGTGCTAACTCATCAAATAATTTGCGAGAATCTATCAATGCCACATCGATGCCCCCAAACCCATGTATTGGCTTTATAACTATTGCTTTATGCGTTAAGTAAAACTCAAGCATATTTTCCAAGTCCCCTGCTATGACAGTTTTTGGCATAAAATCTGGGAAGTTTAATACTGATAGTTTTTCAGGAAAGTCACGTATTGCCTTTGGACTATTAAAAACAAAGCAAGATTTTGGCAAGTGCTCCAACAAATAGGTATTAGTTAAATAACTTTCATCAAAAGGCGGATTTTGTCTCACCATGAGCACAGCCACCGATTTAAAATCTATGATTGTTCTATCACTTGCTACATAAAAGGACTCCTTTGTTTCTTTAAATGAAACAAAACAACCAGAAGCTTTGAGAACTCCGTCTGTGAAGTACAAATTCTGTGGTGTATAAAAGAATAGCTTAAACCCTCTAGCTGCAAATTCTTCCGCAAGCAATATAGATGTGTCTGTCGCATAGTTGAGCGACTCAATGGGATTCGTTTGTATTGCAACAATTTTATGCGGCATCTGCTTTCAAACTCTTATTAATTAGATCTTTCAAACACTCTATATAAAGTGGATGGGTTCCAATAGTCGGGACTCTAAAATAAGCCTTGGCACCATGTTTTTTAGCAAGATCTCTATATTGGATATCAAGCTCCACTAGTGTTTCTGAATGCTCAGAAACAAAGCTAACTGGGAGCACTATAATAACTCTATTATCTTTGGAGTACTTCTCAATCAATACATTTGTAGCAGGTGCCAACCACTTAAGCGGACCTACTTTGCTCTGATAGCACACTTCATATTCCACTTCGCTAATCGCAGTTTCTTCTATAATTCTATCTACTGATGCAGTAACATGCTTTTCGTATGGATCTCCATTCTCAACTCGATTAAGCGGAATTCCGTGCGCAGAAAACAAAATGATTGGCTTGCCGAATTTTGACGCATGTCTGTAGGTATCTGTCAACAACTGTGCATAAGCATTTATAAATTTATCATTGGTTTCATAGGATAGAACGCTATGTGTATCTATGGTTATATAACGTCTTTTGGCCTCAGTTTCCCACTCCCTTATGGATGATTTGGTAGTAGTTGTGGAATATTGTGGGTAAAGCGGTAAAAGCACAATTTTATCCGGGCTATATAACTTAATGTTATCTAGTACATCATTTATCCTAGGATATGTATAGCGCATATAGGTGAAAACTTTATATCCCCCACCTAGAGTTTTTTCAAGTGATAGCGCTTGCTTATATGTTTCCTGCAAAATCGTAGATTGTCCACCCATCTGCTTATAAATATCAGAAGCCTTAGGAGTTCTACGGTAAGAGATAAGTTTCGCCACTAAGAACCTCAATGGCTTGGGAAGATTTATAATAGCCGGGTCATAAAATAAATTGTATAGAAATGGCTTAACAGCCTGCATACAGCAAGGGCCACCAAGGTTATATATAACTACTGCAATTTTCATATAATAAACATTCTATTGTCTTGTAGACGAAAAAATAGTAATCTATTTCTCTAAAATTGCTAGGATAAAGCATGCACATTAAAACAATACTTGTAATTGGAGGCGCTCTTTTATCTCTAACCGCATGCGGTGGCGACATAAAATCAACGCTAGGAATGAGAAAAGATGCCCCTGATGAATTCGTGGTTATATCTAACCCGCCTCTCAAGGAACCCCCTGAATTCAATTTAAATGCCCCCAGGTCTAGTCATTTTGCAGATATTTCCGAACAAGGAATTATTAGCGAGAGCAGTGCGGATGACTTAAGCCCCAGCGATAAATCGTTCTTGAGCTGCATAGGTAATTCTGGCAACAGCACAACTAAGGCAATGATAGACCATGAGCATACAACTAAGCAGCTTGAGCACAATTCGAAAGGTGGGGTCAGAAAAACTCTAAGCAATCTTCGTGGGGAAAACGAAGATCCAGTGATTGATCCAATAGCAGAAAGCGCCCGCATCAAGGATAACATTGCTGGCGGCAAGCCAATCCATGAAGGTAAAGTTAAAGAGAAGTCGAAGTCTACGTTAGATCGCTTGTTTAATTAGTAGCTATCTTGCGTAACTCCATTCCTTTACCTTTTTTGACAGCTTCAAGTGATGATAAAATTCTTTTAGTGTTAGCTTCTGTGCTAAATATATGAATGGTCTCAAGAAAGTTGTCATACATAGATTCTTCTAACACAACAATTCTTTGACAGTTTTTGAGCCGTACATGCAATACTTCAGAATCATCAACCACCCTATCAAACAATTTGCTTAAGTGGTTGCGCAAGTATGAATAAGAAACAACTTTCATTTCAGTAATTCCATTTATACGTACAGCTTTATTATACAATTATAAATAATCCGCAACAGTTTCTGCACTACAAATAAACTATTTAGATTGACCTATCTACAGATGAAGAATATTATACCCCCTATAGGTATAATATTAAGCAATGAATATGAGTAAGCACAATCATCCCTCTAATCCCTCTTATGAAGAACTTTTGCCTAGGCTTAATCGTATCACCGGGCAAGTAGAAGGGGTCAAGAAGATGATCAAAGAACAACGCTATTGTCCGGATATTCTTATCCAGCTACATGCAGCTCGTGCCGCCCTGAGAACTTTGGAGGTCACAATACTAGATACTCACTTGTCACATTGTGTATCAGAAGCTTTTGAGATTAAGGATCAAGAAAAGCAGAAGCAAAAAATAGAAGAAATTCGACAAATTATAAAAAGGTTTGATTAAGCAGGAGCATACTGATGAACAATCATATTAATAACAACGCAACTAAAATTAGTTGCTGCCATAGTGGTACAAACTCAACTAGTATTCGTCTTCAAAAATTTTGGACAGACATATTGGTATACAAGCCACTTATCGTGATTCTAATTTTTTGTCTTTTGATCCCTCTTGCCCAAATACATCCATTTGACCCAGACAGATTCATGTATTGCTTCATGGGATATTTCTTCATTTTCTTATCCCTATTTAAATTTTTTGACCTTAAAGGTTTTGTTAAGGGATTTGCAACTTATGATTTGATAACAAACCGCGTTCCTATTTACGGATATGTCTATCCTTTTATCGAACTCTTCTTAGGCATAGCTTATCTTACACAATCTAACCTTTTGATAACAAATGGGTTAACATTTGTCGTCATGTTAGTAAGTGGAATGGGTGCGCTTAAGAGTGTTTTATCTGGTCAAAAGATTAAATGCGCTTGCCTTGGAACCATACTAAATGCTCCTTTAAGCACCGTAAGTATTTTAGAAAATTTTGGGATGGGCTTTATGGCTGCATATCAATTAATTCTCTTCTCATAATTGTTTTCATACAAAATCCCTAAAGATACGAGGCTTATGGCACGTAAAAAATATTTCGCTCAAGGACTTCCATCCCAACTTTTATTGCGATATACTATAAATATAAGATAAGAAAACTGTGGCCAGAAGCCAATATATACCAGACGTTAATATATAATAGATAGAGACGACGATATCAACTTTTCAAGTTTGCATAAGTATTGCAATATTTCGTCAGATTTAATGATTTGCTCTTTGAAGCGTGCACGGGGTATTATGCAAGGTAGGATAATTGTTTTCTTAGAACTTAGATGACCTTTCAACAAACTCTTAAACTTCCAATCAAATTTTCGGGCATTGGTGTACATAGTGGCGAAACTGTGAATGTTATGCTTAAGCCAGCCCCTGAAAATACGGGTATTGCGTTTAAAAGGGTTGATCATTCAACAAATAACATAATCGCAGCAAGCTATGATCGCGTAGTGGATACAAGGCTTTGCACAGTTATCGAAAATGATGCTGGTCTTAGAGTTTCCACAATTGAGCATATTATGTCAGCTTTCTGGGGAGTTGGCATTGATAATGCAGTTGTTGAAATTGATGGTGAAGAGATGGCAATTCTGGATGGCAGCAGCGCTCCGTTTGTTGCGATGATAGAAAAAGCAGGTTTGATAAGTCAGAATGCTTCTAGAAGATATATAAAGATCGAAAAAGAAGTAACTATCGAAAGTGGCGATAAATTTATACGCTTAATGCCAGCCGATTCAACTTTGATGAAGTGTTCTATAGAATTCCCGCATCCACTCATTGGTTACCAAGAAGCCGTATATGATGCTATATCTTCTGACTACGGTCACGAAGTTAGTCGTGCTAGAACCTTTGGTTTTGTAAAAGAGATTGAAATGCTAAAGAGCATGGGGCTGGCTCGTGGTGGATCACTAGAAAATGCCATTGGCTTGGATGAGGCGACTATCCTAAACCCTGAGGGCTTAAGGTATGAAAATGAATTCGCATCTCATAAGCTATTGGACTTAATCGGGGATCTATACCTCGCTGGTTACAGGATTATAGGGAGAATCGAAGCTCATAAAAGCGGGCATCATCTAAATAACATGATGCTAAGGCAGTTATTTGCCAATCCAGACTCTTTCCGGATAAGGGAGTTCGGTTCTTCTAGGAAAACTGCAATTTCTGCTTAGCTGGTTTGCAGTATATTTATCATAAACACTTGTACTTTTATTTAGGTAGCTTTAGATAAAAAGCTCTCCATAGCATAAACCTTGCCAGATGGTTGGCTCACAATCCAACGCGCAGCTGATAGAGCGCCATGTGCGAATTGAGAGCGGCTTAGGGCCTGATGCGAAAGTGTTATTACATCTAGGTTTCCGGCGAATATTACCGAATGTTCGCCAATTACAGAACCTCCTCTAATGGAGGAAAACCCTATCTCGTTTGGGTTGCGTTTGTGGTTTTTGCTTGTCGTCATTACCTCATCCAGAACTGTGCCATTGGCTGTAGCTACTATACCGCCAAGCATCTTCGCGGTTCCAGATGGAGCATCTACCTTCTGATTGTGGTGCATCTCTAGGATATCAACATCATAATCTTCCTTAAAAAGTTTACTAGCCTGGGCAACTATTTGCGCAAACTTCGCCATCCCGACGGACATATTAGCGGAAACGAAAATAGGAATCTGCTTCGCTAGCGCTGCAAATTTTGCAAGATCTGCATTGGAAAAACCTGTAGTTCCGCATACAAAGGCCTTGCCATTACTTGCACAAATTTCAGCAAACTGCATCGAAGCGTCAGGCGCGCTAAAGTCTATTACTACATCGGTCTCACTTATGTACTCAGCTAAATCGGATCCTAACTTAAAGCTCGCGGCAACCCGCAATTGCTCTGATTTACAGATTCCAGCAATTAACTCTATATCCGAGAATTCTCGGGTATCAAGTAACTGGATTAACTCGCTACCTATGCGGCCGAAACAACCTGTAATTATAACCTTAATCATCACTACCAAAACCTAAACGTTTTAATGCTTCTTCCGGAGTATCTACCATTCTATACGCTTCAAACAGCGTTGAGGAGGCAAATTTTTCCTCTACCATATGCTTGAATAGTTCCTCAAGTTTCTGCCAATAGCCATCAGTATTAATGATCATGACGGGCTTGTTATGTCCTTTTAAGATTTTCAAAGTTATAATCTCGAAAAGCTCATCAAGTGTACCAGAACCACCGGGAAGAATTATGAATGCATCAGCGTTAGAGTTCATAACACTTTTCCTTATCGACATATTATCAACAATTACAGGGTTTGAAACGCGTGCGCTGAAAGGTTCATTTTGATTAAGAATATCAGGGTAAACACCCATAACCTCGCCACCATTATCCATGACCGCATTCGATATGCGAGACATCAACCCGGAGTTACTACCGCCATATACCAGAGTTAGACCATATTTAGCAATTAATTCTCCGCATCTAGTAGCCACTTCTTTATATTTAAGATCTACATCTTCTCTAGCACCACAAAACACACAAATCTTTTTCATATACACCCAAGAAACTTTACCGTTTGATATTTAGAGTATGCTCGTATATATTGAACAGTAAAAATATTCAACCTTTTTTACCGGAATTTATAGATGCTTAAGGACTTAGTTCAATACTTACCTCACATTCACAGAGAAGGATTTCTGTTCATAGCTATCTTTATAGTTGTAACAACCGCACTATTTTTTGTTTCTAATACAGTAGGGTGGTTAGCTGCTTTCATAACAATTTGGTGCATATGCTTCTTTCGCGATCCTGAGCGCACAGTGCCGCTAATCGAGGATGCAATTATAAGCCCTGCTGATGGCATGGTTGAGAATATTGTAAAGGCAAATCCACCAAAAGAACTTGGGATGGGCGAAGAAAAGTTAACCAGAATAAGCATCTTCTTAAGTGTATTCGATGTACACGTGAATAGAATACCAATAGCAGGCGTGGTGAAGCACTTGCACTATCATCCAGGAAAATTTTTAAGTGCCACTTTAGATAAGGCGAGCGATCTTAACGAGCGTCAAAGTATACTAATAGAAACGGCAAAGGGAGAAAAAATAGCTGTGGTTCAAATTGCAGGGCTGATAGCCCGCAGAATAGTTTGTGATCTAGATGAGAATCAATCGGTAAAAGCCGGTGAGAGGTTTGGTATAATACGTTTTGGTAGTAGGGTTGATGTATTTTTACCAAAAGGTGTTGAACCAAAAGTCTATTTGGGCCAACATATGATAGGCGGTGAGACTGTGATAGCACAGCTTATCGGAAAACAACATGCTATTAAAGGCGAAGTTAGATAGAATTTTATATGAACCCTCATTTACCGCACATACCCATCTCAAGGCTAGCACCAAGTTTTATAACTCTTCTTGCGCTATGTCTTGGCATAACTTCGATAAGATATGCCTTTGATGAGAAATGGAGCACTGCTGCAGCCCTAATTATAATAGCTGCAGTGCTAGATGCAGCAGATGGCATGGTTGCACGTATGCTCGATGCATCAAGTAAATTTGGTGCAGAACTAGATTCTCTGTCCGATCTCGTTAGCTTTGGAGTTGCGCCTGCCGTGGTCATGTATTTATGGTACTTGCAGGAAATTCCTTACAAAGGAGTTGGTTGGTCAGTAGTATTGTTCTTTATAGCCTGTTCTGCAATTAGGCTTGCTAGGTTTAACTCAAATCTGAATGATGGAGAAGCTAAGCCTAAAAAAACCAACTCAATAATTTTCTTCGTAGGCGTACCTATTACTGCCGGCGGCGTATTAGCAATGTTGCCAATGCTGCTGACTTTTGAACTTCTAGATAATATATTTTCACCCTGGGTTGTTGCTACTCACATGATAATTGTGGGATTTCTAATGGTTAGTAAAATCCCCACTTTTTCAATTAAGTCAATAAGCATTCCTAAGGAATATATATCGATTGTTCTAGTGCTTGCTGCGGTAATAATGGCTGGTATGATTCTAGAACCGTGGGTGCTCCTCCCTATATTTGCGTTACTTTATCTCCTTTCTATACCCATTAGTATTCTGGTATACAGGAAGCAACACTAAATGATGTCGATAATAAACAATTTAGCAATACTTGCCATAGTTGCTATGCCTATGCTTTTTGCATTGGGAAATGGTATTATAGATATCGCATTATCTTCTATTGTCATTATATATATTGCGAGGCTCATTAATGATAGGGACTTCAGTGCTTTAAAATGTGGCTGGTTCATCGCATTTACCGCACTATGGGTGTATCTTATTATACGCGGCCTACTTGCAGAAGATATTTGGACTTCCGTGCGGACAGCACTTCCTATGCTCAGATTTCCACTCTTTGCATTGGCAATTGCATATTTTATTAACCATACTCCTGAGATCAAATCTAAATTATTCTTTGCTTCGGCGATAACGCTAATATTATTATCAATCAACGCCATAGTCCAGATGGCTATCGGGGTAGATATATTTGGTAATGATATAATTCAGCATGAAAACTTCTTTAGACTTACCACACCTACTGGCAAACAGAGGATAGGATATGCATGTACATTCATAATCCTACCCCTTCTTGGATACTTTCTAGATATGATCTTAAAAACAAAGATGAGTCGCATATCTTTCTATGTTATGGGTATAGCTATCATTATGGGACTTGCAACCATTGTATTTTCAGGAGAAAGAATGCCTCTTGCCATAACTTTATTCTCAGTTTTTATAGGGTTTTTAAAGGTTGATAAATTCCGCAAAAAAGCTTTAGCAGCTTTTGCCATAGCAGCCATAGTGGTAACTGTGATTATAGCATCTGCACCACAATTGCATTACCGACTCATAAACACTACTTCTAATCAGCTTATTAACTTCCAAAAAGATGCCTATGGTAAAATTTATAAAACTGCCTGGCTTATGTTTTTGGATAATAAATTGTTCGGTATAGGAACAAACCAATTTGCTAGCCAATGTCCAGAGTTCACCCTTCACATGGACAAAAACCTTGTTATGTGCGCAACACATCCACATAATTTTTATCTGCAAATGTTGTCTGAAGATGGGATTTTAGGTCTTACCCTATTCGTATTTGCAGTAGGACTTCTTTTTATAAAGCTATATAGATGTTCTTATGAAAATTATGCTAAGTTTGCCAGTATCTTAGCTTTAACCAAATTCATTCCAGTTGTACCTGCTGCGAGTTTCTACATAGCCTGGTCAAGCGGACCAATTTGGTTTGCAATTGGCCTTGCACTTTCATCAACTATTACTAACAGCAAATCTCATAAGTAACTGTACAGATGCATAATACCAAAACCCATAAATAATTAATGGAATGCGCTTCATCTTTTGGTTTTTTCAGTTATCGCTGAAGACCTAAAATATGTACAATATTGTAGGTCTTCAGCGACTTTCCAAAAAACCAAAATCTATCGCGCATTCCCTTAATTATTTATGGGTTTTGGTATAATATCACGCGGCCTTGATAGTGTTTAGCAAGTTTGATAACCCTTGCCTTTCTTCAGGCATGCGCATATTACAGTTATCAAATATGCGTTTGCGTAAAAAAAATTCATTTAACTGCAAAGCGCAGGCCACATTATCATAATCACCAGGGATAGTTGCATCTAGATAAAATGCCGGCATCATAAAGAGCTTATCATGATATGGCTTGCCCATATTCTCTGAGATCGCACATCCAGATTTCGGAGAAATGTAGATTAAGTTATGCGTATCATTACTCGCTACACACTTGGTCAAATCTAGGCCATACCCTGATTCTGTCATTATCTCAAGCTCAAGTAATGCATAGGACTTAAGTAGCTTTACAGTATCAGACTCGTCGCACAATGACTCTAAAAATACCAGTAGACTATCATACATAACCGGGTGAGCATCCCGCTCGTGCAAGAGATTGCGACATAGCATTAGAACGCAATTGATAAGCCTTAATTTCAACCTATCAAAACCTATGAGACTCGCATAATTACGTATACTTTCTACTTGCATCATACCAAGGTGGGCCTCAAGTCTGGACTTAAGGATTATGTGCACAAGCGCGCAGGGAGTCGCCATCTGAAATGCTTTGCGTCCCTTAAGCAACCCGCGGAGCATGCCATGCTCTCGACTAAAGCAATCAATTATAAGCGAATTCTCTTGAAACTTAGTTGCCTTTATAATTATAGCGTGCTCTGATATTTTCATATCAGCCAAAATTCTCTTTAAACCACTGCATTACCCCAGACAATATACCCTGATCATTGGCTGGCGCTTGCTTACCTATGCGGCTTTTACCTTCGGAATTAGCAAGGTGCAATAACATGCCAACTGGGGATGAAAATGCGATTCCACTGGTACTCTCAGCAAGACCTGCGAGTTCAACTGGATATCCTATCCGAACATTCCTTGAGAACACATGTCCTACCACTTCTTTCAAACCCGATAGTTGACTGGCACCTCCTGTTATTACCACTTTATTTCCGCCGTACCTAGCCATGCCGCTTGCTTCCAGCTTCTTTAAGGTGATATCTAATATCTCTTCAACTCTAGCTCTAATGATTTCAACTAACTCAGATCTCTTTACTACATTCATCTCTGTATCATGCTTATTCGAAGAAATAGGCACTTCGATGTTTTCATCGTAATCAGCCGAGGTCAAAATAACAGTACCGTATAGGTTTTTAACACGCTCCGCACTCACAAAGTCCGTACCAAATCCACGAGCAATATCATTAGTTACATGCATGCCACCAATTGGCAAAGCATCGCTATATAGTATATGCCCTTTATTAAACACAGAAACTGATGTACATCCCCCACCGAATTCTATCATAGTGACCCCAAGACTCATCTCATCTGGTGTAAGACATGCAAGGCCTGTAGCATAAGTTGCCGATATAAAGCTTTCAACTTCAAGTTGACAGCGCATTATACAGTTATTGACGTTAAGCAGATAATTGGTAGGCGAGGACAATGTATGAAAATCTGCCGCTAATGAATTACCGTACATACCCAGTGGATTATCGATGCCGCGGTTCCCATCAAGCACATAGTCATATGCAAAGCTATGAACTACATCCAACTCTTGGTCGTTGAATCTATCAAGAACTTGGAATACTAGGCGGTTTATATCCTTGTCACTAATTTCATGCCCGGTAACCAAAAGTTCGGATGAAATGCATTGAGAGATGAGGTTATTAGAAGATATCCCAACATATAGAGTTTTAATGCTTTCAGCAGCCATTTTCTCGGCAGCTTCAATAGCCTGAGCAATCGAGATCTCAGCAGCCCTAATATCTGTGATACGTCCGGCTTTAATGCCTTGCGCTACATTGTGACCTATACCTGTTATATTTATACGCCCAAAAGGGTCTATTTTAGCTATAAAACAAACCACCTTGGAGCTACCAATATCAAGTACTGCAACCGTCGAACTTTTAATTTTTTTTACCATTATACTCCACTACCATCCATTCTCCAATTCTCTATTTTATCAATTAATCACCTTTAAATAGATTTTATCAGGGATTAATCTCAAATCAACAACGCATGTCTTATATAATTTAGAAATTTTTCCGAAATTATCTTCAAAAACCTCTAACGCCCCATAAACATTCGCTTCAGGAAGTTTAACTAAAATATTGTTTTTTAGTCTAACGTCCCATCGTCTGCTTCCTTTAAAGTGCAGTGACTCAATTTTTTTGTAGGTGTCTGGGAAATCATAAAGCTGATCCAATACCCCTTCAAAATTTAAATTAGCGTGATTACCCGCTACCACAAGATAGTCCGGGTAATCAGATTCTCTAACTTCTTGCAGCTTTCTGCCCTTTCGATTGATAAGATAACTCTTATTTCCTTCAACATATACTGCTTGTGGTATCTCTTCTTTCAGGCTTATTACAATTGTCTTAGGTAAAATCCTTTCAACAACTGCACTTGCTATCCAAGGATTCGTCTCCATTTTACTTTTAACTTCAGCTAAATCTACCGTCATTATATTATCACCCAATGCAATTCCCGATAGGGCTTGAAGCTCAGTCTTATCCAGTTTATCCATGCCTTCTATAGTTACGCTCTCTACTTTGAAATCTAGCTTAGCCGTTTGTTCGTCATAGAGTCTTGAGGTAGAAGTTATAAAATTACTAGGAAACACTACGAATGCCGTCATACATAAAATCGCACCCGCTAGCAGAGTTTTAGAAAATTTTATAAGATTGGCTGGCAACCTACGTTTAACCCTCTTCCCGTACTTCCTATATTTATGAGTGCCCTGTGACTTCATTTAGGCAATCTTAAGATCGAGCCGAGCATCATCTAGTATCATACCCACTAGCTCTCCAAAATTAATACCATTCTTAGCAGCTATTTCAGGCACTATAGAAAGATTCGTGAATCCAGGATGTGTATTTATTTCCAGGTAATACAATAAACCATTCTCAGGGTTGTACCTCATATCAGAACGACTCACAGTTCTACATCCTAGCAACCTGTGAGCAGTCTCCGCAAATTTCAACGACTCTTCATAAACAGCTTTTGGCAACTCAGCCGGATATATATGATCAGTTTTTCCATCTGTATATTTGGCTTCATAGTCATAAAAACCAGATTTCGGCCGCAGTTCAAGAGTTCCGATGGCATTATTACCAACAACTGCAGTACTAATCTCTATCCCAGGTATATATTCTTCTACAAGGGCTTCAGCTCCATACTCCCAAGTACTGCTAGTTTGCATTGCTGCGAAACTTGGAGAACCATCTTTGATTATATATACCCCAACAGAAGATCCTTGGCTTATCGGTTTAATTACATAAGGGCGCGGCATTGGATCCCATCCTTCTTTGAGCAGCTCACTTACTTTAAAGACTTCTCCTTTGGCAAAACGAATTCCATGGCTTTTAAGAAATCTACGAGTAAATTCCTTATTCAGACCAACTGCAGATGAGAATACACCAGAATGCGTATATGGTATTTCCAAAATCTCCAGCATTCCTGGGATTGCACCATCTTCCCCATAAGTTCCGTGTAGGGAATTATATACCACATCGGGTTTTATCCTTCTTAGCGTCTCGCTCAAGTTCTCATCTGGATCAACTTCGGTAACTTGATGCCCCAGCGATTTAAGTGCTAGAGCAATTGATTTACCCGAGCTGAATGAAACCTCACGTTCCGCCGACTTACCGCCCATTAATATCGCTACATGTTTTTTCATCCCTATACTCCGTTAACTTGAAAAATTGTACTTGCCACTTTTACTCGAATAATGCAGGATTTTTCGCCCTTTTTCAAATGCATTTTTAGCTTCTTCTAAACTATTTGCTATAACAGGCAGATTATATTGCGAGTCAAAGGCATTACCATAAATACGCGCAGGAAGCGGCAACTCATTGCCAAGACCGTGCAAAACACCAATAAGCATAATATACACGGCCGCTTCAGGATTTGCGGAAGCAGGCGGCAGTCTAAACTCAATTCTCCTATTTTTAGGCGCAGAATCCGGAATACGAAGCATGGTTGTACGATTGTTTGCCCCCCATGATATATGCGTTGGCGACAAAAACTTTGGAGTAAACCTTAAATAGTCCTCCACATTCGTGCAAAGCAAATATACAGATTCA
>CAYWJW010000015.1:0-31829 GCA_964458795.1 uncultured Candidatus Jidaibacter sp. | reverse complement strand
AATAAAAAAAGCCAGTTTTTTTCTGGCTTTAGTGGTGACAGGTGGAATCGAACCACCGACACAAGGATTTTCAGTCCTTTGCTCTACCGACTGAGCTATCTGGGCAGGCTTACTAAAGCAATGGCGACCCCTACGGGAATCGAACCCGTGTTACCACCGTGAAAGGGTGGTGTCCTAACCGCTAGACGAAGGGGTCAGGTCGTATGTGCTTTTTATATATTATAATAAGACTAAATCAAGCAAAACATTAGGAAAATTATGGGAGAGTTGCTTGGGGCGCAGCCCTTAATTTGTTCACAAGCATGCATATACCTACTACTGCCGCATTGATACACATCAAACCAAGGCTTGCTGTAGACTGATACGATAGGTAATAGTAATCTGCGATTAATACTATCACAAAGGTAATAGAGACTATTGTATTAAACTGAAAAGCGCTCAGTGCATTTTTAACAGATATGCTAGCTAACACCGGAAATAACAGGCTTGCGACAAAGGCAGACTCAAATAAAAGCCAAGCCATTTCCAAATCACCATCCAGGTTTGCTGCCAAAAAAGCTGATGTGAGCACTATAAAGCTACCTAGCAATAAGTACGCTTTTCTAGATAAAATCTTACCTCTTGTATGATAGTAATTCACTACAAGCGATTTGCTAGCAAAGATATATGAGTCTAGAGCAGAAAGCGCTGTAATAAGCATTGCTGCAACCATATAACCTACAAGACCAGATGGTAAGATAGAGGTCATTAGATCAAGATAAGCACTAGCATCATGACCTTCACCTAGGTAAGCTCTTGCATACAAACCACCTAAGGTAGTTAAAATGTCAGAGACAATCCAAAAGCAAATGGAAATCATAACTCCAATCTTCGCCGTCTTTGGAGTTTTGGCAGCAAAGCAGCGTTGATGAAAAATAGGGCTTAGAACCGTAGTACTCAGAGCTACCAAAAACCAAAGTAATAGCTTTTGCACATCGTTTCCGCCACCTATGGTTAAATGGCTTTCTGGAAGATTGCCTACTAAGTAATCCACCCCACCTAGCTGCTTAATGCAGTAGTATAGAACCATACCCATGCCGGTAAAAATCGTTAGAAACTGCATAAAATCAATAATCATCACGGATTTCAGCGAGCTTCGCAGACTCATTATTAACGCAATAATCACCCCAACCATAAGTGATGTGGATTCTTGCCATCCAAAGAGCGCTGCTAGAATCATGCTGAATGCCATTATATATGGAACTGGCAAAGTCTTAAGAAATAATAATGCCAGCAGCATATTTTCTGAAAGACGGCCGTGCACCTTACCAACTAATTCTGGAAGACTTATAGCTTGGGACTTCGCAAATTTACTAGCTAGGAACATAGCAAATATAAACGCACTCAAGTACCAGAAAATTCCGAGAGCAAAAAAGTTATAGATCCCATATTTATAGGCAATCTGTGTGGCCCCTACTACACTACCATACCATGAGGAAACTAAAGTCACTACAAAAGCTGGAAGTGTCAGCGCTCTACCCATGGCTAAATATTGCAATACATTTGCTCTATTACCCTTAAGCTTACTTAACGCAAGGATACATCCAAATACTATAGCTACAATAACAAAAACGATAAAATCTGTGGTAGATAATCTGTCAATAATCATAGTACTCTTCCTACGCTGGTATTAACCAAATCAGGTTCTAGGGTATAATCTCAGCCAATTAGGGCACCCCTGAGCTTGCATAGAGATCTAGTAACACATATTAGCCAGCAGCACAAGCCATATTTTTTGTCAATAACATTGACCAATTTTTGCTAGCCTTCTAATATCTAACAATCAGCATTGTTTAATTATTGAAAGTGAGTTTAAGAAGTTTAGTAAAATTATTAGCCTTAATATCAGTGGTATGCCTCTGTCTATTCCTTATTCCATCCTTTGTTTCATTCAACTATCTAAAAGCTGATTTAAACAAAAAATTTTCTCAAGAGTCTGGGCTAGATATAAAAATTTTGGGCGAACTACAAGGCACAATCTTTCCAACTTCAACTATTACCATAAATCAAGTCAGATTAGACCTTGATGAAACCACTAAAATAGAAATACCAAAATTAACATTGCAAGTAGGCATACTTTCATTCCTTACCGATAATATAAGTATTAAGAGCGTGGAAATCACTGGCGCACAATTTACACTTGAGTCCGTAAAAAAGCTTTTAAACATCTTGGATAAAAGCAAACTACCCAAAACAAAACTCCTGCAAGACTTTAGCTTAACTAATGTAAATTTAGTTATAGATCCCAACTCTAAGTCTCTCAATAAACTAACCGGAATCAATGGTAAGTTAGAATATAGTCCGGCGAAATCTCTAGGGTTTTCTGGCAGTTTTGATTTACAAAACCTTAGTTATAATCTCAAAATCAATTTACTCGCAAACCGAGGTATTGGCTCGAAATCCTCAACCATTCATATACTAAATGACTTCTCCGAACTCAAGTTCAAAGGAGATCTAGCGGTTAAAGAGTCCACTTATGATCTAACTGGCAATATAGTTATAAACTTCTTTGACAATCTAAAGCACGGGTATGATATCAACCCACTACAACGCGCATTACTCAAAGATGGCATTATTGCAACTAGCAATATCCGCTTAAATAATCAAGAAATCATCTTAGATAACTTCATATTATCATCACCTAGCATCTCTAAAATTATGGGAAAATTTAATTTTTCTCTAGGAGAAGGTCATGAACTCTCCGCAAGTATTGATGGAGATACCATAAACTTGGATACAATTTTTGCACATTTATCTAAAGATGCCAGTTCCTCATTAACATTTGAAAGATTTATGCGAGATTTCCTAATGTCGTTTAATTTTGATATTCCGCATAATCTCTTTGGAAAGATAAATTTCAAATTGAGAGAATTAATCTCTAATAAGCAGCCCATAAAAGATATAATTATCAACTCAAATATCTTGGAAGAGAAATTTATCTTAAGCGAACTCATAATGGAACTACCTGGCAAATCCACACTTGGATTTACTGGCACTATGAGCCACAACTATGTGCGCCCTAAATTTGATGGCAAACTCTCTCTTAAAGTCACGAGCTATCCCGAGTTCAGTGCATGGCTTGATTTTAATCATGAAGAGCTTGTATCATTTGCAAATCAACCACTTACAATTACTTCTGATGTAGTGATAATTCCTAGAAACTTGCGGGTGGATAATACCCGATTTGAATGGGGAAATCTAAAAGCACTGGGTAAATTTGTATTTAGGCATACAGGCGAAAAACGCCTTAATACTCAAGCAAACATAAGAATCAATCATATAGACGGTGACGCCATGAAGTTGCCAGATACTGTAAACAATTTCCTAGCCAACTTATATGCTTCTGATTTTGAGAAATCCAGTAGCACATTCTATGAAATAACTAATGATTTTAAATGGCTTAGAACCTTCTCAACAAATTTAGATATGAATCTAATGATCGATCTATTTAAGTACCAGGATATCGATTTTCCTCAATTTTACAGTTCATTCTCTATATCTCCAAATAATTTTCATTTAAACCAACTTATGCTTCAAAGCGATACAGCTTCCATTTCTGGGTCAGCATCTCTTATAACTTCCGCCATCGCTCCTAAAATTCATACCGATATTGTGGTGGATAGAATTACTTCAGATTTCATCGATAAAGTAATGCCACCTACCGCTCTTCTTACTGCAAGACAAACAGAACTAGTTTCCAAAAATCCAGATGCCGTACAAACTGTAACTATTGGAGGCGCAAACTTTTATGGAATCCATAATATATACGGAGATTTCAAATTACTTGTAAAGGATTATAAATCTCCATCACTAGTATTTCAAAACCTAAATTTATCTGCGCTTGCACAGGAAGGCGTTATAACTGTAAATGAGCTTACCGCAGATATTTTCCGTGGCAAATTACAGTTAGCAGGAAGCATTGTGGCAACCTCTACAATACCAACTTACTCAGCCACTTTTGCCATCAACAATTTTCAACTAGTCGACTTCTTAAAAACCTATGCAGACTACGACAAACTCGATGGCTATTTAAGCGCAAGTGGCAGCTTTGCTGCTAAGGGAGCTGACACAGACACTACATATGCTAGCTTAGCAGGCTCTTTAAGTGTTCTAGGCAAAAAAGTTATCTGGAACAACTTTGACATCGGTGAGATCATACACCTTAGCGAATATGTATCCCCCTATGCAGATAAAGCCGAAAAACTACAATACTACACTTCCAATGGCCAAAGCATCTTTGATGACCTAGAAGGTAGTATCACAGTAAAAGCTGGCATAGCTACCTTGGATAACTTCAAGTTTAAAAACACCAGAATATCCGGCGCCTTTACCGCCAAAGCAGATATTAAAAACCGTCTAGTCAGCAGCTTTACCCGCATCAACTTTATTCCATATGGACGCGCAGCCACGATGACCATAGACATCGCAGGTAGCGGCCCAATTAATAACCTTAATCCTACGATTAATTATGTAGGATATCTAACCTTCCTTAAGGATAACGTAGCTACTGAATCAGCACCTAAACCAGTATATCCTCTGCTTAGGAACCAGTGATATGGTTAACTCCACGAAATTTTTTTACCTGTTTAACAAATGGAAACCGGGAGTTTGCCTGGAGTTGAGGATTTCATTTATGAATTTTTTCCGGTCTTTTCCAACTTTCTGACGAGATCCCTACGTCAGAGAAGAGTACAAGTTTTCAAGTGTTTTAACCATACCTCTCTTATCTTACATTTATTAGTATACTTGACATATAAGGGTCAATGGAAGTCCCTATGCAAAAGATTTTTGATATGGAATTGCCTGGCAAATGGACTGCTATTGGCATAGCAGGCTTTTACCTGTTCAATACATCATTTGTTTTTTTAGCACCAGACTGTAAGGATCCATATGGCAAAGCCATGTGTGCAGCAGCAATATCATGTCTTGCTGCAGCTTTTTTACCAATGATTGTGGATAATGATAGTCTCACAAGATAGCCATCTATGCCAGAGTTCAGGATGACTATTTCTCTTTAAGCCTCTCTTTCAATCCAGCCACCACCTAGGACTCGGGTGCCATTGTACATCACACAGGCTTGCCCGGGAGTAATGCCTGAGTAGGGCTCGGCTAGTTCAATTTTTGCACGTCCATTGCCAAGCGCGGTAACTTTGGCTTCTATTTGTTTGTGTGCTGACCTAAGCTTCACCGAGCATTCAAGGGTTTCTGGAGATGCAATAAGCCAGTTCATTTCTTTAACTTCAAGCGTTGCTGACTCGAGATCCTCTTTATAACCTACTATCACGTCATTCGTAAGAGGGTCGATTTTAATCACGTAAAGAGGTTCACTTGAAGAAATGCCGATTCCACGCCTTTGCCCAATAGTGAAATTTATGATTCCTTCATGCCGTCCTAAAGGAGTTCCATCTTTGAATATTATATTGCCAGAATCAAGTGCACCAGGTCGATACTTCTCAATCACTGAACTATACGATCCATTAGGTACAAAACAAATGTCCTGACTGTCCGGCTTGTCTGACACATTAAGGCCAAAGAACTTAGCAAGCTCACGCGTCTGGCTTTTATTAAGAGCACCTATGGGAAATCTCAGGTAATCCAGCTGATCGCGCGTTGTGGTGAAGAGAAAATAGCTTTGGTCTTTGGCCGTTTCAAAGCCCTGATGAAGTTCTATAGTACCAGAATTTTCTATGCGTCTTACATAGTGCCCAGTTGCTAGACAGTCTGCGCCCAAGTCTTTTGCAACTTTAAAGAGATCTCTGAATTTCACCTTCTGGTTGCATCTGACACATGGTATTGGAGTTTCTCCTCGTAGGTAGCTGTCTGCAAAGTCATCTATCACCGACTCTTTAAAGATGCTCTCATAGTTAAGCACATAATGTGGGATGCCAATCTTTTCGGCCGCTTGCAATGCATCGTAGATATCCTGACCTGCGCAGCATGCACCCTTCTTGCCAACAGTTAAGCCATAGTCATAAAGTTGAAGCGTTACGCCTATAACCTCATGCCCCTGGTGCTTGAGAACCGCAGCTACCGTAGAACTATCCACGCCACCAGACATAGCAACCACCACCTTTTTAGGTGAGTCTCCAATGGGTGTAATTAATTTTAAAAGTTCTGCGGGCATGTGGTCCACCAATTTAACGGACCCATTATAATACCATTCCCTCTACTTAGCAAACTAATGCTATTTTTTCCGGAATTTATCTAACGATATAACGTTACTTGGTTTCTTACCACCCTTCCTTCCCTTGGCTTTAGAATCATCCTTAGGGCCAGATACGCCTTCATGGTCTTCTAACTCCACATCAACTTCATCTGCATAACCATATTCAACCTCTCTAAACTGCAAGCCAAATTGAACGCTTGGGTCAGCGAAGGTTGTGATTGCAGTAAATGGTATGTAAATCTTTTCTTTAACGCCATTAAAGCTCAAGGTAACTCCAAACCCTTTATTATCAACCAGCAAGTCTTGGAATTGATATTGAAGAACAATAGTCATCTCCTTTGGATACTTATTGGTCAAGGCCTGTGAAAGCCTGACACCAGCATGTTTAGTTACAAATGAAATAAAAAAATGATGGTTTCCTGGTAATCCGCGTTCCTGAATTATTTTTAGCACGCGATATACTATCACATGCATTGCCTCATCCACTAACCTGCCATAATCTATAATGTCCTGCGCCATTTATGCCCTCCTTTACTGAATCTATATAACCCAAGGTTTAATAAGTCTAGATAATTTTGTTGCTCCTTCTCTTAGCCCCGTATATTTAAACTTACCCTTAAAGTGTTAAGAAAAGGTAAACAGAAATAAAAATTATTTTATTTTCAACAATTTAAGTATCTCTTCTTCTGTAAGGCCGTAGGACGGCTTCACTAAGACTTCTTGCGTAATACCTGTAGTTAATTCTTTTGCTTTTACCGAAAGCAAGCCATCAGCATCGATTTGAAAAATAATTTCAAGCCTTGCTACTCCTGCCGGAAGCCTTGGCAAACCCTTAAGTTCAAAGGTTGTAAGTGAACGACATTCGTGTACTCTTTCACTTTCTCCTTGCAACACATGAATTATAAAGCCAGTTTGTCCATCTTTCTGCGTCGTAAAATTATAAGTGTGAGATGCAGGAATTGGGGTATTGCGAGGAATAATGGTTTCTGCAGCCCCATCTGCCAACTCTATTTTTAGTGAAAGTGGTATGACATCAAGAAGCAAGCTAGAGGTAGCATGTTGTAAGTTGTGGGCCTGCCTAGCCGCGCCAATCGCTACAACCTTTTCAGGATCTATATGGCAAATAGGTTTTTTGCCAGCATATTCACCCAAAGCTTGCTTGATCAAGGGCATATGGGTTGCCCCACCTACTAATATAACATCAGTAAGCTCAGAAACCTCTATTCCTGCACTATCTAACGCACTTTTAAAGATTTTTAAAGTCTGTTTAATTAATTCCGCGCTTGCATCTTCAAATTCTGATCTGGTAATCACCGCTTGGGGAATACCCAATAACGCTCCCTGCCAGCTTGTATGCCGAGTTAAAGCCTCTTTAACTACTCTACAGATTTTAAGCGCAGCATGCTTATCCTTAGACTCAAGTTTTAAATCATATTTTTTAACAAATAGCTTAAGCAATATATCATCAAAATCATCCCCACCTAAAGCTGTATCACCCGAGGTTGCAAGCACCTGCAAAAACCCAGCCTGCATACGCAGGATTGAAACATCAAATGTGCCACCGCCTAGGTCATATACAGCATACGTACCTTTTTCCACACCATCAAAACCATAGGCCACAGCCGCTGCAGTTGGCTCACTAAGCATACGCACAACTTCAAGCCCTGCAAGACGTGCAGCATCTTTGGTTGCTTGCCTGGCTTGTTCATCAAAATATGCAGGAACCGTTATAACCGCCCTATTAACCGGCTTGCCTAGGGAATTCTCAGCTAATTTTTTAAGGTGGATAAGGATATCAGAAGAGATTTCTGTTGGTGTTTTCGGCCCTGCTAGAGAATTAAACCTAAGCACTTGCAAATCATGATTTAAGTTGTATGGGCTTTGCTCTACTTCTGTTGATGCACGTCCCATATAACGCTTTATAGAGCGAAATGAAGTTGCATCCTGGGATGCTTGCGCGCCTACTATCACACCACCATCTGTATAACTGACTACCGAAGGAATGAGATCTTTGCTATCTTCACTGAAGAAAGTCAAGGTATTACCATCACTATAAGTTATAAGTGAGTTGGTTGTGCCTAGGTCAATACCTACAATTATTCCGTCTTTTGCTACCTTACTTATGTCTTGTTCAGGTTCGCTGATATCAAACATATGCCTTATACTCTATTTTAAGCTGACAAATATACCAAATTCCTAGCCTGCGATCAAGTTTATTCATTAAATTAACATATTTGAACTCTTAGGCCTTTTGTCATATAATAATGAAAAAATAAGGCCTTTCCCCCGACTGTGATTACAAAACCTTTGTATGTGATAGCGAAACATTCAAAGAAAAGAAAAACGCCTGCATTGATATGTAATACCAATTACAGCAAATATTCCCTTGCACGAAGGCCGATAGATTGATATAAAATGAAAAAGCTTCCGCAGAACATGGCACGTAAAATTAAGAGAAGAGGATTGATGTTCGTTTTGTCATCTCCGTCTGGAGCTGGTAAAACTACGCTTGCTAATTTGCTACTACAATCTGATAAACACATTCACCCATCAATATCATACACCACCCGCAATCCCCGAGACGGAGAAATTGAGGGAGTGCATTATCATTTCACCAATCGCGAAACTTTTATGCGTATGGTAGATGCTGGAGAATTTCTCGAATACGCCGAAGTTTTTGGCAACTACTATGGCACTCCTAAGAGCCTAGTTGAAGAGTATCTATCAAAGGGTGAGGATGTTATCTTCGATATCGACTGGCAAGGCAACAGATCTCTTACTGACAATGCCAGAGGAGATGTAGTGAGCATATTCATTCTACCGCCATCCAAGCCCGAACTCAAAATGCGGTTAATTAAACGCGCACAAGATGCTCATGAGACCATAGAATTAAGAATGCAAAAAGCTAACTCCGAGCTGCAGCACTGGCAAGAATATGATTATATAATCGTCAATAAAGATCTTACTCGAAGCCTCAAGAAGATGCTTTCTATTCTCAGGGCTGAACGTTTGCAGAAGCACCGACGCCTTGGTGTATACCAGTTTGTGAGCGATCTAATGGAGCAACCGCATGATTAGTTCCATTAGAGCAATTTCTGGGTCCCTACGTCGCTATGCTCCTCTGGATGACGTAAGCACGAGCAATCTCTCCGCGCCTACAGCACACAGTGCTGCACACTTTAGACAGTTGTTGATCAAGTCCGGAGTGACAATACTTATACTTTCATTTATACTAATCTTTCTCACCTCATGCGGGTTTAGACCTATATATGGCGAGAATCACAACTCTCTGCCAATTAAATTAGTATCCGTACAGACGCTAAGGCAGGACTATGGCAAGCTGGACTATATAATGAGGCAAGAACTGGAGAAAGCTTTTAATCCGCTTGATTCATGCGAACCTGCACAATACACGATGACGGTACGTATGCTTAAAACTGTACTGAGCTTCGATACACAAAGTAACCGAGTTAGCACCCGTCAAAGGGTCGACCTAAGAGTGGACTTTATTCTCACAGATTTAAATGGCAAGAAGGTTACTGAGGATTTTGTAGTAGCTTCAGATAGCTTTGATATCACCATATCTCCATATTCATCGCTGATTTCAGAAGAGGAGACCACCAATTTACTCGCCAAGTCTTTGGCACAGGAAATCACTCTCCGTGTGGCCGCTACTTTGAGTTCAAGGTAGGCAATACTACCAGACATGAAAGAAATAAGGGATGAAAAATATTTTCATCAGGGACTTCCATGGGGCAATAATAGTCAACTATAATAATAAACATAGGATAGAAGAAGTATGGTTAAATCACTTGAAAACTTATACTCTTCTCTGACGAGATCTCTACGTCGCCTGCAGCTCCTCAGGATGACGATTCCAATATTCTCTTCACCCTTAGGAGCGCAGCAACGTTAGGATCTAGCTAAGAGATTGAAAAGGCTAAAATGACAAGCCGCAAACTCAGGCATCCACCTGTTAAAACAGATAAAAAATAATACAGATAAATAAAACATTTTATATTTGTAAAAACAGCGCAAGTGATTATAATTAAGCCACTTGAAATTGGTGGATGGAAGAATGAAGTTCGATGTAGAAACAGCGCTCACAAGCAATGCGTGGCCCTTTAAAGAAGCGCAAGCTATACTTAAACATATTGGGAATAAGCTGCCAAAGAAAGGATATGTGCTTTTTGAAACTGGCTATGGCCCATCTGGATTGCCGCATATTGGCACATTTGGCGAAGTAGTCAGAACTACTATGGTACGTAAGGCATTTGAGCTAATCTCTGATATGCCAACCAGGCTTTTTTGTGTGTCCGATGATATGGACGGTATGCGCAAAATACCGGATATCATTCCAAACAGTGAAGATTATAAAAAGTATATTGGCCTTCCGCTTACCGCTATTCCAGATCCTTTTGGCACAAGTGAGAGCTATGGGCATAACATGAACTCAAGACTGCGGGCTTTCCTTGATGGCTTTGGCTTTGAGTATGAATTCCTAAGCGCGACTGAATGCTATAAAAATGGCACCTTTAATGAAATGCTTCTAAAAGCGCTTGAGCATTATGAAGACATAATGGAGATAATGCTTCCTACTTTAGGCGAGGAGCGCCAAAAGACTTATAGCCCATTTCTTCCGGTATGCCCAGAAACAGGACATGTTCTGCAAGTACCGATCTTGGAATATGATAAAAAACAGGGCACCATTACCTACAAAAATGAGAATGGAAATTTGATAACTTCCGAAGTTACAAATGGCAAATGCAAGTTACAATGGAAGCCAGATTTCGGCATGCGCTGGGCTGCTTTTGATGTTGACTTCGAGATGTACGGCAAGGACCATCTAGTTAACGGCCCAATCTATACAAGAATTTGCAAAGCTATAGGTGGCAAAGCCCCACATCAAAGCTATTATGAACTGTTCTTGGATGAAAAAGGAGAGAAGATTTCCAAGTCCAAGGGCAATGGCATTAGCATAGATGATTGGCTTAGATATGCCACTAAGGACAGCCTTTCATACTTTATGTACCTATCTCCACAAAAGGCTAAGAAGCTCTATTTTGATGTGATTCCAAAATGTGTGGATGAGTATTTGAATTTTGCACGCGCATATCCAACACAGGAAGAAGCTAAGCAATTAGAAAATCCATTATTTCATATCCATAATGGTCGTGTACCTAGAGTTGATTTCAATTTTAGCTATGCCCTACTGCTAAATCTTGTGAGCGCATGCGGGTCAGAAGAGAGATCAGTTATAACCGGATATATTAAGCACGCAGAAGCTGGTATAGACGCAGATCATAGCCCTCTTGTTACCGAGCTGGTAGATAAGGCAATTAACTATTATCATGACTTCATCAAACCAAATAAGAAATACCGTGCTGCTAATGATTTGGAAAAAGTTGCTCTAAATAAGCTCGCAGCAGAACTCGAAAAAATGAGCGATGATGACACCGCCGAAACTCTGCAAAATAAAGTTTATGAAATCGGTCGTGAATCTGGCATGGAACTTAAAAACTGGTTCACTGCCATTT
Organism: uncultured Candidatus Jidaibacter sp.; assembly: GCA_964458795.1. Classification (GTDB taxonomy): domain Bacteria; phylum Pseudomonadota; class Alphaproteobacteria; order Rickettsiales; family Midichloriaceae; genus JAJTHY01. Next base: position 20,087 of record CAYWJW010000015.1, on the reverse strand, counting down.
ATGAAGTCTTACTTGGTTCATCACAAGGACCCAGATTTGGATCATTCATTAAGCTTTATGGCGTGGGGAAAACTATTGAACTAATTAAAGGTAAATGTGCATGAAATCTGTATTAAAAACAATTGGCATATTAGCGTGCGCACTTATAATATCATCATGCAACGAAAAAGGAGCAGAAGTGTCTAAAACTAAATTCATTCCAAGAAAAGTCTTATTCGGCAACCCTGACAAAATGATGGTGCGCCTAAGCCCCGATGGCAAATATATGTCTTATCTCGCACCTCTTGATGGAGTAATGAATGTTTTTGTAGCTGATGCCAATAATCCATCTTCTGCCAAACCAGTAACATTCGATAAAGGGCGCGGTATTCAGTCATATATGTGGACATATGTAAATGACGAGATGATTTATTCCCAGGACAAAGATGGCGATGAGAACTCTGTTTTATATTTGCTGAATTTAAAGACTATGAAGGCAAAAGCTATTACGCCAAAAGGTTCTAAGTCATATGTGGCTGGGACTAGCGAGAGCCTTCCCGATGATATTTTGATAAGCTCCAATGAGCGCGATCCACACCATTTTGATGTATACAAATACAATTTGAACACCGATGCTAAGAAGCTGGTCTATAAAAATCAGACAGGTTACTTTGCTTTTATTACCGATGAAGATCTAAATATTAGATTCGCCACTAAAACGCTGCCAAATGGTGGGCAACAGATTGATCTATTTGATAAAGGCAAAATAAAAACTTTTAAAACTATTAAATTTGAAGATACTAGCACAAGCGGAACAATAGGGCTGAATAAAGTAGGAACTAAGTTGTTTATAGAAGACTCTGATGGTCGTGATAAAGCAGCGCTCTATGAGATAAATCTAAATACTGGTAATAAGAAAGTAGTTGCAGAAAGCGATGTTGCTGATATCTCCGATGTCGATATTGATCCTAAGACTCATGAAATTCAAGCCTATACCTATAACTATGATCGACCTATTACCACGGTAATCGACCCAGCTATTCAAGAAGACTTTACGTATTTAGGAAAGCTTGAATCCGGTGAGATGGACGTGATTTCAAGAACGTTAAATGATGATATGTGGATTGTTGCATATAAAAAAGATAATGCTCCGATTTCATACTACAGGTATGATCGCGCAAATAAAAAAGCTGAATTCTTATTCGTGCATAATAGCAAACTTTCCAAATACCCCCTCAATGAGATGGTGCCTGTGGTGATTAAATCAAGAGATGGCTTGGATCTAATAAGCTATTTAAGCCTGCCTAAAGAGTATAAGGCTGGTGCTAACAATCCTATAAAATTAACTAAGCCTATTCCACTGATTTTGGACGTGCATGGTGGGCCCAATGCAAGAGATGCTTGGGGATACGACCCGCTACACCAGTGGCTTACAGATCGCGGCTATGCTGTGCTTTCTGTAAATTACAGAGGTTCAACCGGTTTTGGAAAAAGCTTTGTGCGAGCTGGTGACGGTGAGTGGTCTGGCAAAATGCATGATGATCTTCTAGATGCGGTAGATTGGGCCGTTGAACAAGGCATCACTACTAGAGACAAAGTAGCAATATTTGGCGGTAGCTATGGTGGCTATGCGACCCTTGTGGGACTTACTATGACTCCGGAAGTTTTTACATGTGGTATTGATGTTGTGGGGCCTTCAAACTTACTAACTCTTTATAATTCTATACCCCCTTACTGGGAGCCTTTCAAAGTTGATCTTAAGCGCAAGTTAGGCGGGGACCCAGAAACCAAGAAAGGGAAAGAGATACTCGCCAAAAAATCACCTATTACCTATTACGATAAGATCACCAAGCCACTTTTGATAGCGCAAGGAGCCAATGACCCTAGAGTAAAGCAAGCTGAATCAGACCAAATTGTGAACAAGATGGTGGAAAACTCAATCCCTGTGACTTATCTGCTTTACCCTAATGAAGGCCATGGCTTCGCCCGCCCTGAAAATAAGGCATCTTTCTATGCAGTAGCCGAACAGTTCCTAGGCAAATGTTTTAATAAGCCTACAGAACCAATAGGCAATGACCTTGAAACTTCTTCAGTGCAAGTACTTCATGGCGCAGATATAGTGGGAGTTACAGAAACAGTAGGGCAGTAGCGAGATGATTTCTGTAGAAATATTTGCCAAATATTAAGAAATAGCTTATAACACTGCTATCTATTTATGATTGGCGTTGTTATGAAGGATATAGAAGCTTTTACGATTGAACTAAGGCGGCATCTAGAACAGGGTACCAAAGAAATTGATTTTTCTAATCAGGAACTTACGAACGACCATATTTCAATTCTAGCGGCACTGATATATAAAAGCCAAACAATAACTTCGCTAAACCTATCTGGGAATAAAGAGGTCACCGACTGTTTAATGCTTGCTGTTGCTGCGAGTGTTAATGAGAGCTTGCGTAGCATCAACCTTGATAATACAGGTATAGCTGAAGATTGTCTTAGCAAGAAAGCTTTAACTTTCATACTGCAAAGACTTAATCTGCTTTATAAACCTGATATGCCTGAGCCTGAAAAATCTAAAATTCAAAGCCACAAAACAATATTGATTTCAAACGTTATTTTAAATAGACATGCCCCAGACCAGATTCCGAACAGCGAAGAAAAATCTGCCAAATCAAACCAGGAAAAGAATAATCTAATTGTTGAGAGAGCCGCTGATAGGCTTGGTAAATATAAAGCTAGTTTAGACCTACTTTATTCCGCTTTGACCCCAATAAAAGTATCTTCTCAGGAGAAGATGATGAAGCTTTTAGCTGAAAAGATGCAGCATACAGCGGTAGATTTAATCTTTAAACCTCTCAAATACTCTGTTCTTGGCGCTTTAATTAATGGTATTATTAAGTTTAATAGATGTATTCCTGGAAGTACTATAACTCTTTCCTGTGAACGCTCATTCATGCGTGGGCTCTTATCCTTTGGGTTTTCGCTATATAGTTGCTATAATCTAAGCGATAAAGATCTCAGCAAAGAATTAGTTGTAGCCTCTTCATCTCTTGCGGTTGCCATGGCATACGTACTCCCAATTGAGAACACTCCTTTAAAAGTTGCAGCCGGTCTTGGCGTGTTAGCATCATATATAGTCACAAGTAGCTGTGCACCAAGCAGGACCAGAACTACTTAGCACTAAAGTTCGCAAACTAATTGCCTAAATATTAATTATGATGTAGACAATAACTAGATGATTTTTTCTTAGATTCTATGGAACTAACCCTTGGTATTATCGCTAAAATCTTAATGCTAGTTGTGCCGCTAATACTGTGCGTTGCCTACTTAACCTATGCCGAACGTAAGATCATTGCCGCAATGCAGCTACGAAAAGGCCCAAATGTGGTTGGACCTCTTGGGCTGCTTCAACCAATTGCGGATGCTCTTAAGCTAGTATTTAAAGAGCCCATTATTCCATCTGGGGCAAATAGAATACTATTCTTACTAGCCCCTGTTATCACATTCTCTTTGGCTATGATAGGCTGGGCTGTGATTCCCATATCAGAGGACTTCCTGATTGCCGATATCAATGTTGGGGTACTATACTTACTTGCTATTTCATCGCTCGGCGTATATGGTGTTATAATAGCAGGCTGGGCCAGCAATTCTAAATACGCATTTCTAGGCGCGATCCGCTCTGCTGCCCAGATGGTCTCTTACGAAGTATCCATCAGCTTTGCTATAATTTGTGTACTGCTTTACACACAAACCCTAAATCTTAGAGCTATTATTGAGGCACATAAACACATGCCATTATATATGGAGCTACTACTGCTACCTATGTTTGTAGTGTTCTTTGTATCAATTCTTGCCGAAACTAATCGTCATCCTTTTGACCTTCCAGAAGCAGAGGCGGAATTAGTAGCCGGATATAACGTAGAGTATTCATCCATGCCATTTGCGCTATTCTTCCTAGGTGAATATGCTAACATGATCCTGATGAGTGGTGTTGCTGCTATTCTATTCATGGGAGGCTGGCTCCCCCCATTTAATTTGGAATTCTTAAACTTCATCCCAGGTTTTGTCTGGTTTGTTCTTAAGATATCATTTATACTATTCCTATTCATATGGGTGCGCGCTGCATTCCCAAGATATAGGTATGACCAGTTGATGCGTTTAGGGTGGAAGGTATTCTTGCCTCTAACTCTCGCTTGGGTTGTACTAATTTCATCCGTAGTCTTCTTTGGCCCATAAACCCTTAAATGCAAGTCTATGGATGCTTTTACACAAATTTATCTGGACTTCCTAAAGCACAAAAAATGGGCGTTTGACCAAAGCCAGTTTGACCTTGCCACCAAGCTCAATGAATACGCCTATGCCATTGACTCATGGCATAACCCGCGCCATAAACTTTTAGGCTTTTTAAAACTTAGCAAAAAGCCTAAAACCCGTTTTCGTGGTATGTACATATGGGGAGATGTAGGACGCGGAAAATCAGTTTTGCTAAATCTCTTCCATGATAATTTGGCTACCAGTGCAAAAAAACGCTCTCACTTCCACGAATTCATGTTGACCACCCACCGTGAGCTTGAGGCGCTTCGAAAGACCACAAACACTTCTGACCCTATCAAGCAATATGCATCTGAACTCGCCAGAATGTACCGAGTACTAATTCTCGACGAAGTCCAAATAAACAATATAGCTGATGCTATGATAGTGGGCCGCCTATTTAGCGCCTTGATAGACTTAGGAACACTGGTATTCTTCTCTTCCAATCGCATACCTATAGACCTCTTCAAAGACGGTCTACAGCGCGAATTATTCTTACCATTCATTGAGCTGATAAAGAGTAAGCTGGACGTATTCAACCTAGATAATTCCATAGACTACCGCCTGCAAAACCTAGAGTTAACCAAAGGCTATTTCTACCCAATTAATACTAAGAATAGGAAAGCTCTAAACTATATAATCCAGTCGTTAACCGGCAATCAACCACTATATGCGCAAACGATTACTATAGCTGAAAATCATTCAATAACCGCCCTCAATTCGTATGGCCACATAGCGGTATTCACCTTTAAAGAGCTATGTGAAGTTGAGCATGGCGTCCTTGATTACCTAGCCCTTTGCAGCCAGTTTAACTTGATTATCCTCACGGATATCCCTAAGCTCACCCCTAGTGATCATAACGAGCTATTACGCTTCATCACGCTAATTGATTGCTTATATGAAAAGAGAATAAAGCTAATCTGTTTGAGTGACTGCAAGATAGAAGCCATTTACAAAGCCGGTAGGCATGCTTTTGAGTTCAAACGCACTGTATCCAGGCTTAAGGAGATGAATTCAAAACCTTACTTCCAAAGCTCCCTTGATGGGTTTTTGCCTATGGATAGTGATAGCTAGCATTGATAACAAGGATGACTACTTCTTTGAACTTTAAGCACGGCTTTCTTATCTTATATTTATCATTATATACCATAGAAATAGCCTATGGAAGCCCCTGAGAGAAAAAATAATTGAACACTTGGTAGTAGTAGATACGCAGTCTACCTCTCTCTGCTGCTTCCTTTATCTTCTTCTTTCATATCTTTAGGTGAGATACCCTTTTTCACAATATCAGCTTTCTGTGCTATTTTAGCGGCGAAGCCTTTTGGCTCCTTATCTGTGGCTATTTCTTCTGTTTTCTCTTTAAGTTCCAAATTATGTTTTTTGGCACCTTCTTGATCAACCTTAGCTTCAAATGAGATTTCTTTGGTTAGCACCACCTCGAACCTTTTGGCTAGTTTACTAAGCTCCTTATCCTCACTTGAGAAAAATTTACCAACACGAGTGACAAGTTCATAAAATAATTTAGCTAGTGTATTGAAGTTAGGTTCTGCTCCAGCTTTCTTCGCCAACTCCTCATGGATATTTGCGAGCACCTTGAAGTCGAACACTAATAAGTTCTCTGGGCGTGTAGTTATTGGAGCTGCGGCTTCCGGCTCTGCTTCCATTGTCACAATTACTGATTTTACTTCTTCTTCAAGTGGCTCTGCTATACTGCCTCGAGATACAAACTCAAATTCTTCCTCTTTAGGCTTAGCGGCTTTTTCAAGCTCAGCGGCTTTGCGGAAGAATTTGGCAATCAACTCTGGGCTTGCTTCTTTGATTGCTTCAACATCATAGTCTGTTTCAACTTCTCCTGTGATCGCACCCTTACCTAGGTTCTGCTGTACATACTTACTGTAATATGTTTCTATCGCTGTTCTTAGGTTTTTGTTGTCCTTATTTGCAGGATCATTGTATGCTTTAAGCAAGCGCTCTGCAGCTTCTACCGCGGTAAGGCCATCTTCCTTAATAATCTTGTCAAATACATACATATCACCATAGGTGAAAACGCTGCCCGCAGTTCGAGGAGTTGATAAAATAGTCGCAAAGAGTTCGGGTTTTTGCTCTGCCATGAAAGCAGCCAGTTCAGGACTTTTTTCTTTAGCAGCATCCAAGAGTTCTTTTAGCCCATCTTCCTTAATATCCTTGAAAAGCTCAGCCGATATAGCTTTTGCAGCATCTATCTCTACTTCAACTAGTAATAGATCCGAAATAGCCAGTATAGTATCTCTACCTATTTCATCCAACTTCATATGGTCACTAGGTGTTTTGCCTTCAGTTATATTTACTGTTGCAATTTCTACTAACGCATCTAACCGCTCATTATCTATTATGGCGTTAAACAGAGTAGTGCGCATTTGCTTACGTACCTCATTATCTGCAATCTTAGTGATCTCCTCATTGAAAGCTCGGATGTCTTCTTCATCCATCTCTTTAGTGAGTTCCACCAAGCCATCAATAAGCATTCCCTGCCCTATTGAATAGTTCAGCATTCTAATTACTATACTAAGCGCTTTCTCATCAACTGTATCATCAGTTAGCGCAGCTGCTAAAGTGCTTATAATAGATTTTTGAACTATTTCTCCATTTCTAGGAGCCCTACTATCTGATATTATACCATCTATAACTCTCTCAAGCTCAGATTGCGGCAGCAGTTCAAATATCCATTCGAAATTGTCTCCTACATACTCCCAAGTCTTCTGTAAGTCCCCCACTGTGTGCTCTGTTTGTGAAGCGAATAGCCGGTGTTTTATATCTAAAATATCTGTCTTATCCATACTGGTTTCAGCATCTAGAGAGGCAAATACTCTTCTGATGAAATCTTCATCTTTTTCTTCACCTTTTATCGCATTAAGGTCTTTGACTAATTTAGCTTTCAAACCTTCATCTTTGAGAGCAGCAGCAGCTTTGAATAGTGCGCCTGGGTTTGCATTAAGGAACTGTTTCGCATGCTCTTCACTAACCGCAAGTTCTTCATAAAGCCCTACCATGAACTTGTTAAATAGACCCGGGTTGTGCGGTTCAAACACTCCCTCAGCAAGCTTAACTGCATCCTCTATAGGCAGTCTCTCTTTTATAATCTTCATAGATGTATTGGCATATAGCAACCTGACAAACACAGGGTCTTTAAAATCAAAGGAGACGTTAAGGATTTCAGCCGTTATTGATTTTGCATCGGTCAATGACATGGACATTGCACCTGTATTTTGAAATGCAAGAACGGATTCATATATACTAGAAGCATCACCCCCTCTATCAGCAAAACCAAGCAGTATAGCAGCTTGCTGTGCTATGCTTAAAGGTGATAGCTTTTTTGTCCCACCTTTACTTCTAGCTTCTGCAGCATCTACAACCATTTCACTAGCTACCGTATTAATAATATCTGGATGTTGCTTGGCCACATTCCGCAGAACTCCTCTAACCTTATTTACTGGATATCTACCATGCGGCATTATACCGACGAGCTCTTTTATACCTTTCATTTCTTCAGGAGTTGTGGCGGAATTTATAACGGCATTTATTACATCCCCAGCAATATATATTGATATCTCGCTAGCTATCCTGTAAGCAATATTCTCATGCGCTGTGCCCATTACCTTAAACAGTGCTGATACATACTTTTCAGCCTCATCACCTTCAAGCGACTTAGTGTACTGCACGAACTGTTCAATGAGCTTATCATATTCTCCAATAGTACCTACATCTGTAAACTTTGATAGTTCGTTCAGCATCTCTATATACGCTGGCTTACGCGCGTTAGATTCTAGACCGAGTCCTGCATTAATGACTTTTAGCTTCATTTCTTGAGGAACATTTGGATCTTCTTGAATATCGTCCACAATAACTTTGATAGTAGGAGTATCCAGTTTGGCTGTAATCTCACTAAACACTCTCGCATCCTCAACCTTTCCCTCCTGAAGTGCCGCAAGCAGCATGTATTTTCTATCCACTAAGTTTTCTTTAGCATTTAACGCTAAATTTTTAGCTGCTGGATCTTGCATTATTGCGCTGTATAGTGCTAGCTTAGCTTCATGTTTTTGAGCTGAATCTAGACCTATATCTGGATTATCAATAACACCAGAGATTGCTTGGACTCTATCACCAAAGACTGCTGCAGAGGCTTTGGCTTTTGGGTCTTTTACCAGAACTTCGGTCGAAAATTTTGTGATTAGATATTGATTATTATTACGTTCATCCACTTTTAGGATAAGCTCAAGCATTGATTTGGCTTTGATCGATTCCGCATTTGGTATTTGTAGAAATATAGGATCCGCATTTTTGTTGAAGGAATCCACATATCTCTTGGTTTCAGGAAAGGCAGATATGTAGCTTGATACGAACTCTACATAATTAAATATATCAGATTCACTATCTTTAGGTATATCAAGCAGGATTTTCATAGGGTCTACATGCTTATTTTGCAAGAACTCTACAACTGTCTTTTCATCTAAGTCAGCATTGATATAAAGCAGATAGTCTACGCTGACTTCATCTTCGTTGAAAGGAGGAGTTGGTTTGCTAATCGCTGTATTGGCAAACAGATTTCTCATCTTAGCATCGCTGCCTTTGTAGTTCTCATATATTGCTTTTGCTGTGGCTTCATCATTAAGAAGTATCCATAAGAAATGATTGCTTTTACTTTTTAGCTCATCCTCTACCTCTGTAGTAGCCTTAGTATTCTTGAGCAACTTCTCACGCCCTGCAGCCAGTATTTTAAACACTTTCACATTTAAATCAGAATCACCTATTATTTGCAAATCCCTCTCCAAGTTATCCGGAATATCTATCGGCTTACCGAAGAAATCTGCTTGTTTATAATCAATATGCGCGAGTATGCGCTGAACTAGAGCATCTTTTTCCGGGTCCGTTAGTTGATTGGAACCTTTGATTTTTGCAGCAACCCCTATTAAGGTAACACCCTTAATTTCAACCCAGGGAGTTGCAGCAGGCTTTTTAGAACGTTCATAACGAATTATTTTAAGACCATGAAGAACTTCAAACGGGTTAACCTGCTCGTGCCTTAAAAACTCTGCTTTCTGTTCGTCTGTAAGTTGCTGGTATATTAGCGATGACATAGGGGTCTTTGCTTCAGTTTTAGGATCAATAACAGTACCATCAAGCAGTTTGGCAAGCTCTTTAGGCTTATCCTTCACCCTAGCGTACAGCTCCTGTACACTGGCTTTGTCGTTCATAACATGCCATCTGACCGCTTCAAACTCTCTATTAGAGACCAGATTTTTAGTTGTAGACATTGCGCGGTTAATTTCATCAAACACGCGTAGGTTTAGCTCGGGATCATTTATTTGCTGTAAAGCTGGAACAAGCTTTTCTCCATCTATAGCGGCATAATTTGCGTTTTTTGCAGCACCTAAACTTTTGCTTATAAATGCTTTGTCCTTAATTTGCTGATCGATTATTTTGGTTAGTAGCTCAGTATCAGTTTTCATTTGCTCATGATTAAATATAGCATATATGGTTTCCCAAACCTGTTCCGGTTTTTGAGCAATAGCGTTTTCCTTTTCTATAAATTTTATAATTAGCTCATGCTGAGCATAGGGTAGTACATGCTTATAAAACCATTCTATATTTCCCTTACCAGTAAACTGCGTAGAATGGCTATTTATCGCACCCATTATTCGGTCAGCAAACGCCTTTTTAACTTCACCATCTAAATCTGCCAGAGGTTTAGGGAATGATGTTTTGTCGTTCGTAAAATTATAATAAATTTCTGATGCAAAATTATCACCTCCACGTTCTAATATAGCGTCAAGAGGGTTTATAATAGCTGAATTTCGAATAAACTCAGCTTTTTTCTCAGCACCATCTAGAGCCTCATATATAAAGCTCTCTATTTTACGCGAGCTTGAGACATTCCCATCGACTGCTATCGTAAAGTTTGTTACTATACTTAAATCCTTATAAATTTGCAGCAGCTCTTTAAACTTTTTAGGATCATCTTTAACGCTATCATATAATGCTGTAGCTGCTTTTTCATTAGACAGTATTGCAACTAAAGCTTGATCATAACCTAGGGCTTCTTGACTAGCACGGTATGAAGAATGCTTTTTTATCTTCTTCGCTAATATTGGCACTTGATTAGTGCGCTCCTTTGTAATGGCATTGAAGACTTTAATCTGAAGATCGCTATCATCCTTTGCTGCTTCAAGTGCTTTAAGTAATCCTTTTCCACCTTTAACATCCTTAAAATTATTCTTCTCTACTTGCAACTGTAGCATTTCTTTAAGCAAAGCATCATGCTGCTCTTTCCCGTAAACGTTAGCGACTTCGTCTTTAGCGAAGTCGTTAATAACCATCCAAGCGCCCGCGCGGTTATTTTCAATGAATGCAAGAAGTGGATGGGGTTTGTTTTGTGATATGAGTGGTAGTACGTGCTTATAGAAACCATCTCTACCTTTAAGCACGCTGGCATCTTTTTTGACGTTATTCATGAATCTATTTATAAGCACAGATGCTTCTTTTTCATTTATATCTCCACTTTCTTTAAGTTTGGCTACTTGTATTGAGAAGTTTATAAGCTCATAATTTGAGAGTTTGCCCCAATTTGCTGCGCCAGAAACGATATTAAAAATCTCAGATAGGTTCTCAAGAGCAGGATTTGCAATGAACTCAACTCTTTCTTCAGGGCTCAATGCGGCATAGATGAAGCCTGAGATTGCTAGCTTATTCTCACCTATTGTAATAGGTTCAAGACTTAAGAGTGCTTTTAGTTTTTTGGAATCTCCTTTTACGCTTTCATATAAAGCTTTAGCAGCTTTTGTGTCTGCAAGTATTGCTTGCATGGCTTTATTATATATTGGCCTGCTCTGAAATGCAGCATTTGCTGTTTCCAAAGCTTCTGGAGCACCGTTCTTAATTATCCAATCTCCATCTCGACCTACGATCCAATAAGCGTCTATAATTGCAGTCTTAGCTTCACGAGCTTTGGTGATTTCGTTGAAAGCTGCTACTTGAAGTGTGGTGTCGCCTTTGGCTGCTTCTAGTGCGGCAAATAAGCCATTTCTGTCTTTACCACCCTCTCCTAAGCCCTTAACATCAGCGAAGTTTTTCTGTTTTACCTGCAACTCTAGCATGCTTTTAAGTAGTTTATTGTGCTGACCTTTATCGTTAACATCAGCAACATCATTAATAACCATCCAGGCACCCCTACGGTTATTCTCGATGAATGCAAGAAGCGGGTGGGGGTTACCTTCTTCCGGAGCAGACATGAATGGCAATACATCTATGTAGAAGTCATCCTTATCTTTAAGCACATTGGCATTCTTGCTAACTTTGTTCATAAATTTATTTATGAGCGTAGAAGCTTGCCTTTCATTTACAACTCCACCTTTAGCAAACTTTGCTACTTGTATTGATAAATCAATCAGATCATTATCTGTAAGTTTATTGATATTAAACTCTTCCATAGTCCGTAAAAACTGAACTTTAAGCTGCTCTGCTAATGTAGGCTTTATAACACCTTTGCTAAGACTGTGGATAGTATCTATATAAGAAAGTAATTCACTCAGGGTGAAATCTTTACGCGGAGCTTCGATAAGCCATCCCAGCACCTCGCCTTTTTTGGTTCTAGTTGTAGGCTCTCTGTCTTTCATACTTAATAAGGTAAGATAGCTTGCCAAAACATCATGGTCTTTGCTTGTATGGATGATCTTAAAGAGAGACCGAAAATTAGTATTTGCTATACCTCTTATAGGGCTTTCAATTTCTTCGATTACTTTGTTTAATAAAAACTCTATATCTTCATCGCGTTTTTTCACTTTAGGTTTGTCTAGCTCATTCTGCAAAGCTAGAAGCAAAATGGCAGCTTTTGCTTCAGCGTCTAAGCCATCAAATAATTCATCTTCAAAGATTTCTACTCCTTTGCTTGATATGCGATTGGATAACTCTATAAAAGTCACATCCTTATTTAGTTTTTCCACGTCATGATCATATGTTTTAAGAAACTCTTTGACCTTTTTTGGATCATCTAAAAACGTTCTAACTTCTTTACCAGCATCCATATCCGCACCCTATACTTTTTAATTCCATATCCTACAGTCTCCTTTAAAATGGTTAATAAACCGTTAATATTTAAATAATTTCTTAAATATTTATGATGGTATTATAACTTGGGGCTTATAGCGGATGGAAGTCCCTGGTGAAAATATTTTGGTTATTTTGTTATATGTGATGCAGATGGTGGGTTGCATGGATAGTGTTATAACATTGTAGCCAGCAAAATACTAATTAAAACGCTTCCTTCAATACGCCGGGGGCTAGGATTGATAGGGGGTTTGATCTGGTCTTAGGGTCGTCGATCGGGCCTTCTATTGTGTACGACGCTCCTAAGAAGGCATGCCCCTTTTTACTACTGAATGCTGCACCAAGTATCGGAATACTTTTAACTGCAGTATTAATAATATTTTCTGGAACTACAGTACCCCTGATTTTCACAGTATCCGTATTAAAATCTACCTTACCTTCTGCGGTAAAGGTAAGAGATGGGCCTTTAGTGTAACAACCATTTAGATCTATCACTCCGGAATTTAGCTTTAGTGGGCAATAAAGTTTATCAAATTTAACTCCTTGATTGCCAAAAATATTGGAAAGCCCTTCAAATGACGTTGTAGTTATCGATACCACAGAAATGAGCTTTGCCATAATCGGTGCTTTCCGCATGCGATAATCGCGGATTTCAAGCGTACCATCAAAGTTTTTACCATCTAGTTTTCCGTATAGATTAAAGTTCCCTCCTTCAATCTTATTGGTAAACCCTAATGCTTTTGTAAGCTTGCCAGCATCGGTCGCGGTTAGCGATACTATTGGGTATTTAATATTTAAATTCATGATTGCACCTTCACCCATACCACCCGAGAGCTTTAATTCTTTGATAAGGTCTCCATCAATTTGCGCCTTAAACACTGGATTAGTTATAAGCTGATCGTTTTTAAGATAAAGCCTGTCTATTTTAGCATCAACACTATAAGAGCCTGGATTCTTATTACTTGAGCTACTATCACTTCTTCTTGCTGAATCTCCTAGAAACTTGATATTGCTAATGTCCAAACTCTGTCCTGATATCATAACATTATAGGCCTTGTTCTTATGCTCTAAATTAAACTTGAATTCACCCTTACCAAATTTAGTATGAGAAGAATATATTTTTTCTATATCAAAGCTTTCAGAAACAACTCCACTTCCCTTACTCTCAAGGTCAGATAGGCTTAGATAATAATCGGATATATTGTAATGACTTTTATTATCCGAATCCTCGAGCATAATGCGCAGAAACCCAGGTTCGCCTATTTTCTTTTTAATACCTAGCAAACCATAGTTAATGGTAGAATCGCGGAGATCGACTGTAAGAAATTTTCTGGTCCCATGATTATCCTCGTTAAGCTCTAAACTCAAATCAAAGTTATTGTTTAGAAAACTTGGTTTAGCAATTCCGAATTCATTAAGATTATCCCATGCAAATGGACTCTTTATTTTGATCGATTTTTGATTGCTTAATAGCTTGTATTCACCGGCAATATCCCCATGAAATCTATTATCTATTAATGCTTTTCCTTTTATGTTAACCATAAAGTTATCAAATAGTACATCAAACTCACCATTGCTAAACCCAAAAGACTTGTATGCTTTCTTCATTGAAGCTTTCTTAATTTTAGCATTAGCACTTATCCCTATATCTTTGAGCTCCAAGTCAGCATCCTGAATTGGTATAGTAACTTTTAGATCAGCAACCGCAATTCCTTCAATATTTTTTAGCTCTGAATTAGCTTTCTCTGCATGCTGGAATGACAAGTCTATCAAATCCTGAACATCCCCAAACACTTTAGCATTTATGGTAACTGCACTTTTACTTGATCCCAAGTTACTGACTTTACCAACTGCACTCTCAATTATGCTATTTGAGATCAATGCCTTCTTTATGGTAAATTTTACATCATCAAGACCAATGTTAACATTTGCATCAATATCCGTAATAGGACTAACATGATCCAGATATTTTATGCTAGTACCATCAAGCTCTAAATCCACGGAAACCTTACTATCATGCAGGCGTTTGCTCGCCAATTCTGTAAAATTGAGTTGCAATGTGCCTTTAGCACTTTTAAGCGTACCACCTTTGACATGCTCAAAGATCCAATCTCTAGTTCTAGGAATTAGGGACTTTGGCCAGTAGTAATCAACCATTGCAGTAGGCATTGGTTTAAGATGGAAATTAACCACAAGCGTTGGATGTCCTGATATTGGTTTATATTCCACACTAGATTTAAGATTAAGTTTATCAGCCTTAATATTCAGCTTCTCAATATTAACCACCTGACAATTATTATTACAATATCCGTTAAGTTGAAGACTGGATATTCTGATATCTTTATTGAAGAAATTATTAGCCCTTATTAAACCATCAAAATTAGAACCTTCGAACTCTATGTATTCGATTGACCTAGTACCCCTTAGAAGCGCGGTAAAGGTTAAGTCTAATTCGACATTTGCTTTGTCTAATTCTGGCAACTTCATACCAAATTCCTCAAGTGTGAAGTTAGATAAATTAGTAACAGTGCCCTTTATTATGAGATTTTTGTTGGATGAAGTATCAATAGTTGCTTCCATAACATTATTCTTACCCCCTATGTTAAAGTCTCCATAGAGAGCGAATAGCAGTTTATCTCTTATCAACGTAGGTTTCAGGACAATTTCGTTCACGTGGATGACTGCTTGTTTGTTATCACTTACATCTACATCAAATTTCGTATCTGTGAGCGAAAGGCTAAATTTAAGCAGAGATTCTTTATGTGAATTCAGGTAATCATTTATCTGTTGAATTGGTATGGGTGCATTACCTAAGCTGTCTTTAAATGCGCTATACACCAGTGCTGGCCCATTGATTTGGACATTAAGTAAATTGTGGTGGGTTTGCGGAAAGAACGCAAGTGGATCCACAATGATACTGATATCCGAGGTAGTAAATTCTCCCCTTGTTTCATCTATAACTCTGAAGTCGGCAAGCTTTAGACGAATCCGGAAGTCCTCATCAAACCCGAGTAGCACATCTTCCACATAAATACTTATAGTGCGCGGTAGTAACTCCGATATATTTTCTCTTAGGTAGTCTGCCAAAAATGGGACTGACCGAGGACCTGTATATATCCACATAAACAATACAAAAGCCATCGTCGCTAAAAACGCCAGCATTGCTGAGGTAATTTTAATTGCGGTTTTGATTGTTTTTTTGATCACTTTACAATAGAACTAAAAGGAAATTTAAGGGTTACAATATTATGCGACTTAAAGTCTATCTTATAGCAGTATTTTTCTCAATCTATTTCGTACTCCCCTCCTCTTTTGCAATAGCCAAAGTTGTTGACAATTCTAGCAAGACCATCAAAGCCGTTGATGACTATCTTGCGAGTATTAAAAGCATAGAATCAGATTTCTTACAAACTGACACAAGCGGTATCAAAAGATCGGGACGTGCATACATCAAAAAGCCCGGACGGATTCGCATAGAGTATTTCACTCCGGAGAAAGAGTTGATACTACTTAACTCAAACCTCGTTATGCACTATATTCCGGATTTGGATGAGACCAACCACGCATCTGGCGAAGAGCTTATGCTCGCATTGCTTTCGAATAAAAATTTCCGTATAAGCACCCAGGCGGTTATCAAACGCCTTAATATATCTGGCAACAAAATTGAAGTGGACTTTGTTATGAAGGGTGATAAACATAAGCGCCTCACCTCGCTTAAGTTCAATGCTTCCCCGATAAAGCTACAGGGTATGCGGATCTACCAAGGTGATGAGTTTGTAAATGTCGACTTCATAGGCCCCATCATCAATGAGCCAATTGACTCTTATATGTTTGAGTTCACTAATAAGAGTGTTGGTGGTTAGGTTATTTGCAATATCCTAACCATTTCCCGTCATCCTGAGGAGCGTAGCAACGTAAGAATCTCATAAGGAAAAAGAGGCGACGTGACACTATCCGTGCAACAACGCCGGATCAAGTCCGGAATGACCTTATTTGAAGGTTTTTTGGACTACCTTGCGTTATAGCATGCTACAGCGTACTGAAGTCCTTCGGATGCAGCTGTAGCAGCGATTGCGGAAAACGAAGTTATAAGTGCTGCTTGAATAACAAAGCTTGTTCTCTTATCAATATCACTTATCTCTTGTGCTGGCATATTGTTATACTTGTTATATGAGTTGTAAGAAATTGACAGTGCGGTTAGCGCGGTTAAACCTAATGTTATTTTATCGTCAAACTTGTTACAAATTGAGCTATAAGCCAATCCAAGGAGTACACCTGAAGAACACCCAAAGAAACGCACCGCCTCCCCAGTATCTTTATTATAAAATCGCTTAACCATTATTGCAGACAAATACGCTGTAAGCCCGCCGATTGCTTCGCAGCCGGTAGCAGTTGAAGTTATTTTTTTAAATATATTAGAAACAGTAGATAAAGAAGAACTCATAAAAACCCTCAAAAATTATTTTTACTCTTTTTAAGTTACCTTGCATTATAGTATGCAGCAGCGTACTGAAGTCCTTCGGATGCAGCTGTAGCAGCAATTGCGGCAAAAGAAGTTAAAATTGCTGATCCGATTATAAAAGTTGTTACCTTATCCTCATTACTTTTATCGCTTTTTGACATCCCTTCATACTCGCGATATGCTAAGTAAACAGTTGACAGTGCAGTTAGTGCAGCTACAACTGGTGTTATTTTATCATCAAACTTGTTATAAATTGAGTTATAAGCCAATCCACCGAGCACGCCTAAAGGACATCCAACCAAAGCCATAAATTTCCCAGTATCTTCCTTATAAGATCGCTTAACAATTTCTGAAGATAAAAACACTGTAAGACCCCCAATTGCTTCGCAGCCGGTAGCGGTTGAAGTTATTTTTTTTAATATATTAGAGACAGTAGATAAAGAAGTCATGGTAATCCTCAAATTATTTTTAAATTGCAGTCATTGTAACAGATCCTATAAAGCCACGTCAAGGAAATCAATGAAAAAACACATCTCCTGCATTTATAAGTACAATACTTCCTCCACTTAAAAGCTGGAGGTTTCCTACATCATCAATCCCTATGAAGGTGCCGATTTGCGTTCTATCCCTCAGCTTAACTTCTATCTCTCTGCCAATACCATAGGCCATGCGAACCCAGAGATTTCGGAGCGGCTCAAAACTACCGGAACACCACAAATTATAGTTGTATTTAAAACGCTTTAGGAAAGTATCCATAAGCTTTTCTCTACTGAATTTAGCTGAGTGCTTGTCAAGGCTTGTGCCTAGAACATCATTAATAGATGCATTTACTTTTAGGTTGATGCCAACACCGATTAGTATGGTGTCATTTCCAAGCAACTCAAGCAAAATGCCAGCAACCTTTTTGTTACCTAAGAGCGCATCGTTAACCCACTTAAGCTGAGGTGCGCAAACAGGTTCAATCTGCGTGATAGCTTCACTGAGTGAAATCCCCACCACATACGAGAGCTGTGACCATAACTCAATTGATTTTCGCGGCTTGAGCGCAATGGTCATATAAAGACCACCTTCGGGAGACACCCAAGTACGATCATACCGCCCTCTCCCACTATTTTGACTAGTTGCAGTAATCACCATTGCATGCGGCAGCTTACTTTCTTTGGCAAAGCTATGCGCAACATCTTGCGTTGACGTTACTTCTTTAAGTGAATGGAAAGTAAAGCTGTCTATCATGCTACTTCTTTCACCTCATCTTCTATATGACCATCTTCTTGTGATTTATAAATTCTACTAAATATTATAGCAAATGCACCATTGCAGGTGACATTAGTCGCCGTACCAAACGGGTCAAACATCATATAGATTGCAGTTATCAATCCTATCATTTCTGGGGTGAAACCAAGATAACTTTCCAAAAGCGGAGAAACCACTATTACAACGCCGCCCGGTATCCCGGCAACCGCGAACTTAGCCATCGCATAATAGAAGGCAAAAATAAAGAAGCTAGCCGATTCCGGTAACCCATGTCCGAATGCTATCAAAGTAGCAAGTGATAATATAGTAAGACCTATTGCACTACCAAGAGTATGGATATTGGCAGTGGTGGGGATTATCATACGCGCAAAGTTAGGATTATGAAGATTTTTCTCAGTACACATGATATTAACCGGAATTGTAGCCGCACTTGATATTGTAGAAAAACCAGTGAGTGTTGCAGGTATGATATTCTTTATAAACTCAAAAGTCTTGCTGACTTTAAACTTACTTGCAACTAAATACAGCATAATTACATATCCAACTTGCGTGCTTACTACGAGTAGCAGTACAGACCCATATGTATCAAATACTCTTGATAAGCTTCCATCATATTCCAGCTTCAGAACAAACCCTAAAATGAATATCGGCAAAATCGGTAGGAATATACGCCTTAAAAAAGATGCAGCATAATCATTCATTTTTTTAGCTATCTTCTCCACCATATCATTTGGCCGCAAGGCAAAATAAATCCCCATTATTATACCTAGAATAATAGCAGGTTCATTGGAAATAACCTTAGGTATTGGTGCATACCAAAGCGGCAAAAGCTTAAGTACCGTATTATCCACACTTAAATCCAGGGTTAGATATGGTAAAAAAGTAGCACCAATCGTATATCCCGTAAGTATGGCCATGAAGTTAGAAAGTGCGACCATAACCAACAATAACGCGATAAACGACACCGCTTTTTGTTTTAGCGAGACCAATGAATTGAATAAAAAGCTAAAAATTATTGCTGGCAGCAATAATACCAATACATCTTTTATACTCAAACTAAAGGCATAACAAAAGGACTTAACTTCAGGCGGGATATATTCTCCAATCAGCATAGGAGTTAGTATTAAGGCTAGTAATATAAATGGTAATTTATATTTAGTAAGCATGCGGCAACCCCTATACAGTTAGAAATTAGAGAGTACATATTAGCAGAAAAACACGTAATACAAAAATAATTATATGTAAGGACTTCCATATATATCTTTCAATACGTTATAATACGCCAATACTTAACCTAATATTTTTATTTATCATGACCAAAAAAGGAAGACCAACCAAGAAATTACCACTAAAACCCGACCTCGGAACCAAGGAACTTATTAAGAAACGATTGCATGATCTCACCATTGAGGCACTTGATTTATGCTTTAAGCGCGGCTTAATATCACCTGACGAGCACCGTGCTGGGCTTAAGCTACGCTTTTTATACAACCAGAAGTTCGGCTCTCCATCCATATCATCCCCTGAGCTTACCGACTGCAAAGGGCGTAATATACCAAAATTTGTCGATCCAAGTGTATTTCAGGAATATATGCAGCTTTATGCCGAAGTGCTAAATGGCCTTGATTACATTAACTCCAGAAAGCTCGTTACTGATGTATGCATCTTCGACATGCCTCCTAGCTTCCTAACCGATAAGGCTAGTGTTCGGACCTCTCTTGAATACAAGAGGTTCTTGGAGGGCATGAAGCTTGTATGTTCGCTACTTGAACATATGGCACCTGCAAAACTAAACTAGTATATTTGTTAGACTTATGCTATAATGCCAAAAACTGTAGAGTATTTTATGAGATATATACCTAAAGATGGTATTTACGGGGTAAGAGGTAATAATAATCCTGCAAAGAACCACGACTTAAGATATTATTATATACAACTACAAATAATAAGTGACATTGCCCTTTGCTTTGGAAGCAATTTATATAAAACCTTGACCAGGAAG